>DATNHL010000344.1:0-6439 GCA_035604995.1 Occallatibacter sp. | reverse complement strand
CCCCGCCGAAGCCGCCGATGCCGCCCTCAAGAAATTCCTGCGATTTAACTCGTTCACTGTTAGAGCCCTCCCGGCTGAGAAGTTTTTCGACGCATATAACCATACACGGGCGGGGGCGGGAACTGAGTGCTGGCATAATTACTCATGGCCAACCCCGAACATCTTGGCATCCTAAAAGAGGGCGTCGCGGCGCTGAATGAATGGCGTGAGCACCACCCCGATGCTAGGCCAGATTTTTGGGGGGCGAACCTCGGCGGCGAGGATCTGTTCGGTGCAGACCTCCATGGGTCGATCCTCTGCGGTGCGAATCTATACAGGTGCAGGCTCCGCGCGGCGAATCTCGTCGCGGCAGACCTCAGCGCAGCGAGCCTCGGCTGGGCGGACCTCAGCAGGGCGGACCTCAGTGACGCAGACCTCAGCGACGCGGACCTTAGCGGGGCGGACATAATCGGTGCCAAACTCGATCGGACAAACCTCGCTTGGGCGAAAGTCGGACTGACGACCTTCGCCAACGTCAATTTGAGCAGTGCAAGGGGACTGGAAACCCTGAGGCATCGCGGCCCATCCAGCGTTGGGATCGACACGCTTTACCTGTCGAAAGGCAATATTCCAGACGTTTTTCTTCATGGTGCTGCGGTTCCAGATACTCTCATCAAGTACGTGGCCTCGCTGATCGGCCCCGGGGTCGAGTTCTATTCCCTTTTCATCAGCTACTCAACACACGATCAGGAGTTCGCTGAACGCATCTACGCCGACCTGCAGGCCAAAGGGGTCCGATGCTGGTTTGCTCCCCACGATATGCGCAGCGGCAAGACTGTCCACGAACAGATCGACCTGGCCATCCACTTGCAAGACAGGCTGCTGCTCATCCTCTCCCCAGCAAGCATGAGGAGTTCGTGGGTGAAGAGGGAGATATTCAAGGCCCACAATCGGGAGGCGACGGAGAATCGACGCGTCCTTTACCCGATCAGTCTCTGTCCATTCGAAGCGCTGCGGGGATGGGAGTGCTTGGACGCCGATACGGGGATGGACCTGGCCCGCGAGATTCGCGAGTATTTCATCCCCGATTTCAGCAACTGGAAGAGCCCTGATGCCTACCGGATTGCCCTTGATAGACTTCTCGCTGACCTTCATGGCAGGCCGGATTCGGTGTTCACTGACCCCCTTTGATTCGACCTCCCTCGCCGCCCGGCTGTAGCATCCAGAGTGTGCCCGGCCTCGATACTCCAGTCATGTATGTGCGCGGCGTTGGTCCGAAGGTGGCGGAGATGCTCGCGGCCAAGGACATCCAGACCGCCGAGGACCTGCTCTACCACCTTCCCTTCCGCTACGAGGACCGCCAGAACCCGCGCAGCCTGGACGAGTTGAAGCCCGGCGAGATGGCCAGCGTCATCGCCGAGGTGCGCGGCTCCATCCTCTTGCGCACCCGCAAGGCGCCCATCTTCGAACTCACCGTCGGCCAGGGCCGATGCGCGCTGAAGTGCATCTGGTTCAACGGGACCTATCTGAATGGGAAGTTCCACGCCGGTCAAACGGTCGCCGTCTACGGCAAGGTCGAGCCATCCCGATCCAGCAGCAATCTAAAAATGATCCAGCCGCAATTCGAGCTGCTGCCCGACGCAACCGACGACGCCGAGACGCGGCTGCTCGAGGTGGGCCGCATTACGCCGGTCTACGAGTCGCTGGGCGGCAGCCGCCTGGCCTCGCGCTGGCAGCGCAAAACCATCTTCAACCTGCTGGAAGCCGTACGCGGCGCGGTGCCCGAGTGCCTGCCGCGCGCGATGCTGGCGCGGCTCGACCTGCCCGACCGCGAGACGTCCCTGCGCGAGGTGCATTTCCCCCCCGAGGGCACGCCCTTTGCCCAGTTGCAGGCTTGGTCGACCCCGGCCCATCGCCGCCTCATCTTCGAGGAGCTGTTCTTTCTCGAGCTGGGCCTGGAGCTGAAGCGCCGCCGCATGCGCGAGCGCGCCGGCATCGCCTTCGCCACCACCGACAAGGTGCGCGAGGCCATCCGCGAAGTGCTTCCCTTCCATCCCACCGCGGCGCAGAAGCGGGCGCTGGGCGAGATTGTAGGCGACATGCGCCAGCCGAACCCCATGCGCCGCCTGCTGCAGGGCGATGTGGGCTCGGGCAAGACCATCGTTGCGCTGCAGGCCATGTTGGTGGCCATGGAAAACGGCTACCAGGCGGCCCTGATGGCGCCCACCGAGATTCTGGCCACGCAGCACTTTCTGGCCGCCCGCAAGCTGCTCGAGCGCTCCAGCCGCAAGCCGCGCATTGTGCTGCTGACCGGCTCACTCGACGAGGACCGCAAGCGCCGCACCCGCGGCGAAATCAATCGCGGCGAGGCCCAGTTGGTCATCGGCACCCACGCCCTCATCGAAGAAAAGGTCGAGTTCGACCGCCTCGGCCTGGTGGTGGTCGACGAGCAGCACCGCTTCGGCGTGCTGCAACGCTTCAAACTGATGAAGAAACCTAATCAGGCCGAGCCCGACGTGCTGGTGATGACCGCAACCCCGATTCCGCGCACTCTCGCCCTCTCGCTCTACGGCGACCTCGACGTCAGTGTGCTCGACGAGTTGCCGCCGGGGCGAACGCCCATCGTCACCCGCCGCGTTCCCGGCGAGGAAGCGGAAAAAGTCTGGGATTTCGTGCGCAAGCAGGCTGCGCAGGGCCGTCAGGCGTACATCGTCTACCCGGTGATCGAGGGCACCAAAGACGACCAGCCGGAGCTGGATTTCTCTCACGACGATCCTGAGGCCGGCCTTGAGCCGCCGCCGTCTCTCCCAGCCCGTAAACTCAACCGGAAGATCAAAGGAGCGGAGCTCTTTCCAAAAGCGGTGCAGGAAGCGAATCCAGCTGCAAAATCCGGTCTCAAGTCCGCCGTCGATATGCACGAAAAGCTCCGTTCCGGCCCACTCCAAGGCCTGCGCGTCGGCCTGCTGCATGGCCGCCTCGACGCCGACGAAAAGGAGATCATCATGCGCCGCTTCCAGCGCGGCGAGATCGACGTGCTGGTCGCCACAACCGTCATCGAAGTGGGCGTCGACGTTCCCAACGCCACCGTCATGGTGGTCGAGCACGCGGAGCGCTTCGGCATGGCGCAACTGCACCAGTTGCGAGGCCGCGTCGGCCGTGGCGCAGCCAAAAGTTACTGCATTCTTATGACCGGCCCGCGCGTCTCCGAACAGGGAGAGGCGCGCCTGAACGCCATGGTGCGCACCCAGGACGGGTTTGAGCTGGCCGAGCTGGACCTCTCCATGCGCGGTCCCGGCGAGTTCTTCGGCACCCGCCAGACTGGCCTGCCAGACTTCCGCGTGGCCAACCTGGTGCGCGACCGCCAGTTGCTGGAACTGGCCAAGATGGAAGCCGCCCGCTTTGCCAATCCGCCGGCTCCCGGCCGGGGCGCGCCCGAAGGAACAGAGGCCGAGCGCGCCCGCGTGTGGGCGCGGCTCAAAGAGGCGTGGCAGCGGCGCTATGGGCTGGTTGAGGCGGGTTGAGAGCCGGCGCAGCTTCTGCTACCATCGCCGCCGGCACCGCTTCTGAAAGGAACTGGACGTCCTATGCTGCGTATCGTTCTCTTCTGCGCCGCATCCATCGCCATCCTTCCGCTTTCCTGGCGATCCTTGAGGGATTTGCGCACCCACGGCTTCTATCGCTTCTTCGCCTTCGAACTGCTGTTTGCCCTCATTCTGCTAAACGCGCCTGCGTGGTTTCGCGATCCGCTGTCTCTGCGCCAACTCGCCGCCTGGCTCTTCGGCGCGGTCTCGATCGGCCTGGCCATTGAAGGCTTCCGCCTCCTTCGTGTCATCGGTCGCCCTGCGCCATCCGCCCAACCCAGCGCCAACCTGCCCTTTGAAAACACCACCGCGCTGGTCACCGTGGGCGCCTATCGATGGATCCGGCATCCGTTGTATGCGTCTCTGCTGGCGCTCGGCTGGTGCGCCTGGCTCAAGGATCCGCTTGGCCCGGTCTCCATCGCTCTGGCCCTGGGCGCAACCGGCTTTCTCCTCGCCACCGCCATGGCCGAAGAACGCGAGAATCTCAAGCGCTTCGGCGATGCCTACGCCGATTACATGAAGAAGACGCGGCGCTTCATTCCCTTCATTCTCTAAGATTGATCTCCACCCGGCTGTGACGGTCGATGGGCCGCTCAGGCTGTCCCATGGGCCGCCGAGCCATGCACCACATCCACCGGAAATGTCTGAATCTCCAGGTCGATGCTGGCGATTTCCGTCCCGCACTCTCTCTTTTGGCTGCGCGTGCATTGGCACAGTTCGGTAAATCGAATATGCCCGCTCTGGCTCAATTCCAACCCGGCTGCAATCAATACGCTGTAAATATCCACACACACCTGACGCTCGAACTCGAACAACATGCTCACCGTGCCGGCGTCGTTCGCGCCGCGGCTCAGAACCCAGCCGCCGCAGGCGAGAATGGCGCCCGTCAGGTTTTGCACCAGCCGGGTAGGCTCCTCGATGGAGATGGCCTTCATCTCCAGAGCCCATGGAACGCTCATTGCGCGCCCGGCATCGCGGTCTGGCATTGTCAGCCTCACACCGCTCTTATCGGAGCAGGGCGGTGCGGCATAACCACTGTCCCGGAGTCGCACGGCTTTTGACCGTTGATGAAACAGCCCGGCCTTGCGTGTACCCACCGGCGCTTTGCGATGGTAATTGGAGGTGGGGTCCCCACCCCTTGCCGCGGTCCCGATTCTGCGTCCACCCAACGAGCCGCAATCACCATAACCCGAACGAATGCAAGATGATTTAGCCTGAAAGACAGCATGATTATCGGCTCCGGAATCGATCTGGCGGAGATCGGGCGCATCCATCGGTCCATCTCGCGCTACGGCAGCAGGTTTCTCGACCGCGTCTTCACGCCCGCGGAGCAGGCCTACTGCCTGCGCAAGCGCAACTCAGCGGAGAGCTTTGCCGCCCGCTTCGCCGCCAAGGAGGCGGCCGCCAAGGCTCTGGGCACAGGCATCAGCCATGGCGTCACCTGGCTTGAGATTGAGGTCGTTCGGGAGCGGAGCGGAAGGCCCACCCTCCAGTTTCACGGCCGCGCCGCCCAGACTGCCGCCCGCCTGGGCGTGGTCCACACGGCCCTCTCCATCACCCACACCGCCGAACTGGCCATGGCCAGCGTGGTGCTCGAAAACGAAAGGTAGCCCGTCCCGTCTGCTATTCTCAAGGCGAATACCTGCCAATTCAGCCAGGGGAGTGACGTGCCAAGCCGCAAGGAAATTCAATGGTCGCAGTTGAGGGTCGGAGCGCTGGTGCTCGTCGCCACGGCCGTGCTGGTCGCGCTCATCATTCTCATGTCCGGCTCATCCGGCGGGCTGTTTGCGCGCAAGCTGGTGCTCCGCTCCTACTTTGAGAATGCCGCGGGGATCAAGGATGGCGCGCCCGTTACGCTGGAAGGCGTGACCATCGGCAACGTCATCCATGTCCGCGTGGTTCCCAACCGCAATCCCACGCCTGTCGAAGTCAGCATGCAGGTGGGGTATGAATTCGAGCGCGACCTGCACACCGATTCCACCGCCTCCATCGCGCAGGCCGGCGTCCTGGGCGACAGCTACGTCGATATCAGTTCGGCCCACGCCGCCGGTCCGCCGCCGGGCAACAATGCGGAACTGAGAGCCTCCGGCTCGCCCAGCATTCAGGACGTGATCCGCACCAGCGAGGACTCCATCACCCAGATTCAGACGCTTATGCGCAAGATTGAGGTCCTTACCGATACGCTCAACTCCAAACGCGGCACCGTGGGCACGCTCATCAACGACCCCGAACTGGCCCACAAGATCACGACCATCGCCACCGATCTCCAGACCATCACCGGCGCCATCGCCGGCGGCAAGGGATCGCTGGGAAAACTGATCAGCGACGACACGCTGTACGAGCGCGCCAACTCGGCCATCGACAAACTCGACAAGATCACCACAGATCTGGACGCGGGCAAAGGCAGCGCCGGCAAGCTGCTCAAGGACGACTCGTTCTACAACAACCTGAACGCCGCCGTCTCCAATGCCAACCAGCTGGTTGTCGAGATCAACGCCGGCAAGGGCTCGATTGGAAAGCTGGCCAAGGACCCCGCCTTCGCCCAGAAGCTGGATGACACCGTCACCCGCCTGGACAGCATTCTTACCAGTGTGGACGAGGGCAAGGGCACGCTCGGCCAACTGGTGCAAAACCGCTCTGTCTACGACCACGCCGACCAGGCGCTGGATCAGACCCAGCAGTTGGTCAAGAGCATCCGCGAAGACCCAAAGAAGTATCTGGTGATTCGCATGAAGATCTTCTAGGGCCTGTTAACACTTATAGGACGGCAGCGACGGGAGCGGATTTTTTCGAGGTCAAGGAGCGAGGAGCGCAATGTACTCGACGTACTTCAGCGACGAGGGACGCAGAGATCGGGAAAATCCGCCCCGTCCCTTCGG
>DATNHL010000343.1:0-3273 GCA_035604995.1 Occallatibacter sp. | reverse complement strand
GAGCCAGAAACAGGATATGCTCTCGTTCATCAAGGAAGACGGGAAGGGTTTCGTCGGCATTCACGCGGCGCTCGACACGAATTACACCTGGCCGGAGTACGGCGAGATGATCGGCGGCTGGTTCGATCAGCATCCATGGGGAACCTTCAACGCGCCCATCCTCAACGAGGACCCGAGTTTCCCGGCCGTGCGCCACCTGCCGGGCGCTTTCGTGAAATTCGACGAGATCTACCAGCCGAAAGCCTGGTCGCGGGACAAGGTGAATGTGCTGCTGAGCCTTGACCCCGCAAAGCTGAATTATGACAACAACCCACGCATCCACCGCGTGGACCACGATTTCCCGGTGGCGTGGAGCAAACTCTACGGCAAGGGACGGGTGTTCTACTCGACGCTGGGGCACACCGAGGAGGCGTGGAACGATCCCGACATCCGCGCGATGTACTTTGAGGCGATCAAGTGGGCGCTTGGAATGACCGAAGGAAGCGCGGCCTCTCACCCGCGACCGGTTGCGCCCACACAAAACCGCTGAGCATGGCGCGACAGCGCTGGCGCTTTCCCGCCCTTGCGCGATGAGGCCCCCACCCCAGCGAAAAAGACCTATCGCTGGGCACCCCAGGCGGCGGAGGGATGGGCACCCGATTCATCGGCTCGGAAAGGATAGGCTACCCGTCCGTGGTCAGGACCAGATGCGCCGAGTTAGTCCAGGCTGAAGCGGAGTTAGCGAGTTAGCGGGTTTGAAAGTTAGAGGACGGGGAGTTGGCGCGCGGTACTCGTCAGCGCAGACTCCATTTCCCTGGGAATTGGCAACGCGGGGGGAGATTAGACTGAAGGTCGATGCTTGATCCTACTGCAACCCTCATCGTCGACTGGCTTAAGCAGATCGGCCTCACGGTTCGCCTGGCGGCCCTGGGTGCCGACACCTTTCTGCCCGGCGTCACACTGGAGCCGGGAGGCCTGATCGTGGACCCGGAGCGTCTCCTCCACCCTGGTGATCTGCTGCACGAAGCCGGCCATCTTGCCACCATGCTGCCCGCACGGCGCGCCTCGACCGGATCGAATGCCGGTTCCGACATGGGGGACGAGGTGGCCGCGCAGACGTGGTCCTATGCGGCGGCCGTTCACCTCGGAGTGGCGCCCGAGATCGTCTTCCATCCCGTCGGCTACAAGGGCGCCGCCAGGACCCTGATCGAGGCATATCGCGATGGCAACGCCGGAGTCCCCCTGCTGCAATGGATGGGTCTGACGCTGGACCGGACCCGGGCCGCCGCAGTCTCCATTCCTCCCTACCCGCACATGATTCGGTGGCTGCGCACGGAAGCGGATTGAGCCGTGGCTGGGGAGCCCAATTACAATCAACTAAACACATGAACCAGACAGAAGAGCCATTACACCGAGGAGCCGACGCTTGACGCAATCCCCTTCGCCCATTTCCCAGCGAACGCCCTTGCGCCCCGCTCTGCTGCTCGCCACCCTGTTTGGCGGTTTCACGTTCCTGGCCCACTTTGCGAGCTCGCTTTGGGGAATCCACCTGGGCTACGGCTACTTTCGCGATGAGCTCTACTTCCTGATATGCGGGCGTCACCTGGCCTGGGGTTACGTCGATCAGCCTCCACTGGTGGCCCTGCAGGCGCGCGTGGCCCAGACCCTCTTCGGCCTGTCGCCGACCGGCATCCGCACCTTCAGCTTCCTGGCCAGCGGCGTCACTGTCGGCCTGACTGGTCTCATAGCCCGGCAACTGGGCGGCCGCCGCAGTGCGCAAGCCCTGGCCATGTCCGCCGTGCTCGCCGCACCCGTGTTCCTCGGCACCGGCAACTACCTCTCGATGAACTCCTTTGAGCCCTGCTTCTGGATGGGCTCGCTGCTGGTGGTGCTGCGCATCGCCGACGGGTCGGCCGGTCCGCGCGCGTGGCTGCTGTTTGGACTACTGGCAGGGCTGGGGATCGAGAACAAGCACGCAACTGTCTTTTTTCTGATTGCTCTGCTGGTGGGCCTGCTGCTGAGCCCGCAGCGGCGGATTCTTTTCACCAAGGGATGCGCGGCGGGCGTGGCCGTGCTGCTGCTGCTGGCGCTGCCCAACTTCCTGTGGCAGGTGGCGCACCAGTTCGCCACGTATCAGTTCCTCAGCACCGTTGCCCACTCCGACAAGAACCTCAAGCTTCCCCCGTTCGCGTTTCTCTTCGAGCAGGTGAAGATCCTGCTGTTCTCCACCGCTCCGCTGTGGATCGGAGGCCTGGTCTGGTTCGCGTTTGCCCGCGTGGCGCGGCCGTGGCGCTTTGTTGCATTCACCTATCTGTTCTTCCTGGGCATAATGATGGCGATGCACGCCAAGGATTACTACGTTGCGCCCATCTATCCCGTGCTGTTCGCCGCCGGGGCCGTAGGCTTCTCGCAACTGAACCGCCGCGCATGGCCCGTGATCACCTACGCGGTTGTGCTTGTCTGCACCATGGTCTTCGCCACCGGACCGATCGTGCTGACGATTCTGCCTCCGAATGTCTACGGAGCTTACACGGCCCCCTTTGGCCCCAATAGTTCCAGATCTGAAAAGTTCACCAGCCCGCTGCCGCAGATCCTCTCCGACCGCTTCGGCTGGCCGCAGATGGTGGAAGGCTTCGCCACGCGCTACAACGCGCTGCCGCCGGACGTGCGCGCCCGCACCGGCATTTTCTGCGGCAACTACGGCGAAGCCAGCGCGGTGAACATCCTTGGCCCGGCTTATGGATTGCCGCCGGCCATCAGCGGGCACCAGAACTACTTCTACTGGGGATGGAACGCGTATAGCGGCGAATCGATGCTCACCCTCGGCAAGGACGCGAAGGACTACACGGACAACTACGCGGAGGTGGTGGACCTGGGCCCCTTCGACGCCCAATGGACGATGGATTTCGAGCACCTGCACTACTTCTGGCTGCGTCACCGCAAACGCAGCTACGCTGAGGACTGGGCGCAGCTGAAGTACTGGTACTGAGGCCTTTCCGGCCGGAGCGCGCCTTCCGTTCATCCGCGTTCCCGCAGCCGGTCGTGCGCGTCTCGCGCTTCATCGCGAAAACTGATCATCCTCCGGCGCGGCCAGTGAGTCCCCAAGCCGGTCGAGCTTCCGCTCCCACTCCGGCCGGTGAGCGGCGAGCCATTCCGCGGCGGCATCGAGGCCTGCGGAGTCGATGCGGCAACTGCGCACTCGGCCCACCTTCTCGGTCCTGACGAGACCTGCTTCTTCGAGGACTTGCAGGTGCTGCACAACGGCGGCGAGGGTCATCTGGAGCGGCTCGGCGA
>DATNHL010000342.1:0-15858 GCA_035604995.1 Occallatibacter sp. | reverse complement strand
TGCCGGCGACGTGCGGCAGCGGGTTGACGATAACCGGGCTGGTGTTCGCGACGTGCGGCAGCGGATTGACAATGACTGGGCTTGTGCCGGCGACGTGCGGCAGCGGATTCACGATAACCGGGCTGATGCCGGCAACGTGCGGCAGCGGGTTGACGATGACCGGGCTGGCCGCCGCGAATACCCCGCTGGTAACCAAAATGGAAGCGATGAGGACGAAACGAACTTTCCACGCAGGACAAGTCATTGGTGTATTACTCCTTTGGAGAGAACTTTGTACAAAAATGGTACGCTAAAAGGTGCAGCCTTTCTACAACAAAAGTAACATTGTGGTCAAGCAATGTGATTATTTTCACAATATGGTCTGAATCCCGAAGTGAGCGGGAATTGGGTGTCCTGGCCGTCTGGGCTTTCGACGGCGCGGGTTTGGGGGAGCGGCTGGCCAGCGGCAGCTAAAATCAAAGAGGAAAGCGGCTCAATTGAGGGCGAAACCTTGATTCCGGAACTGCGCAGACGATTCAATGAGGGGTTCACCCCGGACCGTTATGCTTCTCTTTTGAGGCTGGTGGATGAGCGCTGCGGCACGCGCGTGGAGTACCGCGTTGCCGAGACGCCGGTGTTCCTGTCACTGGGTCTGCTTGAGCAGATGGCGGCAGCCGGGGCGGAACTGACCCACAGCCTGATCGGGGATGCTGCCTACCTGGCGTCGGCGCGGCGGGCAATTCCCACGGGATACCTGGGGGCGGGCGAGACGGCGCATCCGCATTTCCTGACCGCCGACTTTGCCCTGGTGCGGAATGCGGCCGGGAGACTGGTTCCGCGGCTGGTGGAGATCCAGGCGTTTCCCTCGGTGTACGGTTACCAGGATGTCCTGAGTTCTGCCTATCGCGACGTCTTCGATCTGTCTGACACGCTGGGCAGTTTTCTGGGTGGACTGGACGAGGCCGGTTACTGGGCACTGCTGGGTGAGACGGTGCTGGGTGGCCACGACCCGGCGAATGTGGTGCTGACCGAACTGGACCCCTGGAACCAGAAGACACTGCCCGACTTCCTGGTGACCGCGCGGCGGCTGGGCATTGCGGTGGTGGATATTTGCAGCCTGGAAGCGGTGGGCGAGAAGTTGCACTACCGCGACCCTGGCGGGCGCCTGGTGCCCATCCATCGCATTTATAACCGGGCTATCGCCGATGAGCTGATGACGCGCAATGTGAAGCTGCCGTTCGATCTGGCGCACGGCTGGGAGGTGGAGTGGGCGGGCCATCCCAACTGGTACTTCCTGATCTCGAAGTTCTCGATTCCCTGGCTGTCGCGCCCGTCGGCGCACCATCCGGTGGTGCCTCCAGCGGTGTTCGTGAGCGACTTTCTGGAGGGCAGCGGGAGGGCGGAACTGGCGGCGGCCGGTGTGGCGCTTCCACCCCTCACCGGGCCGGAGACCACCTATAGAGAGCTTCTGCTCAAGCCGCTGTTCTCATTTGCGGGAAAGGGCATTCAGTTCGATCCAACCCAGGCGGATCTGGAGGCGATTCCGGCCCCGAAGCGGCACGAGTTTCTGCTGCAGCAGCGCATGCGCTTTGAGCACACCATCGAGACCCCGCACGGGCTGACCCAGGCGGAGGTCAGAATTCTTTACCTGTGGCCGGAGAGGGGCAGACTGACGCCGGCACTTTCTCTGGTGCGGCTGGGACGGGGAAAGATGATGGGCGTGGATCACAACAGGAATCAGGAGTGGGTGGGCGCCTCGGCGGCATTTTTTCCCCAGAATTAGAGAAGGAATCTAAGTAGTGAACAGGGCGTTGAGCCGCTGAAACGAAGCTGTAACTATTGATTACTAAGTATATATACTGTGGATGCTCCGCTATCTTCAGATTTGGGTGCGGGAGGCGCAACTGGCGCAGTTGCCGGAAGCGAGAATCCGATGCGATTCATGCGGTTACTACGAAGAAAACTTTCGTGCCCTATGTTCAAGCAGGGGTGTGGAGTTAAAGTAACGATAGCCCTCGATGCGGGCCTTGGATGCAGCCAATGAGCGCTTTGAAAGCCGGTTCGCCGGTTCCGTCTGCTGTCTCTGGTCAAGCTGCCCCGCGACAGGAAGTTCGTTGCGCGGTCCGCTTCCCTCTGGCGCTGCCCGTTGTGCTGTCAACCCGTTATGGGGAGGTCGCGGCGGTGTCGCGCAATGTCTCCGCCAGCGGGGTGCTCTTTGAGGTGGACCGGGAGTTGCCGGCGGGTCAGGACATCCGTTTTTCGCTGCGAATGCCTGGTGCCGTGCTGGGTACCCTGCACGATGTTCTGGTTCATTGCTTGGGACGTGTGGTACGCTGCTCATTGAGTCAAACTCATTACCTGGCTGCGGCCACAATCGACGATTACCAGTTCGCCGAGCAGTGACAGTCTGGATGGGCGTGACCGCATTCACTATGGAATTCTTGGACGATTCTTCAGATGCCGAGGCAATCGATGGACCGGTGAAGCCGGGGACCATTCGCATAATCATTGCTGATTCCCAGGCGATTTACCGTGTGGGCATCCGCAAGGTCTTCGCATTGGAAGACGATTTGCGCGTGGTGGCCCAGGCCGATACGATCGAGAATCTGCGCCTGGCCATTGACCGCTATCCCACGGATATCGTTTTGCTGGAGGGAAGCATTCTGGCCGGCACGGCCAACGTCATTCCCGACCTTTTGCGGGCTGCCCCGGATGTGAAGCTGATTGTGCAGGCGGTGCAGGCGGACGAGAATCACACCGTGGAACTCTACCGGCGCGGCGTACGGGGAATCATCTCGCGCTCCATCTCGCCGGACCTGCTGGTGCGGTGTGTGCGCCGCATCGCGGCGGGCGAAACCTGGATCGACAATCAATCGGTGAATTGGGTGATTGAGGCCTACCGGTCGCAGGCAGCTGCCCTGGTCAGTCCGCGGACGCAGCCGCGGCTCTCGCCCAAGGAGATGGCCATCATTACCTGCATTACCCAGGGCAAACGCAACAAGGAGATCGCCTTCCAGCTCGGAACCACCGAACAGGTGATCAAGAATTATCTGCGCAAGATCTACGACAAGCTGGGCGTCTCTGACCGGCTTGAACTGGCTCTCTATTGCTTGCACAACAAGATCATTCAGACCGATGCGGACGAAGAAGCCGTGGCCCAGAAGGTTCTGGGCCAGTAAGAAACCATCCATAAACAGATAGGTAAGGACTTCTCGGGTTCCGGAAGGACTCGAGGGCGCGCCCGGGCGTGTCGGCGCACGACTTTACAGGCTGCGGAAAAACTCGACCCCGCGGGGATGCGCGAGGGCTTTTTGTCAGGGCACGACCGGGGTACCCTCTGGGTCGCGTGCCGCAACCAGCTGAAAAAGGCATGGGCTTTACAGGCTGCGGAAAAACTCAACGGGAGAGGCAAGAAGTGTCAGGGCACGACTTCAGTCGTGCCGTAAGTGCAATCAAATCAACGTGGGCTTTAGCCCCTGCGCTATGCTTCTCGGGCTTTTCACCTGGAAACTGGCCTTTTTCCGCAGCCTGTTTAGCCCCTGAGGGAATGTTCGCTGGAAGCCAGCCCGTTCTCTGGACAACTTGACCAGAGTCTCCTAGGTCTGCACCACGCGCGCCGCTACCGGCCCATCGCTGCATTTTTCCCCATCGCAGCTCACAGCGGTCTGCGTCTCCCCGCAGTGGCTGCGCGCCCGTTCCAGCAGGCGGATGAACTCCGCCAACTCATCCTTGTCCAAATGCCCGAGCAGGTCCACCGGTAGTTGCTGAATGACTGGATCCATCTCCGCGAGCAGGTGAAGCCCGGAGTCCGAGATTTTTGTCCAAACCACGCGGCGGTCATGGTGGTCGCGCTGCTGGCGGACAAACTTCAACGACTTGAGCCGCGAGAGCAGTCGGGTAATATCCGGCTCGGCGGTAATCATTCGATCCCCGATGGCCGAACACGTGAGCCCGTGTGGCCGGGCGCCACGCAGGATGCGCAGGACGTTGTACTGGGTGGAGGTAACGCCCCAGTCGCGGGTCCTGCGGTGGAAGGCGCGGTGCAGGCAGTCGGCAGTGCGCAGCAGATTGAGCAGGGCCTCCTCTTCCACGCTGGAAAAGGGCGGCTCCTGCGCGATTTCGAGTTTCAGGCTAGCCATCGGCTTTCTTCCAATCCAGGTTTTGAAAGGGCATGGCTTCACCCATGCCGAATGCAGATCAAGAAATGGGGATGCGGCTTTGCAGGCTGCGGAAAACTCCTCCGGAGTTGCAGAAAGTGTCAGGGCACGACTTCAGTGGTGCCGCAAGTGCAACAGAATCAGCGTGGGCTTCACAGGCTCCGGAAAAGCTCGTGCCGGAGGGAGGCGGGGGTTTTAACCCCCGCATAAAGCTAGCAGAATCAACGCGGGCTTCAGCCCCGGAGGGACGCTTTTCGGGACGTCTGCTTGGAAATGGGACTTTTTCCGCAGCCCCTTCAGCCCCTGCGGTATGCTTTTCGGACGTTTGCCTCAAAACCGGCTCTCTTCCGTAAAGCCGTGCCCCGACACGATTGGAAACGAACGGCCCGCGCTCTTGCGGCCCGGCTTACTGCTTCACGACTTCCAGTTCGATGTTCAGCTTCACGTCTTCGCCGACGATGGCTGCGGGAAACTTGCTGCCGATGCCGAAGTCGGTGCGCTTGATGGTGGTGGTGGCCGAGAAACCGGCATGCGGTTTGTGATCCATGCCCGGCGCCGGGCCCCGGGGGCCTTCCGCCGCAAGCACCACGGGCTTGGTCACGCCGTGCAGGGTCAGGTTGCCGTTGATGGTCAGGCCGGTGGCAGTCTTGGCCACGCTGGTGCTGGTGAATGTCGCGCTGGGAAGGGTGGCGACATCAAAAAAGTCGGGGCTCTTGAGGTGGTTGTTTCGCGCATCTTCGCCGGTGTCTATGCCAGTCACGTCGATGGTGGCAGACACGGTGGACTTGGTGATATCGGCCTCGTTCAGGTTGATGGTCGCGGCCACATGGCCGAAGCGGCCGTGAACGTTGGAGACGCTGAGGTGGGTGATGGTGAAATCGACTTCGCTGTGGGGCGGGTCGGAGGTCCAGGTGGAGGTTTGCGCCAGGGCCAGGGAAGCGGCCAGGGCGAGAATGCCGGTGACGAGTGCCAAACGCTTCATATTGTTCAAAATTCCTTTCGTTGTCCGGGCCGGTGGGCCGCTGAGTTTATGCATAGAGTCCGGGGGACTCGTGCCAAAGGCGCGGGCAAGGGGAAACCGGGAGCGCTCCGCGCAACAACTTCCTATGCGTATAGGACGCAGCGGGACAGGTATTCGTTGCAACAAATATTCTTAATTTTCATTGAATGGGGCGCAAGGGCGGGAAACCACGGACCCCTTGGCGCGCAAGCGCCGTCTGCCCCACCGCAGGTGGTTTGCAGATAATTACGGCCGCTCCGCGCACAATCGAAGAAGAAAGGGCAAAAAAAAGCCCTTACCGGGAGAAGCCACCATGCTCAAAGCAATCCAACCCTCGACCGCCCTTCCCAGCGAAGAGGCGTCCAATTCCGTCCCCCAAAACCCCGCCATCCTCCACTGCGTCGCGGTCTGGAAGAGCACTCGCCAGCAGTCTTTGGCGAACGGCAGAAGCGAATTCTACTCGGGAGTCGACGCCGCCAAAGCCTATTGCGCCGTCATGCCCCAGCTCTCTGGCTATCAGAATATCTGCGACTACATCGCCTGCGTCGGCTTCGGCCTGGTCATCGACATCATCAAGGAGGACAGGGCCGACAAGCTCCTCCACGCCGCGCAGGTCGCCCTCAAGGCCGTCTCCCAGCTGCCAAAATCACAGAAGGGCGGTGCCCTTTGAGGGCCGCATCTTCGCCCTGCGTTCTCCCCATCGCGTTTTCGCCACTTTCGCCGCATCCCCATGAAAACAAGCATGTTACGCAAAAAATGACCCCCGAATCGTGCCTATATTCAAGAAAATAAAGGGCTTATTTTGCTTGAATTCTGGCCACGGTGAAAAAACAAAGGACTTACGGGATGCATGATCGGGGACTTCGAACCAGCTGATTGTCTTGTTCATGGAGTGAGCATGCTCAGGTGATGCCGGCAGCGTGGTGTCAGTGGTGTCTTCAGGATTTGGTCTGCTATGCTCCCGGCTATGTCTTCGTCGCACTCGTCTGTGTCTTTGGCCGATCACTTCCGGTCTGTCCAGCACAACTTCAGCCGTCTGACACGCCCGCAGCGGCACACCTTTTTCGCTGCCTTTCTCGGCTGGACCATGGACTCGCTGGATTTCTTCATTTTGATCTTCTGCGTCCCGGCCATCGCGAAGGAGTTTCACACCCAGCCCTCGGCGGTGCTGGGCGCGGTGTTTCTCACCCAGGCCTTCCGGCCGGTCGGAGCGCTTCTGTTCGGCATGCTGGCCGATCGCTACGGCCGGCGGCCGGTGCTGATGGTCAACATCCTGAGCTTCTCCGTGATCGAGTTGGCCTGCGCCTTTGCGCCGTCGCTCGCCGTGCTGCTGGTGCTGCGGGCGGTGTTCGGCCTCGCCATGGGCGGGGAGTGGGGCGTGGGCGCGGCGCTGGTGTTTGAGACTCTGCCGAAAGAAGGCCGCGGCACGTTCAGCGGCATTCTGCAGGAGGGCTACGCCATGGGGTCGATTCTGGCCTCGGGCGCGTTTGCGCTGTTCTTCAATGGATTCGCTCTCATCGGGCTGCACGTGCCCGGTATCGGCTGGCGCGGCCTGTTCATCCTGGGCTCGCTGCCGGCGCTGCTGGTGTTCTATGTACAGGCGCGGGTGGCGGAGTCGCCGGTGTGGCTGGCCGGTGCAAAGAAGCGGCTGGAGCGGGCTGCTGGCGTGGGCAGGCAGGACGGGGCCGGGACAGGGTCGCTGCTGCTGAAGTTTCTGCCCACGTTTCTGTTCCTGGTGCTGCTGATGACGGCTTTCATGAGCTTTTCGCACGGGACCCAGGATGTGTATCCAACGTTCCTCACTGTTGCTGCCAAGCTGAAGCCCTCGACGGTGGGACTCATTGGTGTGCTCTATGGAGTTGGCTCGATCTTCGGTGGGTTTGTCTTCGGCACGCTGTCGGAGCGGTGGGGCCGCAAGCGCGCCATTGTGACGGCGGCGCTGCTTTCAATTCCGGTAATTCCGCTGTGGGCGTACGGTCACTCGGCCTTCGCGCTGGGTACCGGCGCGGTGCTGATGCAATTCATGGTGCAGGGCGCGTGGGGCGTGGTTCCCGCGTATCTGACGGAGTTGTCGCCGGCTCCCGTGCGGGCCACGGCGCCCGGACTGGCTTACCAGTTAGGCGGCCTCGTCACCTCGTGGAACGGCAAGGCGCAGGCCCTGGCTGCGGAGCGGTGGGGGAGTTATCCGGCGGTACTGTCGGTGACGGTGATCGTGGTGGCGCTGGCGCTGGCTGGCTTGGCGCTCATGGGCCGCGAAGCCAAGGGGCAGGATATGGCGGCGGTGTAACGAATTCGAAGAATGCGTGCCGCGCGTGACCCGAATCCCGGACGAAACCATGCTGCCCGACTTGGTCCATTTACTGGGGGAATCCTTGACCCCAAAGCGCGGACCATTGGGTCAATCAACGAAATCATTGCTCCCCGGTCGGTAAGTGTAGTACTCTGCGGGCCACCTTGGCGATCCGGTAAGCTTCGCGAAGTCCCCAGAGTCAGTCTTCCCCCATCGAGATCGAAAAGGAGGCCGCAATGGCAGACAAACATTCACTTCCCCCGTTTGATGTTCGTGACCGCGTACCTGAATCTGAGCTTGATGATGAGTCGATTCAACTCATCTATGACGCCATCAACAGAATGGTTGTGTTGATCGGCGAAATAGCACTCGCGCGCTTGTTTCTTGCGCCTCTCAGCGAACTATGCCCCCTGATCGAGCCGCGTGTGGAGATGGCGGCGCAGTTCGGCCTGCTTCGGGAAGAGGCTGCCGTGACGAAGTTGATTCGTGAGCTGAGAGATCAGGCTGGCGAAGCGACCATCGCCAGCTTCTTTGTGCGTTCACGCGATCGGATTGCTCCGGAAACCAGCCTTCTCTTGCGAAAGCTCCGGCGCCACGGCGTGCGCATTCCTCTTCCCGTCTCGGATGGCTCAGAGCAGGAAGCACGTCAGGGGGTTATCGATGAATTGATCCGGGTCTTTCCCGAAGGCAGTTTCCGGGCCCTATTCGACCCTAAACCCAATCAGTTGACCCCTGAAGTCCGCAAAGCGATCCAGCACGCTCGATATATGGGCCTTTTCTCATGGTGGGTCAACGACAAATGCTGCAGGTGCGAGATGTCCGGCGGCGTCCCGAATTTGCCCACGGACTGCAACTGCTACCCGAGCACAGGAAAGTGGTGTGCGATCGATGACCAGGGGATGTGTCTGGGAGACATGTGCCCAGATACTTGAGGCGGTCGAGCCGCCGCGCAGCGCACTACTTCGGCCGGATGAGCTCGATGCGGTCTCGGGTCCGCGCCCAGGTGTTGCCGGCCATGCGGCCCACGGCGTCAAGACCGGCCGGGTCGACGCGGAAGTCTTCGACCAGAGTTTTGCGGACGTGGAAGCGGACGATCTCGCCTAGCACAATGACGCCTCCGCCGGGTTCGCGGCTGGTGTAGATCACCTGGAGCAGTTTGCACTCCATCTGCGCCGGAGACTCGGCTACACGCGGCGGGCGCACCAGGTCGCTGGCCTTTGGCGTAAGGCCCGACAGCAGGAATTCGTCCACCTCCGGCGGTACCTCGGCTGCCGTGGCGTTGGCTGCGGCGGCAATCGCCTCACTGACCACGTTCACCACGAATTCCCCTGTCTCCTCCACGTTGCGCAGGGTGTCTTTGCGAATCTCGGGCAGGCCCTCGGCGTTCAGGCCGTTCCGTGTCCGCACCGCGGGGCAGAACAGCACCGTGGGAGGATTCGAACCGACTCCGCTGAAGAAGCTGAAGGGGGCCAGGTTGGGCACACCGTTGCTGTCCACGGTGGAGACCAGCGCCACCGGCCGCGGAACAATGATGCCGGTCATGAGCTTGTAGACCTGGCGGGGCTCGTAGCCGGCGGGATCGATGGAGAGGACTGCGTCGTCGGAAAGGTATGTTGAGGCCATACTGCTAGCCTAGATCATCGATCCGGGTTGGGAAGCGGCGAGCCGAGGCGGGCTCCGCTCGGGGAAAGTTCCTTCCAATGGCGTGACAGTTCTGGTGCATGAGGGGGAAATTTGTCTTGTCGTAACATGCAATGATGCACAATCAAGTGTTAGGGAGAAACTGCGGTGCCGCGTATCCATTTTCAGCTGCAACTCGCCGAACTGAAGGACAAGCTTCTGGCCATGGCAGCACTGGCGCAGCTGGCTGTCGAGTCTGCCGTGGACGCCTACCTGCAGCGCGACAAGGGCCTGTGCCAGTATGTGAAACAGAATGAGGCGGCCATCAACACGGCGCAGCACGAGCTGGATGAGATGGCCTACGAACTGCTGGCCAAGGAACAGCCGATGGCCATCGATCTCCGCTTCATTCTGGCGGTGATCAAGATCAATGGCGACCTGGAGCGGATCGGCGATCAGTCGATGGGCATTGCGCGGCGCACCAAGGAGATTCTGAAGCACGGCGAAGTGGACCTGCCCGTGGACTTTGCGGCGATGGGCGAGTTTGCCGGGCGCATGATCCGCTCGGCGGTGCAGTCGCTGCTGGAGGGGGACGCGCGGCTGGCCGACTCGGTACGCGAGATGGACGACGAGATCGACCGCATGAACCGCCGCGCCCATGCCGACCTGCTGCAGATGATCCAGGAAAAGCCGCAGTATACGCAGCAGGCGATGAATGGCATTCTGGTGGCGCGCAACCTGGAGCGGATTGCGGACCACGCGTCGAATATCGCCACCGATGTGATCTTCTGGATTCGCGGCGCCGACGTGCGCCACCAGTTGAGCATGTCGATGGATTGAACCGCCGGCTTGCCGATTTCCAAAAAGCCAAACCAACCGGATAAGATGAAAAGACCCCGTAACCTGAGGTCTTCCATGCCGTCCCGTCTCTTCTCGCTGATCGCACTGCTGTGCCTGACGTCATCCCTCCTGGCCCAACGGGAGGCCCCCGCACGCTACCAGATCTACGGTGGCTACACTTACCTCTCCAATTCCATCAATGGGGTACCCGGCTCCCACCAGCCGCTGAACGGATGGGATGCCTCGGTAGCGTTCCCCGCCTGGCACAACCTGCGCTTCAAGATCGATGCCTTCGGTTACAGCGGGACCAACCTCGGCGCGCCGGAACACCCGTACTACATTCTGGGCGGCGGGCAATTTAGCAGGCGTTTGGGAAGAGAAACCATCTTTGTCGAGGGATTGGCGGGAGACAGCGGCATCAACAAGTATTGGGGTGCAAACAAGACAACCGGCGAAACCGCGGCGTTTGCGAGCCTCGTCGGCGGCGGCCTGGACACACCGCTCACGCGGCGCATCGCTTTCCGCGTCAGCGGCGGCTTTCAGTACTCCTATTACGCTCTCTCCGGCCATGGGAGCATCCCCTACCGGATCCCCGGCCTGCCCACCAATTTCGGCCGCATCTCCAGCGGAGTGGTCTGGCAGTTCTAAAGCGCTTCCGATTGCGAAGCGGGCCATCTGCAGCTGGAGTACTAGCCGGTGGCGGGGAGCGCGTCTCTCGCCGGGGCCAGCCATTGCTTCTGGAACTCGTCCAGGGGCAAGGGGCGGCTGAAGAGGTAGCCCTGGAAGGCATGGCAGCCGAGCCGTGCAAGGAAGTCGCGCTGTTCCTCGGTCTCAACGCCTTCGGCGATGACCGGCAGGCCCATGGCGCGGCTCAGGGAGATGATGGTCTGGGCAATGGCGGCGCTGCTTTCCTCCCTGAGGATGTCGCGAATGAAGGAGCGGTCGATCTTCAACTGGTCAAGGGGCAGCCGCTTCAGGTAAGCCAGGGAGGAGTAGCCGGTGCCAAAATCGTCGAGCGAGAACCTCAAGCCGTGTGCCTTGAGTTCCGTCATCTTACCGATGACCTCTTCGACACTTTCCACCAGCATGCTCTCGGTGAGTTCCAGTCTCAGGTTCCTGGGATTGGCTCCCGTGCGCTCGAGCGCCGACAACACCTGTTCGACAAAATCCGGTTGGCGGAATTGGCGGGCGCTGATGTTGATGGCGAGGGAAAGGCGCGCCGCCGGCTTGTGACCGGCCCAGGCGGCAATTTGAGCACAGGCAGCTTCAAGCACCCATTTCCCCAGGGGGAGAATCAGATCTGTTTCCTCGGCCAGCGGGATGAACTCGCCCGGAGGCAGGATGTTGCGCCAGGGGTGTTTCCAGCGGATGAGGGCCTCGGCGCCAGCCAGGCGGTTGCGATCGATCTGGGGTTGAAAGTAGAGCACAAACTGGCTGGTTTGAAGCGCCACGCGCAGATCGTCTTCCATGGCGGCGCGGGCGTTGACGGCGGCCTGCAGCGCAGGGGCGAAGAAGCGCATGGTGTTGCGGCCCGCGGCCTTGGCCTGGTACATGGCGATATCGGCCTGCTGCAGGATCTCTTTCGCACTTTCCCGCCGATCGCCGAAGACGGAGATGCCGATGCTGGCGCTGGAGCGGCATTCGCGGCCATCGAGCAGGTAGGGCTGGGCAATGGTCGTGAGGACTTTCTCGCCCACCGTCTTGGCTTGAGCGGCGGCCTCCTCGGGAATCTCGCTCAGGTCTTCCAGCATCAACACGAATTCGTCTCCGCCGAGGCGGCCCACGGTATCGGCGTCGCTTACGCAAACAGCCAGGCGGTGCGCAGCCGCATGCAGGAGAAGGTCGCCGGTCTGGTGGCCGAGCGTGTCGTTGAGCGTCTTGAAGTTGTCCAGGTCCACGAACAGCAGAGCGCGCATGCGGCCGGTGCGGCTGCTTGCGGCCATGGCCTGGTGCAGCCGCTCCAGGAGCAGACGGCGGTTGGGCAGACCTGTGAGCGTATCGTAGAAGGCCAGACTGCGGATTTCGTCTTCGGCGGCCTTGGCGCTGGAAATGTCGCGGGTGATGGTGAGCGCGCAGGGGATGCCGCCAATCTCGATGATCGACGCCGACATGAGGCCCCAGACGGTGCTTCCGTCCTTCCTGGTGAATTGAATTTCCCGGTTCCGGCATTCGCCGGTCTCATGCAGGGTGTCGGCGAGATTGACGAGGTCTCTCGGGTCGGTCCAGATGTTGAGATCCAGGGGGACCTTCCCGATGACTTCATCGCGCTCAAATCCCATCACGTGGAGAAAGGCCTGATTCACATCGAGGTATTGCTTGTTGTCAATGCGATTGATGGTGATGGGATCGAGGCTGGTCTGGAAGACCTTGCGATAGCGCTCCTCGCTGACGCGCAGAGCTTCGGCGGCCTCGGCCAGGCGCTGCTCGGCGGCCTTGGCCTCGGAGATATCCCGGGTGATGGAAAGGACGCAGGCGACGCCTTCAATTTCAATCCGCGATGCCGACATCAGCCCCCAGAAGATGTCGCCGTTCTTTTTCCTGAATCGTGCCTCCAAATCCCGGAAGATGGATTTGCGGCTTACTTGGTCTGCCATGCGCTTTCGGTCAGCCGGGTCGACCCAGATTCCGAGTTCCAGTGCAGTGCGGCCGATGACTTCGTTGCGCGCGAACCCGATTATGTCAAGAAATGCCTTGTTGCACTCGATGAACTGTCCGTCGCTGAGGCGGTTGATATTGATCGCATCCAAGCTGGTCTGGAAAGCGGTGCGATAGCGTTTTTCGCTCAGCCGCAAGGCCTCCTGAGCAGCGGCGAGTCGTTCCTCGCCGGCCTTAGCGTCGGAGGTATCGCGCACCAGGCTCAGGATGCACGGGACGCCGTCGATCTCGATCAGCGATGCCGATAGCTGAATCCAGATCAACTTCCCGTCTTTCCTGATGAATTGGGTTTCCCAGTCGCGGAAGCTTGAGTCCCTGAGCAGCACTTCAAACATTTCCCCGCGAACTCCCGGGTCCGCCCAGAAGTTCAGCTGCAGCGATGTATAGCCGACCACTTCTTCGCGTTCGATTCCCATCAGGTCGAGGAATGCCTTATTGGCATCGAGGAATCTCCCATCGGTCAGGCGGCTGATACAGATGCCGTCAAGGCTGGTTTGGAAGACAGTCCGATAGTGGGCCTCGCTGGTCCGCAACGCTTCCTGAACCCTCGCCAGGCTTTCCTCGGCGGCTTTGCGGGCATTGATGTCTTCGACAACGGTGATGAAGTGCTGCGCGCGTCCACCGCCGTCGTGTTGGATGGAGACGGTTAGCCTGACCCAGGTCAAGCTGCCGTCCTTGCGAAGATAGCGCTTCTCCAAACTTGCGGTACCGAGGGCGCCTTCCAACATCTGCTTGACCACTCCGACGCTTTCGTCCATGTCCTGGGGCTGCGTGAGTTGCTGGAAGGTGAGGCCGCGGAGTTCGTCGAGAGGGTAGCCGGTGATCTCGGCAAAACGCTCGTTGCACCGCAAGATATGCCCATCGAGCGAGGTGTGCACGATGCCCACCGCTGCCTGCTCGAAGGTGGCGCGGTAGCGCTGCTCGCTCTCGCGGATTTGCATTTCCGCTCGCTTCCGCTCGGTGATGTCTCGAATCAAGCCGCGCATTTTGACGGGCTCTTCAAGTGCATCGAACTCCAGTCGGCCCATGCCGTGCAGCCAGCGCTCCGCCTGGTCGTTGACGCGGACGATGCGGTACTCCTTGTCGAACTCCTTTTTCTCTCCCACCACCTCGCAAGCGAAATACGCCGCCATCATCGCGCGGTCATCGGGGTGGACCAGCGCCGCCCATCCCTCGACGGTGCGGCCGTAATCGCTGCCGATGCCAAACAATTCATCCAGCACATTGGAACTTGTCCACCGGCCGGAGGCAATGTCGAGCACATAGGAGCCGACAGCGCCAATTCTCTGCGTCTCCTTCAGGAAGTCGGCCGTCTCGCGCAGTTCTCTTTCGCGCCGGTCGCGGTCGGTTATGTCCTTGCCGAAGATGGAAAGGCCGGTGGTTTTGCCTTCGACAACGATGGGGAACAGGGAGACTTCGATGACCTGGTCATCCTGGCCGGCGACCTGGGTTCGGAATGGGCCTCCGGCGAGCGCCCGCTGAAAGAGCGCCCTGTACATGGCCGCCCTCTCCGGCGGAAGCAAATCCTCCGGGAGCTTGCCGATGGCGATCTGCGTGCCAAAATTGCGCGCGAAATGGCGCTGCAATGAGGAATTGAAGGTGAGAATCCGGAAATCGAGGTCAACGGAACAGATCAGGTCTTCGGTGCTCTCGATCAGGGCGTAGAGACTGGCGGCAGCCTGGTGGTGCGGAGCGACGCTGGCTGAATCTGCTGGTGTCTGGTTCGGCATGGCTGACTCTCTCTGATTGACAATGGCCCTGAGCAGACAACCTGGCGCGGCCGCATGCACGGATTGGTCCAAAACGCAGTTTACCCTTTCGGCCCCGTATTTCTCTCTCATCGGATCAATCAGGGGTAAACTTCAAAAAATCCTCAAGCCGCCGGGGAAACTGAACATGAGTGTTCTCCGCAAAAGAGAGGCCTAGAGCGGCATTTCTCGCGGCGGGCCGGGAATTGGCAAGGGTGCATGATCCCCGGGACCTGCCTCAGGAATACGCGGCAGGGGAGCGGCCTGTTCCCGGTTGGCCGGGGAGCCGTCAGCCTGTAAATACAACAGCCTGCACGTCCTCCGGGGAGGCCGCCACCGCGTCGGCCAGGGCGAACTCCCCGGCTGAGCCGTAACCCCATCCGGCGGCCAGGCAGCGGAGTTGGTTGGCGCGGCCGGCCTGGATATCGAAGACCCGGTCGCCAATCATCCAGGCGGCCCCGGGGCTGATGCCTTGCTCCAGCAGCAGCTTCGCCAGCAGATCTTCCTTGCGGTGGCTGGCATATTCGAGCTTGTCGCCGTAGATGGCCGTGAACAGGCTGGAAAGCTCGAACAGATCGAGAATCCTTGCGGCGGCGTGATGCTGCTTCGAGGTGCAGACGAACAGCGGGAAGCCCTCCTGGTGAAGCCGGGTGAGCATCTCGCGCACGCCGGGAAAGACGGAGTTGTTCTTCCAGCCTTCGCGGTCGTAGCAGGCGCGGTAGTCGCGGACCAGCGCGGCGCGGGCTTCTTCGCTTCCCTCCGGCAGCAGTTCCGTCGTCCACGCGTCAGCCGGCGGGCCGACGAACCGATCCAGCGGGCCCTGGTCGCCCATGTTGCGCTCATCCAGCACCTTGCGCAGGCAACCGATGATCCCGGCCTTGGAGTCGGTGAGCGTTCCGTCGAGGTCGAAGATGAGGGCGGGCAGAGAGGCGTGCATGCTTCCAGTTTCGCAGAAGGGGCGCCTCAAAGGCTCGGGCGAGCCGACTGGGGAAGATCGAGCTTCGTGGTTTCCCGGGTCTCAAAACCGAGACCCTGGAAACCCGGCTGACTTGCTGATTCGCCGACTTGCTGCTAGACCTTCACCCGCGGATGCTCAGCGTAGTGCAGCAGGACGGCGACGGCGCAGCTGGTCAGGCGGGTCTCGGCCGAGTCGGCCCGGCTGGTGAGGATGGCGGGCACGCGTGCGCCCAGGACGATGCCGGCCAGTTGCGCGCCGCCCAGGTACTCGAGCTGCTTGGCCAGCATGTTGCCGCTCTCGAGGTCGGGCACCACCAGGATGTCGGCCTGGCCGGCGACCGGGGAGACCAGGTTCTTGATGGAGGCGGCCTTCTGGCTGACGGCGGTATCGAAGGCCAGGGGCCCGTCGAGGATGCCGCCGGTGATCTGGCCGCGGTCGGCCATCTTGCACAGGGCCGCCGCATCCAGGGTGGACTTGATCTTGGGATTCACGGTCTCGATGGCCGACAGGAGCGCCACCTTGGGTTCGGGAATCCCGAGAGCGTGGGCCAGGTCGATGGCGTTCTGCACGATGTGGACCTTGTCCTCAAGCTCGGGGGTGATGTTGATGGC
>DATNHL010000341.1:0-2776 GCA_035604995.1 Occallatibacter sp. | reverse complement strand
CAGAAGGTATACCCGGCTGACCACCTCGACCGCGATTTTCTCGGGCATTGGATTCATTCACTTGCGGCTCCTGCGGAAGAGACCCTTTTTGACCACCGGGGAGGCAAGGGCTCAGGAGAGCCTGAAATGGCGGCACTTGCGCTTCCCGCATGCGGCTGATCCATTACCACGCGGTCCTAAGTTCATCATTGAGGGGGCGCTGTCGGGGTCGGTGCACTATCGGGTACCAGCAGGTCGAGCCTTTGACTACTGCCTTCGTTTCCGAACTGAAGCATTTCCAAGTGCCAAACCCCTGCTCCCTTGCGTCCCTCGGCGTAGATAGTTCCGCTGCCGTTCGGCCCGGAGACGGGAATTGTCAATACCGAGTGTCCAGAGGCAGGCGTAACCTCTATCTTTCCAGGGACAAACCAGCCGGTTTTCAACGGCCGCCCTAATTGCTCGGACAAGGCGGGGTTGGACTCAGCCATTGCGATTGTGAGCTTTGCGACGTCGGAGTTCCTCATCAGAACAAGCGCGTCGTCCGCGAGCTGGCGAACGTGCTTTTGAGGAACTACCACGACGCCGAGCGCAGCGCCGCCGAGGCCGGAAGCTGTGAAAGCTCGTTGATTTGGGCGCGCCGCTGCGCAACGGCTGGGGCGGTGGGCTATACTGCCCGGCATGGGCGAAAAGCGCACCCGCGTCACGGTAGGTCTCACTGCGTCGCAAAGGAAAACCCTCGACCGGGACATCCGCGAAACCAGACTGGGCATGAGCCGCAGCGAGTTCCTGCGGTGGGCGGCCTTTACTTTTCTCGATGGCCACAACTGGCAAGCCCGCGCTGCCGAGGCGGAACGGGCGCTCCGCCGGGGGCGGGCTGTGCCGGGCGCGTGAAAAGCTGGTAGCCCAAGCCAAAATGGGCTGGAACCGTATTGTCTCTTGGCTGCACGGGATCGAGTTGCTGCGCCAATCAGGATTGGCACTTCCAAATCATGCGCATTCAGCGATTTAGACAGCAATAGGCTGCACACCAGCGGGCAATCTCGCAATCAACTGGCAGTTGCTAGGGCGCAGGGAAAGATGAAGCGGAGGGCGAAGGCGGCGTTCCTCCCGCCGGGGCATTGGGAATGCCTCCGTTTGCCAAGGGATGCGAGGCGTACCATTGGGCATGGGCAGAATACATCCAGAATACCCCGACTCAGACCCTTCTGATCGGTCGGTAGCTGCCGATGCCCTCCTTCGACAAGAGCCAGACGATCGCTAAGAGTTCCGAATGCGCAGAAGGCAACTGCCTATGATGAAGGAGCTTGCGGGAAAAACTCCGCCGCCGTTGAAAGTCCGGTCGCTCTGAGCAACGACCGGGACAGGGGATTCGGAGGCTGTTCCCGCGTTCCTCGGCTTCTTCCGTCCCCAGGTGTGCGTCATTCATTCACGTCGTCGAGAAATGACCTGAGCTTGCCAGAGCGCGAGGGGTGGCGCAGCTTGCGCAGGGCCTTGGCCTCGATCTGACGGATGCGCTCGCGGGTGACGGCGAACGACCGGCCAACCTCCTCCAGCGTGTGCTCGCTGCCGTCTTCCAGGCCGAAGCGCATCTTCACGATCTTCTCCTCGCGCGCGGTGAGCGTGCGCAGCACGTGCGCGGTCTGCTCCTGCATGTCCATGTTGATGGCGGCGTCGGCAGGCGAGCCCACGGCGCGGTTTTGGATGAGGTCGCCGAGGTGGGAATCCCCCTCCTCGCCGACTGGCGTCTCCAGCGAGATCGTTGCCTGCGCGATCTTCAACGCCTTGCGTACCTTGGCCTCGGGAATGTCCATGCGCTGGGCAATCTCTTCCGAGGTAGGTTCGCGGCCCAGCCCCTGAACCAGTCGCCCCGAGGTGCGCATCAGCTTGTTGACGAGTTCGATCATGTGGACCGGGAGGCGGATCGTGCGCGCCTGGTCAGCAATGGCACGGCTGACGGCTTGGCGAATCCACCACGTGGCATAGGTGGAAAATTTGTAGCCGCGGCGGTACTCAAACTTGTCCACCGCCTTCATGAGGCCGACGTTGCCCTCCTGAATCAGGTCCAGGAACTGCAGCCCGCGATTGGCATACTTTTTGGCGATGGAAACCACGAGGCGCAGGTTGGCCTCGATGAGCTCATGCTTGGCCCGCTCCCCGTCCATCTCGGCCTGGATCATTTCGCGCTGGGTGCGGTGCAGCTCCTTAAAGTTCACTCCGGCATCGCACTCCAACCTTTCCAGGTCGGCGCGATGCCGCCGCTGCGTCTTGCGGTAATCTTTCTTGAGTTCTTCACTGCGCGTGCTCTCAATCTTCCTCTCCAGGTTGCTGACCCGGCGGTCGAGAGAGCGCATGACGTCCATGGTCTGGTTGACGCGCTCGATCAGGCGCTTGCCTTCCGGGTTGGTGAAGCCGATCTTACGGATGATCAGCGAGATCTGCACCTGCTCGCGTCCGAGGTTTCAGCGGCAGCGGCGGTACTCGCGGGACTTCTTCTTCTCGGAGAGTCCGTTCAGCTTCTCCGCCAGTTGGTTGGCCCTCTTGTAGTGCCTGGCCAGCTCGTTAATGCAGCTGGTGATGCCGCTGACACGGTTCTGGAGGATCTCCTCGGTGAGCTCCTCCTCGTCGAAGGTGACGATCTCCTTGATGGAGCGGACACCGCTCTCCAGGTTCTCACCCATGGCGATGACCTCGCGGATGATGATGGGAGAGCGTGACAGTGCCTTGAGCACACGTAGCTGTCCGCGCTCGATGCGCTTGGCAATATCCACTTCGCCTTCACGGGTGAGCAGGGACACTA
>DATNHL010000340.1:0-16287 GCA_035604995.1 Occallatibacter sp. | reverse complement strand
CGGCCTCGAGTTCGTCGAGATTCTGCCCTTCACGCCCGCCAACCGCAACAACCTCATCGGCTGGATCGCCGGACGCAGCGATGGCGCGCACTACGGCACCTCGGTCGTCTACGACTTCCCCAAGACCCGCCTGGTCGACGGCCCGCAGCAGATCGAGGCCCGCATCGATCAGAACGCCCAGCTTTCCGGCCAGCTCACGCTGTGGAATCAGCAAGGCTCGCACGTGCGCCGCGGCAGCCTGCTCGTGATCCCCTGCGGCCGCGCGCTGCTCTACGCCGAGCCCATCTACCTGCAGGCCGAGCGCAGCCCCATGCCCGAACTGCGCCTCGTTGTGCTTGCGTTGCAGGACCGCCTGGCCTACGCTCCGACATTTGAAGCGGCACTGGCGTCTCTATTCGGCTCCGAATCTTCGTCCCTTAGCGCCACCGAGACCCCGCGCGCCGCTCCCGAACCAGGAGCCCCGGCCCAGGCCCAGCCAGCCCCTGCCGCGGACCTCAAGTCGCTCATCGCCCAGGCCGGCCGGGACTTCTCCGACTATCAGCGCCTCACCTCGGAAGGAAAACTCTCCGAAGCAGGCCAGAAGCTCGACGACCTGAAGCACACCCTCGACAAGCTTAACGCGCTGCCAAAGTAGCGGGCCTGGCGGGCGCCGCGCTTTGTCGGCTGCCTGCTCTCGACGTTCATGCGTTACAGCTTTCCGCGTGAAACCGTCACCCGAGAAACGTAATGCTCCCCGGGCTGCCCACCGCCGCATACTGCCCCGTAAAGCTCAGCATCCCCGTCTCCCGATGAATCCTGAAGCAGGTAATGCTGTCGCTGCGCCGGTTGCACGCATAAAGAAAACTCCCCGTCGGCTCAATCCTGCACTGCCCCGGATAGTCGCCCATGGTCGACGTCTCCCCGAGCCACTTCAACCGCCCATCAACGCCGATGGAGAATGCCGCAATCGTATCGTGCAAGCGGTTCGCCGCATAGAGAAACCTCCCATCCGGCGAGACCAGAACTTCCGAAGCAAAACTCGTTCCCTTGAATCCCGCCGGCAACGCCGAAACCGTCTGCTGCGCGGCAAGCGCCCCCGTCGCCGCATCGTAGCGAAAGAAAACAACCGTCGACGCCTCTTCCTGGATCGAATAAAGCCAGTGCCCATTGGGATGAAAAGCAAAGTGCCGCGGCCCGTCCCCGGAAGGCACTCTCGCGCCCTCCACGCCGTCTCCAAAGTTCACCATTCCCGCATCGCCATTGATGCTGTAGGTGAAGATCACATCCTGTCCCAGGTCTGTCGCCAGCAAGAACCTGCCCTGCGGATCGGGCGCGATCATGTGCGCGTGCGGAGCGTCGTGCCCGCTCACGGCAAAGCTTCCCGCCGGAGCATCGATTGCCTGCGCCCCGCCCAGGCGGCCGCCATCGCGGTGAACGCCAGTCGCGGCTCCCAGAAATCCCCCATCGAGAATCGGCAGCACCGCCACGCTTCCGCCGCCATAGTTCGCCACAAACGCATGCTTCCCTTTGGCGTCGATGCTCAGGTAGCAAGGCCCCGCGCCCTCCGAACTCACCACGTTCAGCGCGGTCAAATCCCCGCTCGCCTCATCGATCGCAAACGCGCTCACCGACCCGCTGTTCCCGTCGTAATCGCTCACCTCGTTCACCGCGTAGAGATACTTTCTCGAAGGATGAATCGCAATCCACGACGGATCGGGCGTCTTCGCAACCAGCTTCCGCCGCGTCAGCTCGCCGGTGGCCGCATTCATCTCGAAGCGGTAAATCCCCTCGCCATTGCTCCCCGCCCCAACCGCGCCGGTATAAGTGCCCACATAGGCCAGCACTCGCTTCGCCGTCACCCGCCGTGCAGCCTCCCGCGCCCTTCCCAGCGTGGAGTGCGCCAGGGCCAGAGCTCCCGCACTCATCAAAAAATGCCTTCGATTGACTCCCTGCCGCGAAACTGCGTCTTTTGTCGCATCCATACTTACCAGAGTAAACGCGCAATCTCGGGAGGCTCGAAACCAGTTCAAGCGTTCAATTCGCCTCCTGGTTCGAAGGGGCGGAGCACCCAGAGGGTACCCGGCCGCGCCCTTGCAGAGCTACGGATCTTTCAACGAGAGCTCCCGCTGGCGAGCTTCGCCTTTGCCCCCACCACATCCACCAGGCCGTATTCGCTTTCGTCGGAGCGGATCAGGACCTCGCGGGTGGGATTCGCGATCCAGTTGTAAAGCAGGCCGAGAAACAGCAACGCGGCCCAGACTGTCGCGAGAATGAATCCAGCACGCAAGCCGCCAAACAGGTCGCTGACTGCACCCATGGCCAGCGGGCCCAGCGCCGCGCCTGCGCAGGTGAAGAAAAGAATGACGCCGGCCACGGCGCCGTGTTCCGACTTGGGGAAGCAGCTGATGCCCTTCGAATTGAGCGTGGGATAGATGACGCTCATGAACACGCCCGATAGCGCGAGCAGGTAGACCGTGGCGTTGGTCCCGAACCACATTGATCCGATGAAGCAGGCAAGGATTGCTCCGCTGAAGATCAGCAGCACCGTGGTCCAGTTCCAGTGCGCCGTGACCCACGCACCGAGAAATCGTCCGCCCGCGCGCAGGATGAAGAAAATGGAGATGACATAAGCCGCCATGAAGGCCGAGGACGGCTTGTTGTCTTTTAGATACGTGGGCAGCCAGACGTAGATGGCGCACTCGACAGCAACATAGAGGAAACAGGCCAGCGAAAAACCGAGCGCATACGGGCTCTTGAGCATGTGCATGGTGCGGCGCAGGTCAATGGGCTCGGGCGACTCCTTCATGGTCTGCGGGTACTTGACCAGGGAGGCGATGAGAATGAGCGCCACGCACATGGTGCCCGCGATCACATAGAGCCACTTCCAGGAGACGCCGCCAAGCAGCAGGCGCGCGACAATCGCAGGGCCGATGATGGCGCCGACGCCGAAGAATCCCTCCACCATGTTCATGGTCGAGGTGTGTTCCTGCGTGGAGCCGGAGATGTCGCCGATCAACGCCAGGGCGCCCGTCTTGAAGATCCCGATGGATGCGCCAGAGATGGCCAGCAGCCCGACGAAAAAGAGGAACGAATTGGCGACGACAAACAGGTAGGAGTTGAGCGAAAAGAGGATGAGGCCGAGCACGATGGTGCGCTTGCGGCCGAGCTTGTCGGCCAGAAACCCGAGGAAGATGGCGGCCACGGCGATGGCCGACATGCTGGCGTAGTGAAACGCGCCCCCCGCCGTCATGCTGAGATGGAATGTCCGGATCACCTCGGGAATGATCACGCCCACCGAATCCGTGGTCATGGCAAACATCATGAACATGGTGTACGTGAGCGTGCGGATCAGGAAGTGATTGTCTGCCGGCGCTGTTGCGGTCATCTGCTCTTCTCCTTGCTGTTGCCTGTTCCCTTAGGCGATGCGGATTTCGCCGCTGGGCTCCATCTCCGCCCTGGAGTACTCGATCACCGCGCCGGGCTTGGCGAAGTCCACATCGAGCCGTACCCAATCGCCATTCCGCTCCCAGGTGATGCTGAGCTCATTCTTTGCGGCCGATTCGACGACCGGCTCTCCGGCAAAGGCGGGATGCGTGTTGCGCAGGCGAATGATCTCGATCAGCTTCTCCACCACGGGCTTCTTCAGCGCGGCTTCGACCTCGGCCGGGGTGTAGTAGTGGCGATTGATGTCGCGGCCGACCTGGCTCTTGGCCAGCAGTTCCATGTCGTTGGTCCCGGCCAGCAAGCCAACATAATAGACCTGCGGAATGCCGGGCACAAAGAACTGCACGGCGCGCGCGATCAGATACTCGGTCTCGCTCTGGCCCAGGGCGTCGAAGTAGGTGCAGTTGACCTGGTAGAGGTCAAGATTGTTGGCGGCTGCGCCGGTGGCACGCTTGCTCTCGCCCTTGCTGCGCGCGTGGATGGTCTCCACCAGGTCGTTGATGTCGGTCGGGGCGAGCAGGCCGGGATTTCCGGCCGCGTCAGCACCCACGTCGATCACGCCGATGCCGTCGTGCGTGTCGAGCACGGTAATGGAATTGCGCGGGCGCACGGCCAGCCACTCGGCCAGCGGCGCCGCGTCGGCCTTGAACAACGCTTGCAGCACCAGTGGCGGCAGCGCGAAGTCGTAGACCCAGTCGACCTGCCGCGCAATCTCCACCTGCTGCTTGTAGTAGCTGTGAATCTCTACCAGCACTTCCATGCCCAGCGAGCGCGCCCGAGCGGTGAGTTCGGCGATGAAGGCGAATGTCTCCGGAATCATGAAGCAGCTGGAGCCCGGCTTCTTGATGGCGTACCCGACGGCGTCCAGGCGGATGGAACGAATGCCCGCGGCGTGGAACCGCTCGAGAATCGCGTCGAGATAGGCCTTGCCTTGCGGGTGGGTGACATCGATATCGATCTGCTGCGGCGTGAAGGTGGTCCAAAGGAGCCGTTTTTGCCCTGTGGCCAGCGTCGTGTAGGCAAACGGCAGCCCCGGCCGCGGGCGATAGATGCGCAGCAGATCGGCCTCGGTGGCGCCGTTGGGAAAGACGCGATCGTAGGTCAGAAACATCCCTGCGTAGAGCGAGTCGGCGCCGCGATTGGAGAAGTCCTGGAACTGCGGTGACTGGCTGGAGACGTGATTCACAATCAGGTCAGCCATCACCTCCACCGTCTCTCCCAGCGCCCGCAGATCGTCCCATGTGCCCAGGCGCGCATCCACGGTGGTGTGGTCGATGGGATCGAAGCCAGCGTCGGAGCCGTCGATGGGATGGAAGAACGGCAGCAGATGCGCGCCCCCAAAGACGCCGGCGAGCGGGCCCTTGAGCAGGCCCCCCAGTTCCCGGATGCCTCCCCCCGACAAACGGTCAATGTATGCAATGAGTTGAACCTGGTTTTTCATGCTTCGCTCCGGCCAAAACGAGTATGAGGATTCGATAGCGGTTTACATGAAATGACATGCTCTTGTCAACATATTTGTAATGATTATTCGTACAATTTGTATATACCTAAAGAAACATCCCTGCTCTCCTCTCTTCGGAATCTCGAACCTGCCAGGCTGCTGCGCTGGGTCGAATGGCACTGCCCCGGCCCAGCGGAGTATAACGCTGGAATGGGAGCCTTGGCAGCGGTGGAGATGGACGCGTGGCTGCGCCAGGGCGGCCGGGTGGTCACGGCCAGCGAACGCGCCGCTCGCGCCCTTGCCACCACCTACCATCGGGCGCGCCTGGCCGAGGGGCTGGCCGCGTGGAATGCGCCCAACATTCAGGACTGGAACAGCTTTGTGCGCACCGCCTGGGCGGCTCGGAGCGTGGATGGCCGGCTGCTGCTTAATCCTGCGCAGGAGCAGTCGGTCTGGGCCGGCATCGCCGCGTCTGACGGGCCGCCAGGCGCGCTGCTGGAGGGTCCCCGCTTCCGGCTGGCGTCCCTGGCCATGGAAGCTCACCAACTGCTATGCACCCACTCGCCGCGGCTGTTGCGAGCGAGCGCCCGCGCCGGCTGGCAGAACGACGCGGCCGCCTTCAGCCGCTGGCTGGCCGAGTTCGACGAGACCTGCCGGAAGGCCAATCTGCTGAGCCCGGCCAGGCTGCCGTTGGAATTGCTTGAACTGCTGAATGGAACGTCGGTTGGCGCGGCACCTCCCGACCGGCTGCCGCTTCTACTTGCCGGCTTCGACCGGATTCTGCCCGTGCAGCGCGCGGTGTTTGACGCGCGGGGTGACTGGCGGGAGGCTGTGCCGGACCAACCGGCCAGACAGATTAACTTCCACCAAGCCGCCAGCGCCCAGGAAGAGCTGGCTGCCTGCGCGCTCTGGTGCGGGCGCCAGCTCGCGGCGGAGCCAGGTTCGCGGATCCTTATCGTCACCCAGGATGTGAGCACGCGGCGCGGACAGATCGAGCGGGCATTTCTGCACTGCACCGGCTCGGCACATGCGCCGCTCTTCGAGTTTTCGCTGGGAATTTCGCTGAGCCAGGTTCCACTCGTCCGTGCGGGAACCTTGCTGCTGCGCTGGCTCTCCGGCCCGCTGGCCGAGCACGAACTCGACTGGCTCCACTCCACCGGTCACGCCGCAGCCAACCCCGGGGAGACCGCCGCGCTGCAGGCCCGGATGCGCGCTCTGCGCAGCCGCGGCCTGGAGCGGCCCGCCTGGACCCTGGACGCCTTCCTGACCCCTTTCCTCGGCCAGCCGGAGGACAACTCCCTGCCCGCCGCGTGGAGTGAGCGGACTTCCCAGGCCCGTCTGCGCCTTGGGGAGGCGAGTCGAAGGCCCCAGTCGCCGCTTGAATGGGCCGAGCTCGTACCCCAGATGCTCGAGTCGCTCCACTTTGCCGAGGCCGGTGCGCTCTCCAGCGCCGAGTTCCAGGCCGCGCGCCGCTGGCAGCAGGCGCTAGAGACGGCCGCATCGCTGGGCTTCGACGGACGCCGCATCGAATGGAAGGATTTCCTCTCCGCTCTCGCCCGCACCCTGGACGAGACGCTCTTCGCCCCCGAATCCCGCGACGCGCCCATCCAGATCGCCGGCCCCGCCGAGTCCGCCGGCCTTACAGCCGACGCCGTGTGGTTCCTGGGCGCAAGCGAGGACGCGTGGCCCGCGGGAGGCGCCACACATCCGCTGCTGCCGCCAGAGGTGCAGCGCGAGGCGAAGATGCCCCACGCCAGCCCGCAGCTCGACTGGGATCTTGCCCAGGCCATCACCGCCCGCCTGCTCGCCTCCGGCACAGAAGTCCATTTCAGCTATGCAAGGCAGGTGGAAGGCGCCGAGGCCCGGCCATCCGGCCTGATCGTGCAGGTCGCCGGGCCTGCGCAACCCCTGCCTGCGGAACTTGCGGCGCTGCCTATCCCAGCCCCCATCACCATCCCCGTCGAGGACTTCAGCCGCATTCCCCACGCCCTGGGCAGGGTTCGAGGCGGAGCCGCGGTGCTCACCTCCCAGTCGCAGTGTCCGTTCCAGGCGTTCGCCACGGCACGCCTTGAAGCAAAAAACTGGGAGCCGGCCCAGGCGGGTCTTACGCCCGCCCAGCGCGGCAAACTCCTCCACGAAGTCCTCCATTCCGTCTGGGGCGGTCCGTCCCGCGGCATCCGCACCCACGCCGAGCTCCTGGCGCTTGCCAACCGCGAGTCCTGGGTCGCCGGTCGTGTCGAGCGGGCCTTCGCGCAAGCATTGCCAGCCGGCGTCCTTGAGCGCATGCCGTCGCGCTACCTTGAACTCGAACAGCAGCGGCTGGTTCGCCTGGTTGCCGCGTGGCTCCACTACGAATCGGCCCGGGCCCCCTTCGAAGTCCTCGAAACCGAAGCCAAACGCGAGGTCACCCTGGCGGGCCTCACCTTCAAGCTCCGCCTCGATAGACTGGACGGGCTCAAAGACGGCTCAGTCCTCGTGGTCGACTACAAATCGGGCAATGTTTCGCCGAATTCCTGGGACCCACCCCGCCCGGAGGACGTGCAACTGCCTCTCTACGCAGGTTTTGCCCTCGACCCCGAGCAGGAACTCGGCGGCCTGGTCTTCGCCAAACTCCGTCCCGGCGAACTCGGCTTTGCCGGCCGCGTGGGTGACGCCGCCGCAACCCTGCATCCTGACCTGACCCAGCGCAGCTCACTTGTGAGTGAGCCTCTCTCTGCCGAAATGCTGATCGCCTGGAAGGACGCCATCGAGCAGTTAGCCGAGGATTTCCTCGCTGGGAAGGCCGAAGTTGACCCACGCGAGTATCCGAAGACCTGTGAGCGCTGTGGCCTGCAAACTCTCTGCCGCATCCAGGAAAACCACATCGCACCCGATGCCGACGAGGACTCTGGAGACGAGGAGGGGGCCAATGCGTAAGACCGCGCCCAAATCCCCACCCCCCGACCAGCGCCAGCGCGAGCAGGCACTCGACCCAACCCGCTCCATCCTCGTCCAGGCCCCAGCCGGATCGGGCAAGACCACGCTCCTCACCGAGCGCTTTCTCACCCTGCTGGCGGAGGTTGACGACCCCGGCCAGGTGGTCGCCATTACCTTTACCACCGCCGCCGCCGCCGAGATGCGCAACCGCATCCTCGACGAGTTGCGCAGCCCGGACCCCAGCCTGATCGCCCGCCGTGCCCTCGCGAGCTCCATTGCGCGCGGCTGGAAGCTGCTCGACCTTCCCGCCCAGCTGCGCATCTCCACCATCGACTCCTTCTGCCGCGAACTGGCCCTGCAGCAGCCGCTGCTCTCGGGCCTGGGCGGCGGCCTAGCCATCGCCGAGCAGCCCAACGACCTCTATCGCCGCGCCGCCCGCAGCACCATGGAAGAGATCGGCCGGCCGGGTTCCCCGGTCAGCCTAGCCGTCGAGTCGCTCCTCAGTTGGCGCGACAACAACTGGCAGGAGCTCGAAGACCTGCTGGTCGAGATGCTCTCCAAGCGCGACCGATGGATGCAGGAGTTCGTGCTCAGCCACAACCCCGACTGGGACGCCCTGCGCCAGCGTCTGGAGCGGCCATTCGCGGATGCCGTCCGCCACGCGCTCACCCAGGTCAGCCTGCTCCTCGATCAGGTCCCCGGCGCGCGCGAGGAGGCGCTGGACCTGGCCCGGTTTGCCTGCGAAGAGCCCGGCGACAAATCGCCGTGGGGCCTGGCGGAATGCACGGAGATTCCCTCGGCTCCGTTTGCAGAGGGGCTTGACGGCGCAAGGGAGGCCTTTGCATCGCTCGCCACTTTTCTGCAAACGCTGAAGGGCACGTGGCGCACGGAAAGGGGCCTCAGCGTTTCGAATGGTTTTCCGGCCACTCCGCGAGGCCGTGCAGGCAAAGCCCGGTTCGCGGCGCTGATTGCTGCCCTCAGTGTGGTCCCGACCCATGAACCCAAACTCGCCGCAGTTTCCGCGCTGCCTCCAGTGCATTATTCCGAAGCCGACTGGCTCATCGTCCGTGCCTGTTTTACCCTGCTGCGCCACGCCGCGGCCCAGCTCAAGGTCGTCTTCGCCGAGGCCGCCGCAGTGGACTTCATTGAAGTGGCCCAGATTGCCGAGAGCGTTCTCACCGGCGAGGACGGCCTGCCCACCGACGCCGCGCTGGCCGTAGCCGACGGCATACGCCACTTGCTCGTTGACGAGTTTCAGGACACCAGCCGCCGCCAGCACCAGCTCCTCGCCGGCCTCATCGGAGCGTGGCCCGACCGCGCGGGCCGCACCCTCTTTGCCGTCGGCGACCCCATGCAGTCCATCTACTTCTTCCGCGACGCCGACGCCGAGCTGTTTTCCCGCGTCAAGACGATCGGCCTCGAGATCCCCGGCGTGGAGCCCTTCACGCTGGACTTCGTTCCTCTCACGGCCAGCTTCCGCACCGTAGGTCCATTGGTCGACCGGCTCAACAAAGTCTTTGACCAGGTCTTCGCCGAGGACGACGGCAGCGGCGTCACTTTCTCAGCCGCCAACCCGGCCCGCGAGGACCAGCCCAGCCTCGGCCCACACTTCACGCTGAACCTCGCATTTATCCCGCAAGCCTCAGCAAAATCGACTCTTGCTCCCGGAGAAGCCTCCGAAAAGGATGAAGCGCAGGCCGGGCAGATTGAGGAAATCATCGCACTGATCCGCCACCGGCGGGAACGGATAGAAGAGGCCAAGGCAGCCAAAGAAAAGTACCGCATCGCCGTCCTCGGCCGCACGCGCAACTCGCTCATCCCCATCGCCCAGGCGCTGCACCAGGCGGACATCCCCTTCCGCGCCGTCGATCTGGAAAAGCTTGGAGCCCGCCCCGAAGTCCTCGACGCACTGGCCCTGGCCCGCGCCCTGCTCAATCCCCAGGACCGCGTGGCCTGGCTGGGCGTTTTGCGCGCCCCCGGGTGCGGGCTCACCCTCGACGACCTGCACATCCTCACCAGCGCCGACGATCCCGCGCTGCTCTCCCGCCCCGTCCCGGACCTGCTCGCCGAGCGCCTCCCGCTGCTGAGCCAGGCCGGATGCAGCGCCGCCCAACGCCTCCTTTGTTCAATCGCCATGGCGCCGGCCCTTCGCGCCAGTCTGTCCACCGCGTCCGTCGGCACGGCTCTCGAACAAATCTGGCTCAGCCTGGGCGGAGCCGCCTGCTGCGACGCCACCGCCCGCGCCAACCTCGACCTGCTGTGGAACTGCCTGGACCGCCTGCCCGGCGGCGAGCAGGACCTGCTGGGCCCGGCGCTCTTGGCAGCCCTGGACAAGCTCACCGCCCTGGCCGATCCCGATACTTCGAGCGACTGCGGCGTCCAGCTTATGACCATCCACAAATCCAAGGGCCTGGAGTTCGAGGTGGTGATCGTCCCCGACCTGCAAGCCCGGACGGCGCAGGGCAGCCGCAAGCTGCTCTCCTGGCTGGAACGCGGCGTCCAACCGGGCAGCGACTCCGGCCCCACCGATTCTGCCGGCGCAGGCGCGATCACCGAGTTCCTCGTTGCCCCGCTGCAATCCAAGGGCGAGGACTCAGGCCAATCGAAGGCCTGGGTCGACCGGGTGTACCGCGAGCGCGAATCCCAGGAGACCCGCCGCATTCTCTACGTAGCCGCCACGCGCGCCCGCGATGAGTTGCACCTCTTCGCCCGCCCCGGCTACAAGGTCGAAGCCAACGGCGAGCTCAGCCTCGTCGACCCCTCGGTCGGCCTGTTGGCTACAGCCTGGCCGGCTCTGGAGGAAGAGATTCGCGCCCGCTTCGACGCGTGGACGGCTGCACGCCCGCCGACAGCCACCGCTGCCGAGGAAGCGGCGAATGCGGAGATCGAGAGCATCGCTGCATCCGGCAACGTGATTACAATGCCGTCTCCGGGCAAGCCGACGCTGCTGCGCCGCTTGCCGCCGGACTACGCGTGCGCACGAGGCCTGGGTACCCCATCCTTTCCGTGGTCTTCCGCGGAAAGGGCGGGAGACCACGAATCTCAACCCGCAGGTTTCCCATCCGAATCAGTCTCTTCTCGGCCCTACTCCCGCCACGAGGGCGGCCTCGTCTCCCGCGCCCTCGGGACAGCCGTCCACTCGCTCTTCGAGGAGTTGGCCCGCTTGCGCGCAACAACCGGCTGGGAGGGCGCGCGAGCGGCTCTGCGGAGGTTCGAGCCGCGCATCGCCGCCCAGGTCCGCGGCTCTGGCATCGCGCCGCAGCAAGCCGCGAGCATTGCGGCCGACGCACTTCAACTTACGCTCAATGCCTCGCGCGACCCCGTTGCCCAATGGATTCTCGCACCCCAGCCTGACGCCGCCAGCGAAGTGAGCTGGTCGGGCGTTGTCGACGGCAATCTCACCAACGTGCGCGTCGATCGCGTGTTTCGCGCCGGCCTCAGCACGCAATCCGGAGGGGAGGCGGCCTGGTGGATTGTGGACCTCAAGACCGCGCACGCCGACAACCTGGACCCCGCTATGGCTCTGCCCCAGCTCCGCCCGCTCTTTGCACGCCAGCTCGAAACCTACGCACAGGTGCTGCGCAATCTGCACGGGGCTGACGCGGTGGTGAGGGCAGGTCTCTACTATCCGCGCATGCTGATGCTGGACTGGTGGGAGCTATAGCGAGGGAGTGTCCACGCCCAGCCCGATGGCCCGCATCAGTTCGAGCGCATTGCTCGTCTTCACCACGCCCGGCTTCAGCTTGTAGTCGAAGATCAACTGGCCCGCGTCGAACCGGTCTTCGAAGTGGCAGTTGGCGGCCCGCGTTCCCATCGCTTCCGGAATGCGGGTCAGCGCCAGGTCGTGCGTGCTGACAATGCCGATGGCGTTGCGCTCGACCAGGCTGCGCACGATGAACTCGCTGCCGGCCAGGCGGTCGTGCGAGTTGGTGCCGGAGAGCAGTTCGTCGAGCAGGAATAGCACTGGAACCAGTCCGGCGGTCAATTCAGAAATCCGCTTGATACGGTGAATCTCGGCGTAGAAGCGCGAGACGCCGCCGGAGAGCGAATCGAGAATGCAGATGGACGCGGCCACCGTGAGCGGCGAGAGGCGCAAGCGCGTGGCGCGCACCGGCGCTCCGCACTGCGCCAGCACGGCGTTCACGCCCACGCTGCGGATGAAGGTGCTCTTGCCAGCCATGTTCGGGCCGCTCAGGATGACCAGTTGCAGGCCATCACCCAGCTTCAAATCGTTGCGGACCGCCTTGGCCACAGGCAGCAACGGATGCGTTATTCCTTCGGCGTCAAACACAGCTGCGTTCCCGGATCCATCGGGGGCGGCGAACTCCGGGAAGGCATCGGCGGGATGCTCGTAGGCGTAGCCAGCGAGAGCAGTGAGAGCTTCCAACTCACCCACCGCTTTGAGCCAGGCGCGGATGGAGGGGCCGAACTCCCGCTGCCAGCTTTCCGCAGCAAACACCAGTTGCGCGCTCCAGAAGGTGACAATATCCAGCGGGCGCAGGAACAGGCTGTGGCGCGAGCGAATGTACTCGACCAGGCGCGCCAGCTTGCGGATCGCCGCCGAGGGCGCCATGCCGTCGTGGTTCAGAGCCGCCTGCAGCCCCTTGAGCTTTGCCGCGCGGAACGGCTCGCGCTCGAGCAGGCCTAGGACGCCGGAAAGGAGTTCCAGATCGTCGGCTGCCCTTTCGAGAGCATCGGTAGTGGGTTCCAGCCGCTTGTGCAGCCGGTGCGCCCAGGCCACATTCAGAACGGTCATCGCCCCGGCAACGTCGCCCAGGCCCCACAGTGCCCAGGAAACAAGACTCAAAAGCCAGAGGACGGCGAGCAGACGCGTGGCAACCCGTGTGCCCCGATCGGCAAAGACCGGCGGTCGCTCGCCCCACGCGGCCAAAGGCTCGGAATGAACGCCCTGGCGGACCGTCTCGCCCAGGCAGAAGAGCTGCTCACGAAAGCCTACCCGATCCTCGAGGTCACGCACCGCATCCTGCCGGCCGAAGACTTCGTCCACCGGCGCGCCGGCCAGCAGCCACGCGGCAAGAGTCTCTTCGCCAGAGCGGGTCCGCGCCGTGCACAGCAGTTCGAAGAGCGATCCCGTGCCGAACAGGTCAAGATCGCGCGCATAGGGATGCAGTTGGTCGAGGAAACGCTCGCCGCCTTCGCCGCTGCCCGCCCAGCGATCTTCAAGCCTGGCGAGTCCACGTTGGTAGAACGTGATGGCCCGGGCACGAAAGCGCAGCCGCCTTATGAGATTCTCCTGCAGAACGGCCAGAAACAGAAAAGCGGCCACGGGAAGCAGCAGGAATTCGAGGGCTTTCAGGTAGTGGAGAAACAGGAGCGCGGCGATCAGCGTGACCGCGGCAACCACAAGCTTGGTGTAACCCAGAGCCTTCTCGCGCCGCCGCTCCGCAGCCTGCACCACGTTCAGTTCGTGCAATCGACGGGCATACACCTCAGCGGGAGCCGCGCCGCTGCTATTCGTTTCGCCTGCGTCCATCTCGCGCTCCGGTGTGTCCCCTCAAGACTATCGCGTCAGAGGCAGCCGGCGACTCGGGCGCGGCGCGCGCGGAGGATGGTTGCGCATCTTTCAGCAAGACGGCCGTCAACTCGCCAGCGCGGAATTCTGCGCGGCATGAATCTGCTGCGCGCGGTCCAGCGCCGCCTGAATATTCGGCATGATGTTTTCGCGGCCTACGCGGTCCTGGAAGCGCGCGCCCTGCAACAGCTTCGAGGGCTGCTGCATGGCTCCGCACAGCAGCATCGTCCGGCCGGATTCGTGCAGCCGTTTGGCAAAGGCCTCAATGGCGTGAATGCCGGTTGCGTCGATCGCCGTCATGTTGCGCAGGCGGAGAATGACCACCGGCGCAAATGCATTGATGTTGACTGTCGCCTCCACCAATCGCTCCGTTGTGCCCCACAGGAAGGGTCCGTGAATGCGCAGCAGAGAGACGTAAGGCGGAAGGATGCGCCCCTGAAGTACGTGCGGCAGGCCGTCGCGAATATACTCGTCGGTCACCGGAACCACGGTAGTTGTGTCGGCAATGCGATAGATATACAAGAGCGCAGCCAGCGACATGCCCACGGCCACGGCCACCGTCAGGTCGGCAAAGACGGTGAGCGCAAAGGTGACCAGCCACACGGAAATGGCCGTCAGGTCCAACTGGAAGATGCCGCCAATCTCGTTCCACTCGCCCATGTTGTAGGCCACCACAAACAGCACAGCGGCCAGCGTCGCCAGTGGGATGTAGCTGGCCAAAGGCGCCGCAACCAGCAGAATGAGCAACAATGTGACCGCATGAACCATGCCGGCCAGCGGCGAGCGAGCGCCGGAGCGGATGTTGGTTGCGGTGCGCGCGATGGCGCCGGTGGCGGGAATGCCTCCAAACAATGGCGAGACCATGTTCGCTATCCCCTGTCCCACCAACTCGACATTGGGGTTGTGCCTGTCGCCGGTCATGCCGTCAGCCACCACGGCCGAGAGCATGCTCTCCAGGGCCGCCAGCAGCGCCACCGTGAACGCCGAGGGGATCAGCGGCAGAATGTGTTCGGAGTGAAAGTCGGGCCAGGCAAAGGGCGGCAGCCCGCGCGGAATCCCGCCGAACTTGCTGCCGATGGTCTCCACAGGCAGATGAAACACGACGCATACACCGGTGCAAACCAGCAGGGCGACAATCGAGGCGGGAACCCTCTTGGTAAAGCGCGGCAGCAGCAAAATGATGGCGAGCGTGCCCAGGCCCAATCCCAGCGCCGCAGGGTTGAGGCTGCCGAAATGCGCCACAAGCAGGCGCATGCGAGGCAGAAACTCGCTGGGCACCGCGCCGGTGCGCAAGCCGAAGAAGTCCTTGATCTGCGTGGATGCAATCAGAATGGCGATGCCGTTGGTGAATCCGATGACCACCATGCGGGGAATGAAACGCACGGCAACACCCAGGCCGGTAAGCCCCATCAACAGCAGAATCAGGCCGGCCATCACCGTGACCATGGCCAAGCCGCTCATGCCGAAGCGGGCCACAATGCCGGCGACGATCACAACGAAAGCGCCGGTGGGTCCACCGATCTGCGTGCGCGATCCGCCCAGCGTCGAGATCAGAAACCCGGCCACCACTGCCGTATAGAGACCCGCCTGCGGCGTCACGCCGGAGGCGATGCCAAAGGCCATGGCCAGCGGCAGCGCGACCAGTCCCACCGTGACCCCGGCGAGAAGATCGTGCAGAAACATTCGGGCGGTATATGATCGGAACGCCAGAATCGACTTGGGGAGGTTCGGATTGCTGATGGACATGAGACCTGCCTCCATTTTACGCGCACGGCAATCTAGCGAGATAAAGCTGCGGCATCAGCGATCTCGGAATTTCTAGCTGGCAATGTGCGGCGCGCGCAGCGCCTTCTCGTAAATCAGCGCCGCGGTGCCGCGTCCATAGTAGCCTTCTGTTCGGCTCCGCGCCTGGTAACCATGCCGCTCATACAGGCGAATGGCCACGGCATTGTCCGCATCCACATGCAGCCAGATCGCTTCAGCGTCCGCGGCGTCCGCAGAGCTTTCCACGCGGCGCAGCAGTTCCCCGCCCACGCCCTGGCCGCGGGCATCCGCGAGAACCTCAAGCGTCTGAATATATGCCAGCAAGCCCGCACTCTCCCGCGTCCATTCCACGATGGCGAAGCCGCACATCCGGGCCTCGTCCCCGGCAATCCATGTGGCCGCATTGGACTGACGGATGAGTTGGCGCATGTACCCGCGGCTGAAGCGATGCGGCGGCTGAAAGCACACTTCTTCGATCGCATACAGCGCAGCAAAATCGTCCGGCTTGAAGGGGCGGTAATGCACACCCTCACTCTACAGCACGCTCTGGCCGCTCCTCTTTAAGCGCAGAACAAAAAGCCACCCTCGACATGAGAGTGGCTTTCTTGCAACGCCGAACAGAGGAAGGCGTCTAGACCTTCGCTTCCAGGCCCGCAATCACAGCGAAGAAGCGTTGATCGAGGCGGCGGTTGGTGGCGATGGCTTCCTTGATGGTGATGTCGGTAATGTCGGTGCCCTTGAGCACCGCAATCCGGCCCCACTTGCTCTGGTGCACCATGTCGATGGCATGCAGGCCGTAGCGCTGGCCCAGGGTGCGGTCGTAGGCCGTGGGAACGCCGCCGCGCTGCGTATGGCCCAGGTTCACGGAGCGCGTCTCGAAGCCGGTTTTTTCTTCGATCAACTCCGCGAGCGCCTCGCCGATGCCGGACAGGCGTGCATGGCCGAAGGAGTCAACCTGCGTGGAGCCGATCACCTGGCCCACCTCCGGCAGATGGCAGCCCTCGGCTACCACCACCACGCCGTAGTGCTTGCCGTGGTCGTAGTTGTACTTGAGCAGCGCGCAGACGTGGTCTATGTCAATGTCTTTTTCCGGAACCAGAATCACGTGCGCTCCGCCGGCCACGCCGGAGGCATAGGCAATCCAGCCGGCATCGCGGCCCATCACTTCCACCACCACCACGCGGTTGTGCGAGTCGGCGGTGGTGTGGAT
>DATNHL010000339.1:0-27207 GCA_035604995.1 Occallatibacter sp. | reverse complement strand
TTACCGGCCCGAGAGCGCGGCTAAGCCCAGTCCACGTGCCGACCATACGCATCTGGATCGAAGTCCATTCATCAAAGTTTGGTGCACACCAAGTTGGGAAATGGCCAGTTGCACCACAGGCTGTTAACCCTCCAAATGGTCCGCAGGGTACTTGTACGATTGCTCCTCTGACCATTGCCCCGAAGAACACACAATGCCCCAACAATGCAGCCAACTTTGGCTCCGCCACGGGAACTATCGGTGGTTCGCGTGCTTTCGTGATCGGCTTCCACATCACCTACTAACCCTGAACCCTCCCCCTGGGAGGCGGCGGGCAATCGGGGTCCCCTCGGGGGCCCCGATTGCGTCAGCGCACCCGAGTGGGTTCCTTCGGGCCGCGCCGCGCCGGCGAAGCCGCATTGTCCGCTACTGCACCGGAGTGTCGCCAGTGCTGTCGAACGTTGCCCCTGCGGGGATCAGGGTTGTGGAGACAACCTTGCCATCCTGCGTGCCGGTGTAGACGGCGATCCGGGTTGAATCGATGCCCTTCTCGCTCACAAGATATGCCTTCGTGTTCACTGCCCGCTGAATGGCGAGTTTGTTGCCGCCCTTCTCCTGAACAGAGGCATTGCCGACAAGGGCCAGCTTCGCATCGGAGTTACTCTGCATATTGAGCGCGATCTCATCCAGGCAGGCCTTCCCCTCATTGTCCACGCGCGACGGACGGCGCGCGTCCCGCTCAAAGTGGATGGCGCACAGAGCGCTGGCCTGCGGCTTGGGTGCGAGGACAGGAGCTGCGACCATCACCGAAGTTGAGCCCGAGGCAGTCTGACCCTTGTCATCGACAACATTGCAGGTCACCCCGACGGTTCCAAATGGGACGCCTACGGTAGACAGGGTAGCCGTCGTGCCGCTTCCGCTCACGGAACCGGAAGTCGCGCTATAGCTGTAAGTCAGAGGACGATTCTGTGGACTGACGCCGGTTGCCGTGATGGTGCAAGGAGCGCCGGAAAGCACGGTTGAAGGAGTGGCCACGCAACTCACGGTAGGTGGTTCAAACGCCCTCACCGCATACGGAGCGGTGCAGTCGGCGTTCTCGCCGGGCTTGTCGCCCTCTGAGACATGGCCTTTGAGCGTGTAGGCGCCGGGAGCGAGATTCGTCGTGTCGATCTTCCCCGTGCTTCCAGCCCCAGCCACCGTTCCGCCATCCACAGACCATGTGTAAACGGCCGTCTTTGCCGGGTTCAGATTCAAAGCCGTTCCCGAAACCGCAATCGCATCTCCGGGGAATGCAGAGGATGGATTCACCGAGCAGGAATAAGTGACCGGCGAGGGAGGCGGCAATGGTGGTGCGGCGTTTCCGCCGAAGCGGAATACGATTCCGGAAGAAAGCCGCATGTCGTTCTGCGTAGCGGTTGTTCCGGTGGTGTAATCCTGGAACCTGGTCATCAGGTATTCGGCTTGAATGATGCGGATAGCGATATGGCGGTGGACCCTGATGTCCAGGCCGCCGCCGGCGGTCATGGCGAACGCGTTCTCAGCGGGGAGCAGCGTGCAGCTGAATGTGCAAGGTGTGAGTACCACCTCGTTGGCGTGCGCGCCTCCAAACAGAATCTGGGCAAAGGGAGTGATCCTGTTGTATTTCCTGAAGGAAAGGCGCGGACCGAAGAGATAGGTGAGAACATTCACATTTGCGTTGTTCACGTCGACCGTAGACGTATATGCGCCCGTGAATCGGACCTCCGAGTTAGTCAGGGCGCCAACGTCGGCAACGATGCCCAGATAGCGGTTGAAGTTGTAAGCAACGGACGCGCTGCCGCCATTCAGCCACACCAGCCGGTTTCCAGCAGCCAGCTTCGGCACTGCTTGCAGATAGGAGTAACCCAGGAACAGTTCAACCTTGGGAGTTCCAATGTTCAGGCCTGCCGAATATGGCATCGCTGCCGCCATCGAGGCCGCGGGCAGCGCTGCAGCCGGCCCGGCGACAGCCGCGGCGCTGGAATCGACAGCCTTCGTGTCATCCGTTGACGGCTTTCGGGTTTCCTCCGCACAAAGGCTCAACGCAGACACCAGGAAAGCAGCAAATATCCCTGTGGCAAACTTCCTTGAACTCAATCTCATTGTCGCCTCCCGAACTGCGCGTCGCGATCATCGAAATTCTCAGCGGCGGGTTAACTTAACGCAGACAGTACAAATCGGACACACCATTGCCTGAAGATGGCTGAGACCGCCCTGGGGCGGTCTCAGCCAGGATCTTACGGGGCAGGCGTATTAATGACGGTGTTCACCAGTGTGGTCGACGCATCCAAAGCCAGCACTCTGCCGTTGATCGTCGTTACCGCGGCAACTCCGGGACTTGAAACCGTGATTCCCGGTTGAGAGATAATGGTTCCAACCATCGTCCCGCCTCCTCCGTAATTGATGATCGCGCCGGGGAGGCCGCCAACTGCCCAGAAGACGTTCTTGGCCTGGGCGCCGTTGGTCAGGATCACGCTTTCAGACGCTGTCGGCGTGCCTACAGTGAGAGACGATCCGATCTGGAAGACCCAGGTCGCATTGGGATCGCCCTGGGCGTCGAGCGTAAGATTCCCAAGCGTTATGCCAACTGAACTTGCGTTTGTGTAGACGCCGGGGTAGATGGTTGTACCGCCCAACTCCGCTGCCAGAACGCCGGTTGAGGGAAGGCCTTGCAGAGTGGTATAAGCGGTTCGAGCTTCCCCCGCGGCTTCGGTTGCGATGGCCATCGTGGCCGCGGTTCCTTCGTCGGGGCAATTCACGGTAGGAGGCGGCGCAGCGGTGTCAATGACTCCATTTACCTGGCCCATATTGAGCGGCGTTTCCGTATACGTGCATGGCCATACGGCGCCAACAATCGGAAGGCTGGTATCGTGGAATCCGGTTATCGTAGAGGAAGCGCCCGTGGTCCCAATATCTCCATTGATGACCGTGTGAATTCCCTGATTGGTCATCCCGGCGCCGCCGCCAAAGCCGCCAAAGGGCAATATGAACGGCCCAAGGACGACTGGCGGCGTAATCGTTGCCGTACCGGTCGTGAAGGTCCAGGGATTGGTGAAAGGTGATGGAACGGTGCTCCCCAGCGGGTTGCCGGAAAGGTCCGTTGCTGCGTTGGTCACCGTCGCCGTATAAGTGGTGTTGGCGGTTAGCAGGGCCGTGGGCGTGAGAGTGGCAATGAAGGTGGTCTGATCATAGGTTATCTTTGCCTGCAGCGGAGTTCCGCTCGCTGCCGTACCCGTATAAAGCAGGAAGGTTGTGGTGGTGAGGGTCGTTGAATCCATCGCCTCGGTGAAGGTTGCGTGTACTGCCTGATTCAACGGCACGTTTGTGGCCTGCACGCCTACGGCCGTGTCTCCAGGAACCGTCCTGACCAGCTCCGGCGCGGTGGTGTTCGTGGTCGTGCCGGTCATGAAGATCCAGGTGTAGTCGGCAGCCATTGGCGCGCCGGCCAGGCTCCGAACCCCGGAATCGCCACCTGTGATCGTGGCTGTATATGTGGTGTTGATTGCCAGAGCCGCAGACGCATGGAACACCAGCGAATTGTCACTCGCTGCGTAAGTAACCGCACCGGACACAGCTCCGTCCGGCCCTGTCAGCGTAAAGTTTGCCCCGATGATCGTGCCAGAGTCCATCGGTACACTGAACCTGGCAGTGACTGCCTGATTGAGGGGCACTGTCACGTCTTCGGGCAGGGGCGGGCTTACAGGAATGGTTGAAATGACCGTTGGCGCCGGGGTACCTGTGGGCGGCAGGGGAATCGTGGTAAAGGTCCACACGTAGTTGCCGCCAGCCAGCGAAATGCCTGCAAGGTCCATAGCCCCGCTGGTGATCGTGGCCGTGTAGGTGGTGCCGTAGGATGCGAGAGCGCCGCCAACCGGTGTAAACGTCGCAACTGTGCCAGAGCATGTCACGGTTCCATTCACGGCAGCGCCGCTTGGGTCCATGACTGTAAAGGTAGTCGCGGGAGATGCAAGAGTCGCACAGTTCATCGCCTGGCTGAAGGTCGCGCTAATTGTCGCCGCTAAGGCAACATTTTGAGCGAATGGAGCCGGGGTTACTGCCACGCCCAGGGCGGTGGGGGCAAGCGTGGTAAAACTCCACGTGTAGTTGCCAAGCAGCTCCGCGCCGCCGGGGGTCGCAGCCCCATTGGTGATCGTGGCAGTGTACGTGGTGCTGTATGCGAGAGCGGCAGCCGGCGTCAATGTCGCAACTTAGCCGGAGTACGAGACTGCACCTGCTATGGCAGCTCCGCCTGGGCCGGTCAGCGTAAAGGTTGAGCTGGTGATCGTGGCCGGGCTCATCGCCATGCTGAATGTCGCGGTGACGGTCGTGTTGATGACCACATCGGTAGCGCCTTGAGCGGGGGTGACTGACACCACGCCCGGGATGGTTACCGTTTCTTGACCGCACCCGGCCATAAGGGCGACCAGCAGAGTCGCCAGGAAGCACGTGATACCAATCCTGTATTTGCGCATTTGTAACCTCTCGTCCGACCTTGGTGGTGCGGTATCCAACACTCGTCATTCATCGGCTCAGGTGGAAATGCCGAATCGTGTAACTTTGCAAAATTAGCAAGCTGGAAGTTGAGAGGTCTGTACAATTTTGCTCAGGCGCTACTCCGGTCGAGAAGCGATAGTTATCTCGTTCTATGAGCAAAATTGACCATCTGCATAGACCATCTATCTATCGAGTGGCAATAGTTAATAGTTATAAGTGCTCGGATGACAGTAACTATAAGTGCAGAAATGCCAGGTGCCGGGTGGCCGGGCGCGCCATCTTTTGTGCCTCTTCCGCACAAAGGACGGGACACCACACCCCCACACGCATTCAAAATCAGCGAATCTTACGCGGCGCAAACGCCGGCTGCCCGACCGCAGGTGGCCGCAGATAGTTGCAGATAATTACATACTTCCGGTGCACAATGATCCATAGAAAGGCCGAACAGAGAGGGATGGGACGCCGTACCCCACCCCCCCATAAGCGCTAAGATAACCAGTTGGTAACACAATCCGTTGTGCGGTTAGCAATTTGATTACCCCACGCGTAGGGTTTGCGGCCGGACGAAAATGACCAGCAAAGCCTTAATTTAGCGCTTATGCCCCACCCCCCTCCCCCCTTTTTACCACATTCCTATGAAAACAACACACTTAGGCTCGTCAGCTTCCTGTCCTCCTTAAATCGGCATAGGGGGAGCGGCAAGCCGCTCCCCCTATGCCGATCTTTGGTGCATCGACAAGCAGAATCGAGGATGGGGGAGGAGATTCTACTGATCCCTGACCCCTGATCCCCGCCTCAATACATGCCGTCCATGCCGCCGCCGTGGCCGCCGGTCGGTGCACCCTTGGGCTCCGGAATCTCGACAACCAGTGCTTCGGTGGTGAGCAGGAGACCGGCAATCGAGGCTGCGTTCTGCAGCGCCGTGCGGGCGACCTTGGTGGGGTCGATGACGCCGGCCTTGACCAGGTCCTCGAAGACATTGGTCAGGGCGTTGTAGCCGTAGTGCGGGTTGTAGTTATCGCTTTCCTTGTCCTTGCCCTCGATGACCTTGGCCACCACTACGGCACCCTCTCCGCCGGCATTGGCGACGATCTGACGGAGGGGCTCTTCGAGCGAGCGGCGGACGATCTGAGCGCCGATCTTCTCATCGCCTTCCAGGGTCTTGATAAGGTCGTCCACGGCGGGAATCGCGCGAACCATGGCTACGCCACCGCCGGGGACGATGCCTTCCTCGACGGCCGCACGGGTTGCGTGCAGAGCGTCTTCCACGCGAGCCTTCTTCTCCTTCAGTTCGGTTTCGGTTGCCGCGCCCACCTTGATGATGGCGACGCCGCCGACCAGCTTGGCAAGGCGCTCCTGGAGCTTTTCCTTGTCGTAGTCAGAGGTGCTCTTCTCAATCTGCGAACGGATTTCCTTCACGCGGCCCTCGATATCGCTGGATTTACCTGCCCCGTCCACGATGGTGGTGTTGTCCTTGTCGATGGTGATCCTCTTGGCCTTGCCCAGGTCCTCGAGCTTGACGCCTTCCAGCTTGATGCCGAGGTCCTCGGTGATGGCCTTGCCGCCGGTGAGGATGGCAATGTCGCCCAGGATGGCCTTGCGGCGATCGCCAAAGCCGGGAGCCTTGACGGCAGCCACGTTCAGCGTTCCGCGCAGCTTGTTGACGACCAGGGTCGCCAGCGCTTCGCCTTCCACGTCTTCCGCGATGATGAGGAGGGGCTTGCCGCCGCGGGCAACCTGCTCCAGGAGGGGCAGCAGATCCTTCATGGCGCTGATCTTCTTTTCGTAGATCAGGATGTAGGGATCTTCGAGGACGACTTCCAGCCGCTCTGCGTCGGTGACGAAGTAGGGGCTCAGGTAGCCGCGGTCGAACTGCATGCCGTCCACGGTCTCGAGGCCGGTGTGCATGGTCTTGGACTCTTCGATGGTGATGACGCCGTCCTTGCCGACCACCTTGACGGCGTGGGCGATGATGTCACCGATCTCCTGGTCGCCGTTGGCGGAGATGGCGCCCACCTGGGCAACCGAACCCTCGTCGACGGGCTTGGAGAGCTTGCCGAGAGCACCGCCCTCGGTCCACTTGCCGTCCTTGTCGCGGGTACCGATGATGACCGTGACGGCCTTGTCGATGCCGCGCTTGAGGGCGGTGGGGTTGGCGCCGGCGGCAACGGTCTTGACGCCTTCCTTGAAGATGGACTGGGCCAGAACGGTGGCGGTGGTGGTGCCGTCGCCGGCTACGTCCGAGGTCTTGGAGGCGACTTCACGGACGAGCTGGGCGCCAACGTTCTCAAGGGGGTCCTTAAGGTCGATTTCCTTGGCCACCGTAACGCCGTCCTTGGTGATGGTGGGTGAGCCGAACTTCTTCTCGATAACTACGTTGCGGCCCTTGGGGCCAAGCGTCGCCTTGACGGCGTCCGCGAGGACGTTGACGCCGCGCAGGATCGCCTGACGGGATTCTTCACCGTGCAGAATTTGCTTTGCCATGTTTGAAACTCTCCTAGTCAGTGAACATCTGTCAGCTAACAGCTAACAGTTCTGTGTTGTCAGATCTCGTTGCAAACTGCCTGCTGTCAGCTGTGTGCTGTCAGCTAGCGTGTGTTTACTTCTTCACGATGCCGAGGACTTCTTCCTCGCGCATGATCAGGAACTCCTGGCCGTCGAGCTTGATCTCTGTACCGGAGTACTTGCCGAAGAGGATCTTGTCGCCCGCCTTGACGTCGAGAGGGAAGACCTTGCCTTCGTCGTTGGACTTGCCCTTGCCGACGGAGATGACTTCGCCCTCCTGGGGCTTTTCCTTGGCGCTGTCGGGGATGATGATGCCCCCGCGGACGGTTTCGCCCTCTTCCAGACGGCGGACGAGGATGCGGTCATGGAGCGGAGTGAAAGTGGTTGCTACGGATGTTGATGCCATTGCTTCGCTTCTCCTTCAGGCCCCGGCAGGGTTGAGCCCCGGCCGCGGGATGTGAGTGGTTTTCAAGAAAAAAGCCTTGGAAGCTGCAAGGTTCGGGCTCCGGCAATCGGGGCGAACGAGCCGCAAGGCAAAACCGAGCAGACTCGCCAGCGGTGTGCTAGCACTCCAAGCTTCCAATTGCTAAAGATAGGGAATCGCGAACTGATTGTCAAGGGGCGATCATTAAAATATGAGTGCATTACGCTCAAATAAAGTGACTCGTTTTGAATCTAAGGTTTACAGTTCCGAATCGTGCTTGCCGACTGTCCCGGGATGCGTCCAAGCATTTACAATGACTTTCATGTTGCGTCGCTCCCTCTTGACTCTGACCGTCTTCGTGGCCGGGTTCGGCCTGGCTGCTTCTTCACTTGCCGCCCATGGCCAGGACGAAACCCACAAGCGTGGGCGGAAGTACAAGTCGCCGCCGCCGACGGCGCGGATCGAAGTGACCATTCTGAAGGATGTGAATGGAAAGCCGATCGAGAATGCCGCGGTGGTCTTTCATCCCATGCAGGGGGAGAAGGACAAGGGCAACATGGAACTGAAGACCAACGAGGACGGCAAGACCATCATCGATGTGCTGCCCATTGGGGACACGGTGCGGCTGCAGGTGATCGCGCGCGGCTTTCAGACCTACGGGGAGGACTACAAGGTCGACAAGGCTGAAATGGCGATCGAGATTCGCATGAAGCGGCCGGGAGAGCAGTACTCGATTTACAAGAGCCACGACGCGGCGAGTTCCGGCAGCACGAGTCCGAATGCTGCGCCCGCCAAGGATGCGGCTCCCGCGGCCGCGCCGGCGCAGCCGCCTGCAGCAACCACACCGCCGAATCCGCCGGCCAGCCAGCCGCAGACGAACTAGGGGCTGTCCCGACGATTGGACCAGCGGGTGCTGAGGCCACTTCCAGTTTGTTTGCGAGCGTTGACTGACCCGTGATGCCAAATCTGACCCTGAGCGGAAAATCGGCGTTGGTAACCGGAGGCGCGCGGCGCATAGGCCGGGAGATCGCGCTGGCTCTGGCGCGCGAGGGCGCGGATGTGGCGATCACGTATCGCAATTCACAGGCTGAGGCGGCCAGGACGGCGGAGGAGATTGCGTCTCTCGGCTCCTTGTCAATGGCGGTGGAATGCGATGTGCGTTCGGAGGGCTCGGTTCACACGGCGATCGAGAGTGTGCTGGGCAGAATCGGGCGGCTGGATGTGCTGGTAAACAACGCGGCTGTGTTTGAGTCAGCGCCGTTAGAGCAGATCAGCCTGGAGGCCTGGGACACCGTGTTTGAAACCAATGCGCGGGGGCCGTTTCTGGTAGCGCGGGAGGCGTTGGCGGCTTTGCGCACAGCCGAGGGAAGGATCGTAAACATCGGTTCGCTGGGAGGGATGCGCGCCTGGGCCGGCCACGCGCACTACTGCGGCTCGAAGGCCGCGCTGCACATGCTGACCCAGGCCATGGCGAAGGCGTTTGCGCCCTTGGTGAGCGTCAACTGCGTGGCGCCGGGATGGATTGAACTGGAGGGTGCGGCGCGAGAGGCGGGTGCGCGCTTTGCGGCCAGGACACCGATGCAGAGGAACGGGACGGCCGCGGATGTGGCCCAGGCGGTGTTGTTCTTTGCCACCGGTCCCAAGTTCGTGACCGGGCAGATCCTGGCTGTGGACGGCGGGCTGGGGCTTTAAAGCGGCTTGCGCCAGCGTGGTCCGAAATGCAGAGCGAGCCTGGTTGGCGCACTATCGGTGGCGTGTCAGAGTGATCGGGTCCGACTCATAACCATCCGGCTTGGTGGAGAGCGCCTCATTTCCCTGGTATTTGGTGGGCGTAGCAATGGCGTAAATGATGAATTCTTCCCCAGTACCCTCTGCGTTCGTTGAGAACAATGCATGACCTATCCAATTCCTTCCGCCGTTTTCGGCCTGACCCAAGGCAATCGTTGGCGGCTGAATATACCAGAACTGGGAGTTGACGGGTTTTACGACAAGACGGACATCTCCCTTCCAGTGGGTCACATAACCGCTCAACTTAACGTCATAGTGAGTTAGACCATTCTCCGACACTGGAGCGGCCGTGTCATCCGTTTGGACAACCCGAACCTCGGGCGTAGGATTCACGAAGAAATACAGGACACCAAAAACTGCTGCGGCCAAGATCAAGGACAGAGCGACCCGGTGGTTCATTGTGAACTTCGGCCGCGTCTTCTTGTTAAGTATCCAGGCGAGCAGAATTGGAACGAGAATTCCGCTGATGACGGAGACGGCTACGTTCTGAAGAATATTCGAGAGGGTTGAAGCGATCATAGGGCAGCCTCATCTTTCGTTGCAGAGGATCACCCGAAGACGGTTTGAGTTTACATCATTCCAGATGAAGTGGAGAGGGTCTTGCGGCATACTGAGCCCCTCGGCCGAAATGGGCATTTCCTCAGACTGCAAAACCCACACCATGCAAGACGCCGGCTCACTGAGAGACTTCTGAAAGCCTGTCAGGCGCCCACGGTATCTAGCGGGCAAAAAGGCGGTCCCAGAACCCTCTCGCATTTGGCTCCGGTTCTTTTTTCTCATTTTTGGGGGCTTTTGCCTTGCTGGAGACAGATTTGGAGTTGGAACGGTAACGGCTGGGGTCGAACTTCAGCGGCACACGCTCCCACAGGCCAGTGGGGTCGGGATGGTCAGGCAGAATGGCGCCATCCAACGCGGCTCTGGGATTGGCCACGCAGAGGCGGTGTGCCGTCTCCGCACCGGCTTTTCTGCTGACGAACTCGAAGGCCTTCTTCAGATGGGGCGGCCGCCACTTGGGATTATGCGCGTCGGTGGCCAGGAAGTGGATCCAGTTGCGGTCGAGCAGTTCGTTGGAAAAGGCTTCGGCGATGGTTCCAAAGCGGCCGTAGAGGGAGCCGGCAGTGACCTGCACGAGGCAGCCTGCGCGCATCCAGTCAGCCAGCAAATCGGGCTTCTGCTGCAGGACCCGGTTGCGCTCCGGATGGGTAACGATGAGGGTGTAGCCCTCTTCCTGGAGCCTGCGCATGGCATCCGACAGCTGTGGCGGAATGACCATATCGGGGAATTCGATGAGCAGGTAGCCCTTGCCCTCGATGGAGTAGCGGAGCGGGTGCTCGAGGGCGTCGAGAATATTCTGGGCATTGAGATGGAAGTCGCACCCGAGAGACAACTGGATTTCGTCCTGAAGCAGCCTTTGCAACTCGGCCAGGCGCTCAAGGTTCACTTCAGGCTGATAGGGATGGGCGTCGCTGGCGTGAGGTGTACACACGATGTGGGTAACGCCCTCGGATGCCGCCTCGCGGGCCATGGCCAGGGAGGTGGCCAGGTCGGGCGACCCGTCGTCTACGCCGTAAATCAGATGGTGATGAATATCAATCATTCGTTGACCTGGGATCCGAGTGTTACACCAAGAGCTTCAATGAGTAGCGAGTGCTTCAATCATGGAAGCGAAGATCTTCCATCCGTCGGCCGATCCGAGTAACTCCTCGCTGGACCGATCGGGGTGGGGCATCATCCCCAGTACGTTTCGTTTTGCGTTCAGGATTCCGGCAATGTTGCTTAACGAGCCGTTGGGGTTTGCTTCCGCTGTCACTTCTCCCTTTGGCGTGGCGTAGCGGAAAGCGATCCGGTCTTCGGCTTCAAGTGCGTGCAGGTCATCCTGGGTGCAAAAGTAGTTGCCTTCCATGTGGCCTATCGGAATCTGGAGCACATCTCCTTTTGCCAACTGGTTGGTAAAGGGACTATCGGCAGTTTCAACCCGGAGATGAACCTGCTTGCAGATGTATTTCAGTCCTGCATTGCGCATCAGCGCGCCAGGCAGCAGGCCGGCTTCGGTCAGAATCTGGAAGCCGTTGCAGATGCCGAGGACAAGGCCGCCATCGGCGGCAAAGCGCTGCACCGCCTGCATCACCGGGGAAAACCGTGCAATCGCGCCGGTGCGCAGGTAATCGCCGTAAGCAAACCCACCGGGAACCAGAACCGCATCCACTCCCGCCAGGTTGTCCGCATCGTGCCAGAGAAAGGTCACTGGCTGGTGGGCGACCTCGGCAATCACGTGGAATGTGTCGTGGTCGCAGTTGGAACCGGGAAAGACCAAGACCCCAAACTTCATGTAATCAGGGTATCAGTTTCCTGTGAGGATGAGGTATCTTTTTGATTTCACTGGATAGTACTTTTGGGTAGCGGGAGGGGACTTTGGCGGGTCTCAACGGGCGGGGGAATTTTGCGCCCCACGGCCGCCACTGCGCGCGGAGTGGCGGTTACCAAAGGCGGTTGACGGCAAATTCGTCGAAGATGGGATCGATGCTGACCAGGGTCAGCCCCTCAAGGAGTGCCTGCGCGGCCAGCATGCGGTCAAACGGGTCTTTGTGGGGGTGAACCAGCGAGCCCGCCAGGCGTGCATGTTCGAGCGAAACCGGAATCACCTCTAGCTCCAGCGATGCGAGGATCTTTCGAGGATTATCCACCAGGAGAGCAGCCTCAGAGAATTTGCCGAGGCGGAACTTGGTGGCTGCTTCCCAGACGGACGCAGCGGAGGCGAATGCCGGGTTCGCGGGTACCTTTATTGCCGCGTGCGCGGCCGGTGAAAGCCGAGAGTTGCCGTTCATCATCCAAACGATGGTGTGGGTGTCGAGGAGGAGCCTCATTTGGAACCCAGAAGGAGATCGTCATTCTCGGCGCTTTCCCACGCGGCGAGTTCCTCATCGGGCAACGGATCGAAGAACTCCGGCCCGATCTCAATCTGGCCCTTGTAGAGTCCAATGGGGCGCTCGTGCACGGTGGGGGCTTGCACCGGCACCAGTTTCACTGCAGGGATGCGATTCCTGCCGTGCGTGAGGATCACCTCTTCGCCCGCAAGCGCGCGTTCCACGAGCTTGGAAAGCTGGGTTTTCGCTTCATGCATCGTTGCTTTCATCGGCGTCTCCTCGAAACTTAGCTAACAACATCTTAGCTAAGGAGTGGCCTTAGGGGCAAGAATTTCCTTGTAAGTCCACGGGCGGCTGCAATCTGTCGCTCGATTGCAGCCGCAGTTGGCCTGGTTAAGGTAAGCACGGCCTCAGTAAGCTACTTGCAGTTCCAGGCCTTTGCCGTCGTCGGGGAGCACGGCGGTGATGCGGTGGTGCTCGGGGTCAAAGCCGGGCGTAACAGGTGTGGGAGCCGCTCCGTCCAGGGCTGCGCTGGCGCCTGTGACGGGCCGGGATGCACCGTATACCTCGATGGAGAGCAGTTTCCACCAGGGTGCGAAGGCTCCGCGATGCGGATCCACGGTCACCATGAGCCCCTGGGCGGTGGGCCGGCACGAGAAGGCAACGCGCAGAAAATCGCCCTTCCTGAAGGCGTAGGTCTGGCCGTCGTCGAGGTAGAGGCTGCCGCTGCATTCCCTGCCGGGTTGGGCAGGCGGGTAGACGCGCAGAGTAAGGGGGCCCTGCGGTTTCTCGTCGGTACTCTGGACAAGGGGCTGCTCGGGAACGATGGCGCCGGCGCGAACGAAGACCGGAAGCGTGTCGAGGCTGCGGTGAACGGTGATTTCAGGCTGGGGGATCGGGGAGTTGTCGATGCCTTTCCTGCCTGTGCTGCCGTCGACGCGTGCGCCGGTCCAGTAGTCGTACCAGCCCACGGGCGGCAGCGCGACCGAGTAGTTGTCGACCTCATCAGGATAGGGGCTTTGGGCAACGAGCAGGTCGGGGCCGAGCAGAAAGACGTTGCCGTTGGCCAGGTCGATGGGGCCGCCATCGGCGGCCGGGGCGGGGAACTCAAGGAAGAGCGGGCGCATGATGGGCAATCCGGTGCGGCTCATCTCTTCGGCCGTCGTATAGAGGTAGGGCAGGAGGCGATAACGCTCCTCGATGTAGTGGCGGCGCAGGTTCAGGTCTTCCTGCGTGCCGTTTTCCCAGGGCTCCTGGGGATTGCTGCCCAGGGTGGTGTGGTCGCGGTCGATGGGGTGGAAGGCGGCCACCTCGAGCCAGCGGGTGAGCAGTTCCGGCTGCGGCGAGCCGGCAAAACCGCCCACGTCGGCGCCGCTCATGGCAAAGCCGCTCAGGCCCAGGTTGATCAGTTGCGGAGTGGTCTGGCGAAGGTGGTTCCAGGTGCTGGAGTTGTCGCCGCTCCAGGTGGCTGCATAGCGTTGCCCGCCGGCATAGCTGGCACGCGTCATGACGAAGGGGCGCGCGTCGGGGGCAATCTTCAACAGTCCTTCGAATGTTCCGCGGCTGTTCTGCATACCGAAGATGTTGTGCACCTCAAGCTGGCTGGCTGTGCGCGTGGCGAAGCCCACCTCCTCGATGCGGTGCTGCACGTCGTCGGGCATAGTCTTCGAGGCGACCTGAAAGATGGCCGGTTCGTTCATGTCGTTCCAGAAGCCGGCAACGCCCTTGGAGACGAAATCGGCGTAGAGCGTGCCCCACCAGTCGCGCGAAGCCTTCCGGGTGAAGTCGGGGAAGACGGCTTTGCCGGGCCAGACCACGCCCACGTAGGTTGAGCCGTCTGGATTCTTCACGAAGTGGTCCCCGGCCTCGCCCTCGTCGTAGGGTTTGTAGCCGGCGTTAGGCAGGTCGGCGAGGTGCAGGTCGGTGATGACCACGGTGTGCAGATGCTCGGCCTTGAGGTCCTGGATCATCTCATCGAAGTGCGGGAACTTCTCCGGATCAACTGTGAAAGGGCGATTCTTCAACTGGTAGTCGATGTCCAGCCAGATCACGTCGGTGGGAATGCGCTCGGAGCGCAAGCGCGCGGCGATGCGGCGGACTTCCGACTCGGGATAGTAGCTGTAGCGGGACTGCTGGTAGCCGAGGGACCAGAGCGGGGGCAGCGGCGTTGTGCCCACCAGCCACGCCCAATCTTCGACCACGGCCCTGGGTTCGGGGCCGTAGAGGATGTAGTAGTCCAGCGGTCCGCCCTCGGAGCCGAACGAGTAGCCGTCGCGGTACTCCTTGTTGAAGTCGAAGCTGGCGCGCCAAGTGTTGTCGAGGAACGTGGCGGCGGCAATGCCCTTGCGGTAAGTGATGAAGAAGGGAATCGACTTGTAAATGGGATCGGTCGACTCCTGCCAGCCGAAGGCGTCGGTGTTCCAGTCCACAAAGGATTCATTGCGGCGGTCGAGCGGGCCGGGCTTGTCGCCCAGGCCGAAATAATGCTCGTCGGCGGGCGACTTGCGGAAGACGCGGAAGGCAGCGCCGTGGTATTCAACGGGCCTTCCGGGCAGATCCTCGGCAATGACGCGGCCTTCGAGGTCGGTGACGGTCAACTGAAGCGGGTCCTTCTGCACGGAGACTTGCAGTTTGGCCGTCTTGAAGCCCACAGCCGCGGCGCTCGACTGCGCGGCGACAGCCACCGAAGCGGTGCGCGACGAGGGCAGCACTGCCCACGAGGCGTCTTCAGGCAACTGACCGGCCGCGCCAGCGCGCACGCGCAGCACGTCGTCGCGCAGGGCGGTTATTTGCATCACGGCCAGGCCGGAGCGGATTTCAATTCCGTTGGAGATCGCCCGGGAAGCGGTGACCCGGTCCAGACGCACGAAGCCTGATTTCTGTTGGGCTTCGGTGCTGGTATTCGCTTGTGACGTTGCGGCTAGAAACAGAAAAACAGGTACAACAAACAAGAAACGAACTGCCCTTTGCACTCAGCACCTCATGGGAGCCAATTTGTGGGTCGTTGGGAAGGATAATGCCTGGACGCCGGAGATGGGAAACGATGTGTTCCGGACCGCGGGGTCATTGAGCGGCGCCGGAATGGAGAAGGCACGAACCGCTTTCCGCGGCCTGAACCCGATCGCCCCCGGGGGTGTGGCGAGGAACGCGCCGACAATCGCCGCGGGGCTTAGATTATGCGTCCAACGCGGTGATATACTCACAAGGTTGGGCGCGTGTCAGCGCCAGTATTTCGATTCTCGCCGAGGTTCCCATGTCCGGCCATTCAAAGTGGGCCACAATCAAGCACAAGAAGGGCGCGCTGGATGCCAAGCGCGGCAAGATATTCACCCGCATCATCAAGGAAATCACGATCGCGGCCAAGGGAGGCGGCGACCCTGACGGGAATCCGCGCCTGCGCACAGCGATTCTGGCCGCCAAAGCGGAAAACATGCCCCAGGAAAACATCAAGCGCGCCATCCAGCGGGGCACGGGCGAGCTGGAAGGCGTGAACTATGAAGAGATCAAGTTCGAAGGCTACGGTCCGGGCGGCGTTGCCATTATTGTGGATGTGACGACGGACAACCGTAATCGCGCGGTGAGCGAGATCCGCCACGCCTTCTCAAAGAACGGCGGAAACCTGGGCGAGAGCGGCTCAGTGCGCTTCCTGTTCTCGAAGAAGGGGCTCATTGCGGTGGAGAAGGGTGCGGCTACCGAAGAGCAGCTGATGGACATTGTTCTGGAGCATGGCGGCGAAGACCTCAACGACGAGGGCGATACCTGGGAGATCATTACCGATCCTGCGTCGCACGAGGCGGTGGCCGCGGCGATCAAGGCCGCAGGCATTCCCACGGTGATGAGCGAAGTGACCATGGTGGCTTCGACCTATACCAAGCTGGAAGGGAACGCGGCCAACCAGATGATCCGCCTGCTGGAGGCCCTGGAAGACTGCGACGATACACAGAACGTCTATTCGAACTTCGACATGGACGCCGAGCAGATGGAACACGCGGCGGGCTGATCTTTTTTCCCGGGATGGCATTGAAGAGGCCGCCCGGACGTGGCGGCCTTTTTGCGGGATATAGCATTTTGGGAAATTCTGTAGTTGGAGCCAGGAACCTCAAGCCGGCGCGACCATCAGGAAGCGACGGCCCTGCACATAGCCAGAAAGGCCACACTGTTTCCTAAAATGCGGTGAACAAATCGATCGAGGGAAGGGAAAGAACGTTGAGGCGAGGTTTGAAGTGTTCTCTGTTGATTCTGTTTGCGGCCGCTGTAGCGGCCAGTGCTGAGACCCCCGACAATAGATCGGCGAACGGCGGGGACGACGGGAGCAATCCCGTCGCCCAGGTTCGTCAGGCAAAGAGCTGGAATTTTGGGCCGTTTGTGAATTGGGGTACCGGACTGGGCAACCGCGACAATTTCAAGTTTTTGTCGGTTGGCTTTCAGGCGGGCAAGGCGGTGACTCCGGTGCTCCACGCCGGGATTCTGACGGGCCAGTTCGAGCTCGGCGCCAACATCATGCCGCTGTGGCAGGCCTATACTCCGCCGCCCCATGAAGCGACCTTCCTCTATCCGTGCCCTACGGGGACATGCTATTTTGTGGCTCCCGAGGGCGGCGGCACCTACACGGGCGTCAGCATTACCCCGGTGATTATGCGGTGGAATTTTCTGACCAAGTCACGACGTTTCCAGCCCTGGTTTCAAGGGGCGGGAGGGATCATTTACACCTCGCACAAGTTCCCGCCAGAGCAGTTGGTTCCGCATGGCACGCCGGGCGGGACTTCGGTTTTCAACTTCTCCCCGCAGGGCGGGGGCGGATTTCATTACTTCGTTCGTCCCAAGCGATCGATCGATGTGGGCGTCAACGGGGTGCATATTTCGTCGGCTTCATTGGGCGACCGGAACCCCGGCGTGAATGGCAGCATCCAGGTGCAGGTGGGGTACACGTTCTGGAAGTGACGGATAGGGAATAGGGACTTAGGGACCAGGGACTAGGGAATGAGCGGGCCGGTTGTGGAGTGCGTACCGAACTTCTCCGAGGGCACGGATGCCCGGCGGGTCGAAGCCATTGTGGCGGCGATGCGCGTGGAGGGTGTGCGCCTGCTGGACTGGTCGATGGACGCGGCGCACAACCGCTCCGTTGTAACCATTGCCGGAGAGCCAGGCGCGGTGGTGGAATCGGCGGTGCGCGGGGCGGGCAAGGCCGTGGAGCTGATCGACTTGACCCGGCAACAGGGAGCCCACCCCAGGATTGGTGCGGCGGACGTGATTCCCTTTGTGCCCATCTCCGGCATCAAGCTGGAGCAGTGCGCGCTGCTGGCCCGGCAGGCCGGTCTGGAGATTTGGCGGCGGTATGGCGTGCCGGTGTTCTTTTACGAAGCGGCGGCGGCGCGGCCTGATCGGGCCAATCTCGAAGAGGTCCGCCGCGGACAGTTCGAGGGACTGAGAGATGCGGTGCGCAAGGAGACGGCTCGCCGTCCCGATCTCGGCGGCCCCGGCCTGCATCCCACCGCCGGGGCCTGCGCCGTGGGAGCGCGCAAGTTCCTGGTGACCTACAACATTTATTTCGACTCCGCGGACGTAGCCATGGTGAGGGCCATTGCCCGCGAGGTTCGCGCTGCTTCCGGCGGTCTGAAGGGCGTAAAGGCCATGGGGGTGCTGGCGCATGGGCGGGCCCAGCTGGCGATGAACATCACGGATTTTCAGGCGACGCCCATCTCGCAGGTGTATCGCATGGTTTCAAACCTGGCCCAGCGCCACAAGGCAGCCCTAGTGGAAGGCGAAGTGATTGGTCTGATTCCCGAGGCTGCCTGTGAGCGGGAGAGCGAGTGGATGCGTCAATTGGTTGGATTCGATGAACAGACCAAGATTCTGGAGCATCGCCTGGGAGCGCCACTGACGTGGCCTGGAGATGCCTAGCAGCCTGTGGCAAAAGTCCGGTTTTGAAAGGGCACGACTTTAGTCGTGCCGTAAAGCCCAAAGAATCAACGCGGCTTTAGCCGCAGAGGGACGGTTTTTCTGGGATTTTGACTTTCACCACAGGCTGCTAGGGAAATTGGCAAGGTAGCGTACTCGAAACATGCAAAATGCGCTGCAGGTAGAATAATCACGTAAGAATGGCGATTTTCGTCTAACTCACAGGCGGGCAAAAGCTGCGGCGCTGCCGTCGGAGCCCATGAGAAAGAAGCGGAAATTGCCGATATCCGGAGGATAAGAATTGTTGAAGGCATTTTTGAAAATCTCGATCGTCCCCGCGCTGCTGGCGGCTGCTAATCTGGCTCCAGCGGCGCAGTTATCCACCGATGCGCGTACGGCCATTCCGCATGAAGTGCAGCAGCTGGTCGTGATCGATTACCGCGCGATGCAGAACTCCGCCGCGGCCATGGATCTGCGCGCACGCGTCATGCCCCCCGAGCTGAAGCAGTTTGACGAAGCCCTGACCAAGTCCGGCCTGAACGACAATCACGATGTCGAGCAACTGGCCTTTGCGCTGTTCCGGCCTTCGCCGTCAAGCGAGTCATTGATCACGGTGGGCATTGCCCAGGGGCAGTTCCCGGAGCAGGACATTCTGGCCAACTTCCGCAAGAACAAGGTGAAGCCGGCGCTGGTGCGCACCAACAAAGTCTATCCGCTGGCCAAGACGGGGATGGTGCTTTGCTTCGTGGACGCATCGACCATGGTCTTCGGGCCCAAGGACGCGGTGGAAAAGGCCCTGGACGCACGCGACGGCGTCTCTCCCAGCCTGCTGACCAATAACAGCATGATGGATGCGATGAAGACCGTGGATACGGCGTCGCTGTGGAGCATCCTGGACGAAAAGGGAACCAGGACGATGATGAAGCAGGTGCTGGGCGAGGCCGGCGCTTTGACGGACTTTGAGACCGTCCAGAAGCGGTTGCAATTGTCCTGGTACGGGATGGACTTCCAGCATGGCGTGAAGTTCGACCTAACCATTTCCACCGGCGATACGTTTGCGGCAGCTACCATCTCTTCGCTTTTGACCGCGGCGGTGATGGTGCGCAAGCTGAGCGGCTCGGATGCGGAGAAGCAGGCATTGAGCGAGACGGCCATTGCTTCCGACTCGGGACGCATGTCGATCCACTTTGCCGCATCGGACTCGGATTTCAGCAGCCTGCTGCACTCGCCGCTGTTCCAGAGCATGGTGCACTAGAGCGCGACTTGTGCCAGCCGGTCGGACGTCAATGCGTCCGGATTAGAGCATCGGTCAACTGGGGATGAAACTCTGCCTTGCCCCCTGGCAGCAGGATAATTTCCAGTTGGCCCTCCTGGCGCTCGACAACAACCGGGCCGCTGACCTCGACCTGCCGCTCATCGGGCGCCGTGTATTGCACCTTCAGCGGACCACTTCCTCGTAGCTGGATGCGGTAATGGAATACCCCGTCCACGGCCAGTTTGTCCGCGCCAAAACTGGCGCTGGGATAGTCCACTTCGAGCAGCTTCACTGGCGCCCCAGTCCGATTTTCCACCGTCGCGTCCACGTGATAGGAGTGGCACCCTGCCGCCCAAATCAACGCGGCGACCGAAAGCCCGAATGCTGCGCAGTGAAGTGAGCCTGCAAGTCTGGTCCGATCCATCATTCCTCGCTCCCGTTTCGGTCTTGCTGATTCTCCGGGCACTGCGCTGCCAGCTTCTTCTCCAGGCGGTCGAGGCGCTTGAGCAGTTCCGGGAGCCGTTGGAAGATGGTGACGGCGCGCAGCCAGACGCGATTGTCGAAGCCGGGGGAGCCGGAGATCATCTTGCCGGGGGGGACGTCGTGGCTTACGGCGGACTGGGCGGTGAGGATGACGCCGTCGCCGACGGTGCAGTGGCCGGCAATGCCGGTCTGGCCAGCCAGAATGACGTTGTTGCCGATGACCGAAGAGCCGGCGAGGCCGGTCTGGGCGCAAACAAGTGTATTCTCACCTACTTTGGAACCGTGGCCCACCTGGACCAGGTTATCGACCTTGCTGCCGTCGCCGATCTCGGTGGCGCCTACTGTCGCGCGGTCGATGCAGGCGTTGGCCTGGACGTCGACGCGGCTGCCGAGGCGAACGGGGCCGGACTGGGGAATCTTCTCCCAGTGGCCCTGCTCGTTCTTGGCGAAGCCGAAGCCGTCGGAGCCGATAATTGCGCCGTTTTCCAGCGTTACGTGGTCGCCGAGAACGCAGTATTCGCGCACCACGGAGTGGGCGTGGGCGAAGAAATGGTCGCCGGCCTGGACGCCGGGGTAGAGGACGACATGGGGCAGAAGCGTCGCGTGGGCTCCGAGGCGGACGTTGGGGCCGATCACTACGTAGGCGCCGATGTGCGCGCCTTCGCCGATCTCGGCGGTGGGATCGATGACTGCCGTGGGGTGAATGCCGGGGGCGTAGGCGGGCGGCTGATAGAAGAGCGCCAGGGCACGGGAGAATGCCAGGTACGGGTTCGGGAGGCGGAGGGTGGCGGCCGAGATCTCCTGGAAGCCGGGCTCGACCAGGACCGCAGCGGCCTGGGTCTTGCGGGCCAGCGCGGCGTAGCGGGGGTTGGCCACGAAGGTTACCTCCGTGGCGCCGGCCTCCTCAATCCCTTTCACGCCAGTTACTTCCAGCTCCGGGTCTCCACGGAGCTCGGCTCCCAACCGGGTTGCCAACTCGCCTAGCTTCATCGATGCGATTGTACCGGATGCGGCGATGGCGGTCGGTGTCGGGACCGGAATTAGCGGTGGAAAGGCGGGTTCGGCCTGGAGTTCGCTCCGTCGATGGGCGGCAAACAAAGGACTTATTCAGAGGCAAATCCGTCGGAAAGCCGCAATTTCCCGGTTGTGTGGCCCGTAAGTCCTTTGTTTTGGAGACCGGCAAAAGGCGGGAAGCGCATAAGTCCTTTATTTCGATAGGCAAAAACGGGTCATTCTTGCGTAACCTGCTTTTTTTCATTGGGTTGGGAGGAAAAGGGGGGAGGGGTGGCATGCAAACGCAGGCGAGGTGTGCGTTTCTCCGTTTTCGCATCTTTGGGAATGGCGCTGAGGGCGACCTGCGCACCATAGAGGAGCTTGCTGGCTGTGTCCTCCTTGACTGTGCCAAGGATGACGCCGTAGGACTGTGCCAAGGATGACGCCGTAGCTGACGCAGGCGATGAAGTCGCAGATGTTCTGGTAACCGGTGAGCGGGGGCATGGCGCGGCAGTAGGCCTGGGCGGCGTCCTTTCCCGAGTAGAATTCGCTTTTGCCTTGTGCAAGCGACTGTTCGCGGGTGGTCTTCCCGACCTCGAGGCAGAAGGCTACGGCTGGGGTCTTGAGGGCGGGAAGGTGGGTCTTTTCGCGGTTTTTGGCGTTGGAAGGCTGGATTGCTTTGAGCATGATGGTTTCTCCGGGTAGGGGCTTTTTGCCCTTTACTCTTCGATTGTGTGCCGGAGGCACATAATTATCTGCAAACCACCTGCGATGGGGCAGACGGCGCTTGCGGCACCTGCGGTGCGGCGGACGGCGCTTGCGCGCCAGGGAGTTCGTGGTTTCCCACCCTTCGCAAAGGGCGCGAAGGATGGGGCACCCTGCCGCTGTGGGACTTTGGGCACTCAACCGCAGTCGAGCCAAAACGGCGGAACTCTATTTTGAAGACCAGTCGCCCGAGGTCATTACGACTTTACGGCTACTCTCGGTGTCCCAACCCACAGTTCTGGATGAACGGTCTGCGTCCCGGTGATTGTCCAGGAAGGTCTATCCTCGATGAGTGCATTATCGCCAATGCACTCCGCGACTGCCCCGGGGCGTGGTCGTCGCCTGCTTTTCCGGGTTGCCGGCGGTTGGCTTGGCTAGTCGCAATGACACGGACGCGGCGAGGTTGGGGCACGGAGCATGATGCCCGAGAAGCGGCCCGCAGGGGCTAAAGCCCTCGTTTATTTTGTTACGCTTACGGCACCCTTCGACTTCGCTCAGGGCAGGCTATTGAAGTCGTGTCCTGATACAAAGCCTTTGCGAATCGCGGTCTGAGCGGGCTTTTTCCGCAGCCGTTAAGTCCAATTCTCTTGGGGGCTGGTTTCAGAAGCGTAAAGGCCGCTGGGGCTGCGAAAAAACGCCCGCTCTTTGGCGAGGCGCGCGAAAGACATCCCTCAGGGGCTAAAGCCCTCCTTTATTTTCAGCCGCTTGCGGCACGGCTGAAGCCGTGCCCTTTCAAAACTGCCGAAAGTCGCTTTCCGAATGAGTTTTTCCGAAAGATGTGAGGTCGTGCCCCGACGCAAAGCTTTTGCGGATTCCCGTCTCGAGCGAGCTTTCTACGGTATGTCGGATTCGGGGGGGAAGAGGTCGGTCTGGTCGGCGGCGGGGCGGCGCAGGGACGGTCCCTTGCGGGCGGCGGCGCCGATGAGGCCGGCTACCTCGAGGGTCTGGATGGCGGTGCGGGGGATGTAGATGCGCTGGGTGTTGGAGCGGGTGTCGGGCGGGGTGAGCAACAGGCCGGCGCCTTCGAGCAGGGAGCGGTCGTTGGCGGCCAGGCCTTCCAGCTCTTCGCCGTCATTGAGGGTCATGCGCAACCAGACGCCGGCGGTGCGGGGGCGGATGGAGAAGCGCTTGTGGAGGAGCCGCTCGGGGTTGGAAGCTTCAGAGCCGGAGGAGGATGCAGGGAAGTCGCGCACGTAGCAGACCCATTTGACCTGCTCCCAAGCGATGCGCAGGACCTTGCCGGAGAGGTCCAGGATCTCCAGTTCCGGGGCGCCCTGGCCGAAGCTGAGGCCCGCATAGCCGGCGCACCAGTCCCTGGAGAACTTGCGCACAATCACGGGTTTGCGCAGAGAAGCCATTGCTCTGGATTGTCGCATGGAGCGGGGTTCTGGGGACAGGCCTTACCGGGCGGGGTGACCGGGTAGTAGCGGGGAGGGGGAAAAGCTGCAATGGGGGTGCAGCAGGCCCTAGCCAACCGACCCTGTTTGTGTTAATGTACTGCTTTGCCGCCTCCGCCGCCCGGGCTGTAAGGGTAACAACATGAGTCACTTGGGCGCGTGGGTACTGAGCGGATTCTGGGGACGGCGGAAGCAGGGGAAGCAATGCCCGACTACATTTATCTTCTGGAGAACCGGCTGTCGGCCGATCAGCGGAACGCGCTTCGTCAGTTGCGGGAGGCGGCCCGCGAGGCGGGAATGATCCTGTTTCTGACCGGGGATGCGGTGCGGGACCTGACCAGCGGACACGGTGTTCACGACCTTGAAGTATCGGTTCATGGAAATGCTCTTAAGCTAAAGAAAATAGTAGAGAACCTTGGCGCAAGCGTGTGGGGCGAGAGTGAGGCTTCCCGCACCCTCTTCCTGTGTTTTCCGGGTACGGTCCGCGTGGATGTTGTGAGCACGCACCGGATCGATTACACCAAGCCGGACAAACCTGTTTACCATCCTGCTTCCATCCAGGAAGATTTGCGCCGCCGCGATTTCACCATCAATGCCATGGCCATTTCGCTCAACGAGGGGTCGTTCGGTTTGCTGATGGATCCGACGAATGGGGCGGCGGACATCGAGGGGCGAACGCTGCGGCTGGTCTCAAACTATGGATTTCTGGAGGAGCCGTCGCTGCTGATCAGGGCTACGCGTTATGTGGCCCGGCTGGGCTGGGAGATGGACCCGCGCACGAGAACGCGGTATGAGAATGCCAAGGGCGAAGGGATGATCGAGCGTCTGTCTGCCGAGGCGCAGAGCCGGGAGCTGGAGCAGATTGGTCACGAGGACGAAGGGCTGAAAGTTCTGCGGGCGCTGGAGGACGAGGGTTGGATGAAGGTCCTGTTCCCGGCCTGGACGGCGGCCAAGGCGGATGAAGAGCGGCTGCAGGCTCTGCACGAGCTGGCCGTGGAACTGCTTCTGCAGGGAATTCACGCCGATATGTCGGCGGCGCAGATGCAGTTGCTGACGGCGAAGCTGGCGGCGAAGGACCTGGCGGCCCTGAAGAAGCTGATGCTGCGGCCGGGATTTGTGGAAGAGTGGAACAGCCTGGACGCGCAGGCCGCCAAGTTTGCCAAGGTGCTTTTGTCGAAGGAGAATGCTACGCCTTCTGCAGGCTTCAAGCTTTTCACGAGCTATGATCCGGAAGCGGTTCTTTGGCTTGTGTTTACGAGCAAGGACAAGGCGGTTCAGGAGCGCTTTAACCAGTTCCTGAAGGTGTGGCCGGAGGTGCGTCAGCGGATTCCGCACGCGCTGATGCAGGAGATGCGGATTACGCCGGAGCTGGCCACCTACCGTGAGATTGTGCAGGCCATCTTCCTGGAGCTGATTGACGGAAAGCTGACCACGGCGGAGGAGATGCGCGCCTTTCTGGAGCCGCATTCGCCGCCGGCTCCGCCGCCCCAGGTGACTGTGAAGCGTCCGCGCGCCAAACGCGGCGAGGCCAAGCTGAAGGAACGGACCTACGACGACGATGAGGAGCCGGAAGAGGGCCTGGACGAGGAAGAGGATCTGGACGACCTGGGCGGCGATGACGAAGAGCTCGATCTCGGGCTGAGTTTGCCGAAGGTGGATTTGGGCGTGGACGCTGACCTGGTTGAGGAGGGCGAACCCCTGGACGAGGATCTGGATGCGGAAGAGGCCGAGGCGGAACCTGAGCCGGTGAAGCGTGCAGGAAAAGCGTCTGCCGCGACGAAGGCTGAGAAACCAGCCGCTTCTGGAGCGGCAGCCAAGCCGGCCGCCGGCAAGCCGGAGAAGGCAAAGGAGGAACAGCCGGCGGGCAAAAGCAAAGCGGAGTCGAAGGCAAAGGCGGAGGCATCAGCCCAGTCCGGGCCGGGCGCTGGCGCCGTCGAGGCAAAAGCTGGGCCGGCAGCGGTTCCGGCCAAAACACTTGGTCCCCCAGTGAAGCAAGCTGCGAAAGAGCCAACAGTTCGAAAGGTAGACAAGATGAGCAAGACAGCGGCGGGGTCACCCGCCATGAAGACAGCGCCCAATGTCCCTGGGGTGAAGCCACCGCAAACCGCTACGGCGGAAGCCCTTACAGCCCGAGAAATGGGGGTGCTGTCGCCTGGAGCCAAGCCTCCGCAGGCAAGCGCGCCGCAGGCTCTGATGGCGAGGCCAGTTGGGGTGATGGTGCCTGGAGCCAAGCCACCGCAGGCCGTTGCGCCGCTGGCGCTGAAGCCGAAGCCAACTCCAACCGGGGTGACGACGCCGGGAGCCAAGCCTCCGCAGAAATCTTCAGCCAAGGCCGTTTCGGCAAAGTCGGCGAAGGGCAAGGTGCAGGCCAAGGCAACAGCGAAGGCCGCGCCGGCGAAGGGAAAGGCAGCCGCAAAGCCGGCCGCGAAGACGGCCAAGAAGGCGGCCAAGCTTGCTCCCAAGGCGGGAAAGAAGCGCTAGAGCGGCTTTGACCGTTGCGGTTGAGAGAAGCCGATGCTGTCGTGTGGCGTTCGCTGTGGCGAACGCCACACGGCGCACGGCCAAAAAGCCAAAAAAGCAACTGTGAGAGTGTCTTAGGGCGTCGAGCTCTAGCGCCGTGGCAATGCAGCGATGCGTGAGCGGGCCCGGGGATGCCTCACCCTGGGCACGGCGGCTGTAACCTCACCCTAAGATCAATCCTTTGTGGTATCTTCAGGGCATTCCCGGAGGATCTTCGATGGCCAATCAACTTCCCCGCAAACTGAAATTCTGCCTGTTCGCCCTGTCGGCTCTCGCCGCGGCGGTCCCTGCCTGCGGAGCGGTCTCCGCGGTTGGGGAGGCGGCCAGCCCGGCGGCGTCAGCGGCCCTGGCAGACGACCCCCGTCTCAAGGGCGGCTACAGGTTCAACGAGGGCGGATGGACCTATGTGCACCTGGAAGGGACGCCGGAGCAGGTTGGGTTCCAGCATGGGTACCTGCTGGCCAGGGAGATTGAGGACAACGTCCACGTGTACACGGTGACAGCGCCGCACGAGGACAAGCGGCCGTGGAGCTTTTTCCGCGAGGCGGCAAAGACGGTGCTTTGGCCGCATATCGAGCCGGAGTACCAGCAGGAGCTGAAGGGCATCGTCGAGGGGTTGAAGGCGCAGGGGTCGACCCTGGATTTGTGGGACATTGTGGCGCTGAATGGCGACATCGAGCTGAGCAACTACTATTTGCCGACGGTGAACGAGAAGGAGCATAAGCCGAATCCGCCGGCGGCGGTTGCGCCGGGCAAGTGCAGCGCGTTTGTGGCGACAGGGTCGGCGACCAGGGACGGGAAGATCGTGATTGCGCACAGCAACTGGTCGTCGTATGCGGAGGGCGAGCGCTGGACGGTGGTCTTCGACATTGTGCCGGCGGCGGGTGAGCACCTGCTGATGGATGGGCTGCCGGGGGTGATTACCAGCCAGGACGACTTTGGCGTGAACTCGAGCGGGCTGATGATTACCGAGACCACGCTGCCCATGATGAAGGGCTTCGACGTGAACGGGATTCCGGAGTTCGAGCGATCGCGGAAGGCGATGCAGTATGCGACCTCGATCGATGAGTACGCGGCGATCATGCGCAAGGGGAACAACGGCGGATATGCCAACTCGTGGCTGATCGGGGACCGCAAGACGGGGGAGATCGGTTACTTGGAACTGGGGCTGCACCAGACGCCGCTGACGAAGAAGAGGGACGGCTATTTTGTGTCGTCGAACTTTGCAGCGGACGCGGCGCTGATCCGCGACGATACGCGGGGATTCAATCCGAACGACCCGGAGAGCTCGATGAATGCGCGGCACATTCGGGCTGAGGAGTTCATGCAGGAACACTACGGCAAGCTGGATACGGCGCTGGCGGAGGCCTATCTCTCTGACCACTACGACAGCTACGAGAAGAAAGCGGATGCCGGCAAGCGCAGTTTGTGCGGGCACGAGGATACGTCGCCGGTGGGCGAGAAGGTGTGGGGCGACCCGCCGTTCGATCCGGGTGGTGCGGTGACGGGGAAGGTGATGGACTCGGACCTGGCGGGGAAGCTGAGCTTCATCGGGCGGGCAGGGCATCCGTGCGGGGAGGATTTTCTGGTTAAGCCGTTTCTGGCGGCGCATCCGCAGTTCGCGTGGCAGAAGGCGATTCTGCACGATATGAAGGCGGGGCCGTGGACCACGTTTACGGCGGGGGAGAGGCAGTAGGGGAGATCCGTATGAAATGGGGTCCGTGCTGAGGTTCGCGGTCTCCACCCTTTTCGCAATGAGCACGAAAAGGATGGGGCGCGAGCATACGGGCCAAGCAGGATGGCGGCGTGTGCATGGGGATGGCG
>DATNHL010000338.1:0-2826 GCA_035604995.1 Occallatibacter sp. | reverse complement strand
GATCCTTGAGCTTGATCCTCACGATCTTGTAGCCGGTGGGAATGCTGCGGTTCCAGGACCCGTGGAAGGCGACGAACAGGCTGCCCTGGTATAGCTTGGGAAACATGCTGCCGTTGTAGAACGCGAGGCCAAGCGGGGCGGAGTGCGCCTGCAGGTTGACTTTGGGCAGTACAACCTTCGTGCAGTGCGCGGGCGCGTCCTTGGAAAACCTGGTGTCGGGGACGCGATCGCCGTAGCACCAAGGCCAGCCGAAGTTGCCGCCGTTCTTGCCGAGGTCGAGAATCTCGTCGGGAGGCAGCTCGTCGCCCAGCCAGTCGCGGCCGTTGTCGGTGGCCCACACGGTCTGGGTTTTAGGGTTGTAGGCCAGTCCGACGGCGTTGCGTATCCCATGGGCGAAGATGCGCACGCCGGAGCCGTCGTCGTTCATCTCCAGCACGGCCGCGCGGTGGGGGTCGGTCTCCACGCAGACGTTGCAACTCGATCCCGCCGAGGCGTAGAGCTTGCCGTTGGCGAACAGGATGGTGCGGGTCATGTGGCCGCCGCCGCTCGAAGGCATATCGGCAATGTGCCGCGGGTTGGAGGCACGCAGGTGGGCTTCGTCCCAGTCATAGCGCACGATTTTCCCGACCTCGGCGATGTAGAGCCCGCCGCTGTGGAAGGCGATGCCGTGCGGACCGTTCAGGTCTTTGAGCACGGTCACCACCCGTTCGGCTTCGCCGGTGTGGCGGGGATCGGGCATGGCCAGCACGGTGCCCTCGCTGGTGGCGGTCGCCATCAGCACGCCCCCGGGGCTGAAGGCCAGCATGCGCGGAGACTGCTCCGTGTCCGCGAAGATGCTGACGTGAAACCCGGGCGGCAGGTGGAGCTGGCTGGTATCCATCTGGGCGGAAACCAGAACAGGGGCGAGCAGGAAGAGCAGTAAACCGAGCTTGCGCATAACAGGAGGCAGGATGCGGGAGGCAGGATGCAGGATGCAGGAAGAGCACGACACAGAAATTTCTCGGACCCTGCTTCCTTCTCCTGCCCCTTGCTCCTGTCAAATTTACCCGCGCCATCCATTTCCTACCTATGGCAATCTGGAAAAGGCAATCCCACCTGATTCAAACAGAACGACTTAGAACGCAAAACCCGGCCGGGAGTTTGGCCCTTCATTTGATTACTAAAGGCACGAACGCGACCTGCTCCCAGGTGTCCGAGGGGGCGCGGCGTGCAGTTTCGGGCAGCGAGCTTCTTAGCTCCGATGCTCCCCCAATACTTCGGAGGAATTTGATCATGACAAGCAAGTTTCTGTTGACGCTGCCGTTGGCTGCAGCGCTGGTTGTGCCCGTATGGGCGCAGCAGACGCCTTCCAACGATTCCAGCAGCACCCCCAAGATGGACCAGAGCCAGACAGCCGCGCCGGCACCGAGCACGGACAAGAACCCGCAGGCCAACCCCAACGGCCACGAGCCGCTGACCTACGAGCGGCATGAAGGCTTCTGGGGCCACCTAAACCCGTTCGCCCGCAAGCGGTACGTGCAGAGGCAGTTGGACCCGGTGCGCGGCCGCCTCAACGAGCTGGATGAGATCACGGCCCAGAACGCCAAGGCCATCAAAGACGTGGATGCGCGCGCGACGGAAGGGATCCGCGTGGCTTCGCTCAAGGCCACCGAGGCCGATATGCACGCTGTAGACGCCGGTAACCGCGCTCAGCTCGCCAACCAGACGGCGCAGCAGGCCACCGTCCGGCTCAACAGCGTCGAGCATGTGGTGGAAAACATCGATCAGTACCAGCCTTCCACCCAGGCCGAGATCCACTTCAAGGCCGGGCAGATGGCCCTGAGCAGCAAGGCTAAGCAGGCTCTGGACGAGATGGCCACCCCGCTCAAGGACCAGAAGGGATACATCATCGAAGTGCAGGGCTTCTCCGAGGGACGCGGCCAGGCCGCCGTCCAGAACTCGCAGCAGATGGCACAGTCGGTGGTGCGTTACCTGGTGCTAACGCATGAGATTCCCGTGTACCGTATCTACACCATCGGCATGGGGAACGCTCCTGTTCCGGCTTCGGCTGAAGGCGGCAAGGCGCAGCGCACGCGCGGCGGCCGGGTCGAGATCGCCTTGCTGACGAACGGCGCCGGTGACCTGGGCTCGCAAGAGCAGCCGACAGCGCAACCGCAGTCCGAAACGAAATAGGCCCACGCATCTGTGCCTCAGCCAGCCTCCCGGTGGAAACGCCGGGAGGCTTTTTAGTTTTCCTCAGCGTCTCGTGCTAGCCTGATCTCGTGGCCGCCCCCGAAACCATCTACTACTCGCGCATCGACTCACCCGTCGGACCCTTGTTGCTCGCCGTCTCCGAGCACGGCTTGGTTGGTCTGGAATTCAGCCGCGGGGACGTCGCCGCCGGATGGGTGGAATCCGCGGAGAGAACCGCGCCCTACGCCCGCCAGCTCGAGGAGTATTTCGCCGGCCGGCGCCGCGGGTTCGACCTGCCGCTCGACCTGCGCGGCACTGACTTCCAGAAGCGCTGCTGGCAGGAGCTGCTGAAGATCCCTTACGGCGAGACGCGCTCCTACCAAGACATTGCCCGCGCCATCGGTAATCCCGCGGCTGTGCGGGCAGTGGGATTGGCCAACGGGCGGAACCCCATCGCGATCATCGTGCCGTGCCATCGGGTGATCGGCTCCGACGGTTCGCTCACCGGCTACGGCGGCGGGTTGGAGACCAAGCGCAAGCTGCTGGAACTGGAAGGGGCGCTGAGCGGGTCGTTGGCAGCGCCGGTGTAAATTCGCTTTTTATTCGCCGAGTAGGATATACTCTGACGGTCCGGACAAGCGGGGTGTAGGCTAG
>DATNHL010000337.1:0-5776 GCA_035604995.1 Occallatibacter sp. | reverse complement strand
TATATGCCACCCACAGATCCTCTTGCCGCTCTCGATCCTTGCGCGTTCCCATCGCCATATCTTGATTTTACGAAGGACTCCTGTGGATACCGCTCGATTTTCTCGGGAAGGTATCGGGACTTGCACCACAGGCTGCTAAGGGCGATTTCCGCAACTGGCCCGAGATCGAGGCCTGGGCCAACAGCATTGCCCAATCGCTGAGCCCCAAGTAGACGAGCAGCCCGGGCACCCTTCAGCGATGTCCTCGAAGAGGATGCGCCCTGGAAACAAGCCGTGGCCGTCGCGCGTCTTTCTAGTGGAAGACTCCCAGCAGCCAGCACACCAGCAGGATCAGCAGAATGGTTCCCAGCCCGATGCCTCCGCCGCCGGCGTAGCCCCAACGGTTGTAGCCGTAGTATCCTCCGCCGCCGCCAAAAATCAGCACCAGCACAATAATCAGAATGATGAGCATCATTTCAGATCTCCATTTCTCCGGGTCGCAACACCACCGCTTTGCGCACGCCGAGTGTTTCAGTGCCTATCCCGGAAAGACGCTCGGCGCTAGACCATGATCGGCTTCGGCCCGTCTTGCGCAACCTCTTCCGTATACCGCACAGCTTCCACGGATTCGCCCAGAGCTTTCCGGGCCAACTCCTGGGCCGATGCGTGATCGCCCGTGCTGTGCTCGTGCGCAGCGGCTATGTGTGCGGAAGCCGCCTTTGTGTGGAGATCTGCTACAAACTCACCCTGGCTCTCAGTCATGAGCTTCTCCGGCAGTCTGCAAGCGCCTGCGCCTCGTGCGCCGCGCCAGCAGCCCTTGCAATTGGAGTGTCCCACCCTGCAGTTTCCCAAGCTGTGCAATCCTGCACACCGGGAAGGCGAGACGCGCCGCGAGGAAGACCGGGGAAACCACGATCTCGAGTCCCCAACTCACCGCCAGGCACCTGCACACGGCCGCGTCGCCCGCATCTCCACGGACTCCGCTGACTTGCTGACTTGCTGATTCGCTGATTCTCTCAGCAGATGCGCGGCAACTGTTCGCCGATCTGCTGCGCGATGACGCGGTTGGCGCCCATGGCGGTGCGGGCGACCAACATTCCCTTGTGCTCGGCGGTTGCGTGGCCGATGACGGCCGCGTCGCGCCCGAGGGGATGGGCGCGCAGCGTTTTGAGAACGAGATCTGCCGCTTCGGGCGCTACAAAGAAGACGGCCTTGCCCTCGTTGGCGACATAGACGGGGTCGAGGCCGAGCAGCTCGCAGGCCGACTGGACTTCGTTGCGCACCGGGAGGCGCGCTTCGGAGAGGTTGATGCCTACGCCGGAAGACTGGGCAATCTCATTCAGGGTGGAGGCGAGACCGCCGCGGGTAGGGTCGCGCATGGTGTGGACGGCTGCGCCCGCGGCATCGAGCACCGCACCGATCATGCCGTTGAGCGCGGCGCAGTCGGAGCGGATCTGGCTCTCGAATTCGAGGCCCTCGCGGACGCTCATGATGGCCATGCCGTGGTCGCCGATGGTTCCTGAAACCAGGATCGCGTCGCCCGGCTGCGCACGGTGCGGGCCGACTTCGATCCCTTCGCGCAGGACGCCGATCCCGGCTGTATTGATGTAGCAGCCGTCGCCGTGGCCGCGCTCGACGACCTTGGTGTCGCCGGTGACAATCTGCACGCCTGCCGTGGCCGCCGCCTTGGCCATGGCCTCGACAATCGCCGCCAACTGGGCGAGTGGAAATCCCTCTTCCAGGATGAAGCTGGCGCTCAGGTACTTCGGCATGGCGCCGGAGACAGCCAGATCGTTGACCGTGCCGTTCACGGCCAGCTCTCCAATCGAGCCGCCGGGGAAAAAGAGCGGCTGCACCACGAAGGAATCCGTGCTGATGGCGAGGCGGCCGGAAGGCAGATTGAGAACCGCCGCGTCGCCCAGATTTTCAAGAGCCGCGTTGCGGAATGCGGGGAGAAACAGGTGCTCGACGAGCTCGTTGCCCAGCTTGCCGCCCCCGCCGTGGCCCATGACGATGGACGGGTAGCCAACCAGCGGGAGCGGGCAGGACCAGTTGGAGAAATCGGGCGTCGCGCTAGCTGGAACGGGCAAACTGGCCTTCACATCCTCACCCATGCGCTGCTCCGGTCAAAGCACTGCCTGCCCCGGCGAGCTCCTCGGCAGACAGGAACCGCCCGTAATTGAAGTAGGCCGCGCAGGCTCCTTCGCTGGAAACCATGGTCGCGCCCAGCGGATGGCGCGGCGTGCACTCCTTGCCGAAGGCCGCGCACTCGGCCGGCTTGATGGCCCCGCGCAGCACGTCCCCCGCGCGGCAAAGCGCCGACTCCTGGGTGTGAATGCCGGAGATCTGGAAGCGCTCCTCGGCGTCGAACTCGCGGTAGGGATCGCTGAGGCGCCAGCCGCTCTTCGGGATCACGCCTATGCCACGCCAGGCACGGTCGGTCACTTCGAAGACTTCCGCGAGCAGCCGCTGCGCGGAGCGGTTTCCTTCGAACGTTACGATTCGTTCATAGGCGTTCTCAACTTCGTGGTGGCCGGCCTCCAACTGGATCACCGCGCGGCGAATTCCATCCAACAGGTCGAGCGGTTCAAAGCCGGTGACGACCAGCGGGACCTTGTACCTGGCTGCGAGCGGCGGATACTCCCAGTAGCCCATCACGCTGCAGACGTGGCCGGCGAGCAGAAACGCCTGGACCTGATTGCCCGGCGACTCGAGGATGGCCGAGATTGCCGGAGGAACAAGAACGTGAGAGACAAGCAGCGAGAAATTCTTGAGCCCCCGCCGCTTGGCCACGTGAACGCTCATCGCGTTGGCCGGAGCGGTGGTCTCAAACCCCACACCGAAGAAGACTACCTGCTTGCCAGGATTTTTTGCGGCCAGCTCCACCGCGTCCAGCGGCGAATAAACCACGCGGACATCTCCGCCCGCGCCCTTGATTTGAAACAAATCCGCGTCCGTGCCGGGGACGCGGAGCATGTCGCCGAAGGAGCAGAAGATGACTCCCGGTTGCGCGGCAATGGCCAGCGCCTTGTCGATCAATTCCAACGGGGTAACGCAAACCGGGCAGCCGGGACCGTGGATCATTTCAATTCCAGCGGGAAGCATCTGGTCGATTCCATTTTTGATAATTGAGTGGGTCTGGCCGCCGCAGACCTCCATGATCTTCCACGGGCGCGTGGCGATCGCCGTGATCTCCCGCGCCATGCGCTGCGCAATCTCGCCGTTCCGGAACTCGGTCAGGTACTTCATTTTGGGGTGCAGCTCCCATCGGGGCAATTGGACTGGGGCGCGATGGCAGCGCGGGCAAAAGCCTCGTCGTTGCCGGCCAGTTCCTCCTCCAGCACGCCCATCTGGCGGAAGACTTCGAGTGTTCTCACGGCCTCGCCCTCATCGATCTTCTGCAGTGCAAACCCCACGTGGACAATGGTATAGTCGCCGACCGCGACTTCCGGTACGTAGTCCAGGCAGACTCGCTTGATTACTCCACCGAAGTCGACTCGCCCCATGCGGAGGCCGTTTTCTTCGGCAATTCCAACCACTTTTCCCGGTATCGCTAAGCACATGGCAACTACCTTATACCGCGCGGGAGTAACCGTACAATGTGATCTAAATCACTCGTTCCACCTGAAATCCATCATCGAACGAGAGAGACGACGGCTATAGCTATAAGAAGCATCGCGCCAAAAGCCAATGCCACGAAAATGAGCCTCTTCAGATCCCCGGGCTCCCGAGGCTCCCGGCCAGCCAGGGTCGGCAGCCAAGGACCAAGCCGGCCCCACCGCGAGGAGCGGCCACATTCTTGCGAATGCGCCGCATCAATCAGCACAAGCAGATAGTGGTCCTCATCGCACAGCTTCAGCACCGCCTCATCCCAGGCCTCTTTCTCCCGCTCGCTGCGAGTATCATCCCGAGCCTCGATTCCGCGAACCAGCCCGCCGATCTTCCGTTCATACTCATCCTGATCGTAGTCCCGGTCGAACTCAGCGCTGACCTCTTTCATATCGGGCAGCGTCCAGCCGGTTTCGGTGAAGTAAAGCATCTTCCGCTCGATCTCGGTGAGCGGCATGCCCTCCCGCTCAGCCTCCTCGGTAATCTTCCCGGCCAGGTAGTCCTTCGCTTCGCGAATCGTCTTGAAGCCAGCCATGCTCTTACCCCCGCGCCTTCGCTTCGTTCCGCGCCGCGCAAGCCCGCACCATCCTCTTCACCAACCCGGCGGGCAGCGGCTTGTCAAGCGCAAACTGAATCGTCCGCTTCGACACCCGATAGCTCTTCAGTTCTTCCGCAAACTCCTCAATTGCCGAGGAACCCATGGGGAAAAAGCTGCAATGCCTCTTGAAGGCCGCGTAAGCCACCAGCCCGCCCTTGTACTGGAACGATGGAATCCTGTAGCTGATGGCCTCGGTTGCCTGCTTGGGTGCGGCGGCCCTGATGGTTGCGCGCAGCTTTTCGAGGGTCGTCCGCGCCGGCTCCGGGACCTGCGCCAGGTAGGCCTCGACCGCTGCTTTGCCGCTCTCCGCGCTCGCCTTCTTCACAGCCATTGCAGTTGCTCCTTCCGCCTAAGATTCCTTCCTCTCCCGCGCCTCGGAAAGATACTCAAGCCATTCTGCCATCCCCACCCCGGTTTTCGCAGAGGTCTCAAAGATGCGGATGCCGGGGCGAATCTCGTTGATGTTCTTGAGCGCCAGTTTGCGGTCGAACCCGCAAGGTTCGGCAATGTCGATCTTGGTAATCACCGCAGCGTCCGCCGAGTTGAACAGCGTGGGATACTTGAGCGGCTTGTCTTCTCCCTCAGTCACTGACAGGAGCGCTACGCGGATCTTCTCGCCCAGGTCGTAGCTCGACGGGCACACCAGGTTGCCCACGTTCTCGATGAACAGATAGTCCAGGCCCGAGAGTTCCACACCTTCCCAGCCGACGAGGTGTCGGTCGATCATCTCGGCATCCAGGTGGCAGATGCCGTGGGTGTTGATCTGGCGCACCGGCGCACCGCTGGCGGCAAGGCGGCGCGCATCGTTGTCGGTCTCTAAATCACCCACAAGCGCCGCGGCCCGAGAGCCGTGCGCAAGCAATTCGCGCAGCGTCCGTTCAAGAAAAGCCGTCTTGCCAGTGCCGGGACTCGAAACCAGGTTCAGCACCAGCACCCCCGCGGCTCCGTACCGCTGGCGCAGGCCGCGCGCCAGCTCATCATTTTTCTTCAGGATTCCCTGCCTCAGTTCAACAATCCTCGTCATACGTTTACTCCGGTCGTTTCTGTTCCTATCTCGTCATCAATCTCAATGGAATCGATCTCCAGCTCGCGGCCCTGCCGCAGGTCGCTCGACGGCTCTCCACAGCGCGGACAGCGGAAGCTCTGCACGCCGTCCAGCTCCACATCTGCCGCGCAGACGGCGCAGTGCATCACCACCGGCACCGTCCTGACCACCAGCCGCGAGCCCTCGAGGGCCGTCCCTTCGATGGCAATGCCCCAGCAGAACTCCAGCGAATCGACCACCACGCCGGCCAGCGCCCCCACTCGAAGCCGCACCTCGTGCACTCGCGCTCCGGGATAGGCGGCGAGGGACTCGGTCACGGTGTCCACTACACTCGAAACAATGGAGAGCTCATGCATAAAAACCAAATTTTACGCTGTGGGCCACATGCTTGAACTTTTAGGCCTCTTATTGATTGCTGCATAAATAACGCAATGGTTTAAGACAAAGAGAAGGGCAACTCAGACTGCGCGATGCAACCACTCAGTTTCTCGGGAGATTTGCGAATGTCTTCGATGGAAATCAGAATGTCATCCATCAGTTCGTCC
>DATNHL010000336.1:0-25714 GCA_035604995.1 Occallatibacter sp. | reverse complement strand
GGACGAACTGATGGATGACATTCTGATTTCCATCGAAGACATTCGCAAATCTCCCGAGAAACTGAGTGGTTGCATCGCGCAGTCTGAGTTGCCCTTCTCTTTGTCTTAAACCATTGCGTTATTTATGCAGCAATCAATAAGGTCAAAATTGAAGGGTCGTTTCAAATCGCATAGCATATGGAGAATGTAGCACCGCCGCCAACCAAAACCCTACTAGCCGGGTGCCCCATGTTCCGATCTTGAGACCTGGGATTTCAGTTCTACCGTCCGGTCTCTTCCAGGAAGCGGATCAGCGACTCGATGCCCAGCTCGAAGTTCTTCAGGTGGAACTTCTCGTTGGGGGCGTGGATGTTGTCGTCGGGCAGGCCGAAGCCCATCATCACGCTGGGCAGGCCCAGGTGGCGGTCGAAGTCGCCCACAATCGGGATGGAGCCGCCCGATCGGATGAAGACCGTGTCCTGGCCCCACACCTCGTGCAGAGCGCGCGTGGCGGCCTGGATGTAGGGATTGCCGACGGGAATGAGGCATGGGTCGCCGGAGTGGATCAGGCGCACTTCGACGTCGACGCCGGCGGGGGCAATCTTCTCCACGTAGCTCTTGTAGAGGGCAAAGGCCTTGGCCGGGGTCATGCCGGGAACCAGGCGCATGGAGACCTTGGCCAGCGCCTTGGCGGGGATCACCGTTTTGGCGCCCGCCCCGATAAAGCCACCGGGAATGCCATGCACGTCGAGCGTTGGCCGCGCCCAGGTGCGTTCCAGCACACTGTACCCGGCCTCGCCCACCAGTTCCCGCGCTCCCACCTCGTGGATGCGGTACTGCTCCTCGTCGAATGGCAGGCTCCGCCAGGCGGCAAGCTCTTCGGGGCTGGGAGGGATGATGTCGTCGTAGAAGCCGGGGATGAGGATGTGGCCGTGTTCGTCTTTGAGACCGGCGAGGATCTGCGCCAGCGCGAAGAACGGGTTGGGCGCCGCGCCGCCGTACATGCCGGAGTGCAGATCGGTCTTGGCGCCGCGCACTTCGAGCTCGGTGTAGATCATGCCGCGCAGGCCGACGCAGAGAGTGGGCAGGCCGGGCGCAAACAGCTCGGTGTCGGAGACCAGGGCGAAGTCGGCTTTGAGGTCCGCGGGCTTTGAGGCGACGTAGCCGGCAATCCCCTCCCCCCCAACTTCCTCTTCGCCTTCGAGAAGCACGCGCACGTTGATGGGCAGCGAGGCGTTGCACGCCAGCAGCGACTCCAGCGCCTTCAATTGGGCGACAACCTGGCCCTTGTCGTCGACTGCGCCGCGGGCGTAGAGGTTTCCGTTGCGCTCGGTGGGCTCGAAGGGCGGCGAGAGCCACTCGTCCAGCGGGTCGGGCGGCTGCACGTCGTAGTGACCATAGACCAGCGCGGTGGGCTTCCACCCCGCGGACGAAGACCTGTCCGCGGGGGCCCCGGGCTTGGCGGCCGCGTGCAGCCAGTCGGCGTAGACAAGAGGATGGCCGGCGGTTTCGATGAGGCGTACGTTCTCCATGCCGATTTTCTTCAGGTCGGCGGCGAGCACCTCGGCGGCGTGGCGGCAATCGCCCTTGTGCTCGGGCAGCGTGGAGACCGAGGGAATGCGCAGCAGAGCCTTCAGTTCATCAAGAAAACGCGGATAGTTCTGGCGGGCATAAGCAACGGCGGACGAAGGCATGGACTTGCTCCCTTGGAAGGAATTCGACAAACGAAAGTATAGGCCGTCGGGGCGCTGTGCCGCTCGGTTGGCGGCTAGCGCGAACTAATAGCGAGGGACCGCAGGGTCGACTTCCGCCGACCAGGCCTCGAGGCCGCCGCGCAGGGATTGGGCCTGCTCGTAGCCCTGGTTGCGCAGCCAGACTGCGACGTTCATGGAGCGAAGGCCGTGATGGCAGACGATGACGAGGTGGTCGTCGGGGTCGAGTTCCTGGTGGACGCGGGCGGGGAGGTCGCCCATGGGCATGGCGACGCTACCGTCGATGCGGGCGGTGGCAAATTCCCAGGGCTCGCGGACATCGATGAGGCGGGCCTTGCCTTCGGTGAGGAGCGCTGCGGTCTCTGTTGGGGAAATTTCGTAATCCAGCATGGGTCTAGTCTAGAGCCTCGCCGGCCTCGGGCAAATGCGCCTGCCGGCGCGACGGCCCCTGGCCCGGCGCAAGGGCCAACAAAGTATCCTTGGAACAGATGCCTCCGATTCTTAACGCGCAATCCGTGACCAAGCAATTCGGCGCTACGCCGCTGTTTCGCAATATCTCTCTCACCGTCGAGGACGGCGACCGGATCGGGCTGATCGGGCCTAACGGGGCGGGCAAGTCCACGCTGCTGGCTGTGCTGGCCGGGCAGGTCGAGCCCGACTCGGGCGAGCTCGCGGTACGCAAGCGCGCACGCGCCGCCTACGTGCCGCAGGACTCGCGCTTTGTTCCGGGGCTCACCATTCGTCAGGTGCTGGAGCAGGCGCTGGCCGCCGCCCACGTGAACGAGGCCGAGCGCGAGGGTCGGTTGCGGGAGCTGACCGGGCGGGCCGGCTTTGCCGACCTTAATGCGGAGGCGGCTTCGCTCTCCGGCGGTTGGCGCAAGCGGCTGGCCGTTACCGAGGCCATGGTGATTGAGCCAGAGGTGATGCTGCTGGACGAGCCGACCAACCACCTGGACCTGGCAGGGATCGAATGGCTGGAAGAGCTGCTGCGCTCGTCGTCGTTCGCCGCGGTGACCGTGAGCCACGACCGCTACTTTCTGGAATCGACATCGAGTCAGATTGTGGAGCTGAATCGGGTGTTTGCCGATGGGCTGTTCCGGGTGAAAGGGACGTTCAGCCGGTTTCTCGAAGAAAAGCAGGCCTATCTTGAATCGCAAAGCCGCCAACAGGAGAGCCTGCGCAACCGGGTAAGGACGGAGATTGAATGGCTCAGACGCGGGCCAAAGGCGCGGACGACCAAATCGAAGGCGCGCATCGACAATGCGAATGAGCTGATCGGCCAGTTGGCAGCCATGGACTCGCGCACGACCGTGAACACCGCCGCAATAGACTTCGAGGCCAGCCAGAGGAAGACCAAGCGGCTGGTGGAGTTCGAGAGTGTGGCGCTGGCGGTTCCGGCTTCCGAATCTGCCGAGGAACCCGGACCAAAAGGCGAAGAGCGCCAGCGCCTCCTGTTTAGCGGGCTTAACTTCGTTCTGACGGCGGGTATGAAAGTGGGGCTGGTGGGACCGAACGGCAGCGGCAAGACGACGCTCCTGCGGCTGCTGAGGGGCGAGATTGAGCAGGCGCAGGGGACCATCAAGCGGGCAGAGGCGTTAAGGATGGTCTACTTCAGCCAGATGAGGGAGCTCGACGAGAACCTGACGCTGCGCCGCGCGCTTGCGCCGGAGGGCGACGGCGTGATCCACCAGGGGCGTACGGTGCACGTGGCCAGTTGGGCGGCGCGGTTTCTGTTTACCGGCGAGCAGCTCAACCAGCCGGTGCGCAACCTCTCCGGCGGTGAGAGAGCGCGGGTGCTGATTGCCAAGCTGATGCTGGAGCCGGCCGATGTTCTGCTGCTCGACGAGCCGACCAACGATCTGGACATTCCCACGCTCGAAATCCTCGAAGAGAATCTGCTCGAGTTCCCCGGCGCGCTCGTGCTGGTCACGCACGATCGCTACCTGCTGAACCGCGTCTCCTCGACTGTTCTCGGCCTCGACGGCCGCGGCAACACAGGACGCTTCGCCGATTACGCTCAGTGGGAAGACTGGCTGGCAGAGCAGGACGAGCTGGAACGGGGTGGTGCGGAGCAGCGCAAGACGGCGCGTCGGGCCGACGGTTCGAGCGCCACGCAGCAGACTGGCGCTGAAGTCCCGCCGCCAGCGAGCGGCAAGAAGAAGCTCTCTTATCTCGAAGCCCGAGAATTCGCCACCATTGAGCAGAGGGTCGAAGAGTCCGATGCGCGGCTGGCCGCCGCGCGCACCCGCGTCGAGCATCCGGAGATTGCCACCAACGCCACGGCGCTGCAGGAGGCGCTCGTAGAACTGGGCGCCGCACAGCACGAGAACGACGCTCTCTATGCGCGGTGGGCGGAGTTGACGGAAAAAGCCGGATAAGTTCGCCATTCCCGCACCGTGCACTGCCCTGTTTCCCGGGACCGCGCCGTAAGATGAGGACGTGCACTGCGTCCTCATCTACAATCCCGCGTCAGGCCGCAAGCGGCACCTTCGCGCAGAGCAACTTCGCCGGGTCGCCGAGACGCTCTCGGCCCTTGGCCATCGCGTGGAACTCACGGCCACCACAGGTCCCGGCTCCGCAGCCGCCCAGGCCGCGGAAGCTGTCCGCGGAGGAGCAGAGGCCATCTTCGCCTGCGGAGGCGACGGCACAACTCATGAGGTGCTCCAGGGGCTTGTCTCCGAATCGGGTGAACACTCGGCCGCCCTCGGCATCATTCCGCTCGGGAGCGCGAACGCATTGGCCCGGCACTTGCGCGTGTCACTCGACCCCTTGAAAGCCGCACTGCAACAGATCCATTCCAAGGCGCAGTTGGTGCCCATCGGCAAAATTGCATGGGGAGACAACGTCCGCTATTTCGCTGCCATGGCCGGAGCAGGCCCGGACGGCGCGCTCGTCTACGACGCGCACGGGGCTCACAAATCCCAACTCGGCCGCATGGCATACTACTCACGCGCGGCGTGTCTGTTTGTCACCCGGCGTTTCGACCCGTTCGAGGTTGAGTACACGGAGGCGGCGTCGGGCGCGACCGTCGTTGAGCGGGCCGTAAGTGTGATGGCCGTCCGCGTGGACAACCTTGGCGGTCTCTTCAGCGGGCTCACAGACCGCAGGGCCGGCATTTGGGATACACAAATGCAGCTTCTGATCCTGAGCCCGCCGGCATGGCTCTCGTTACCACTATGGTTCATTTCGGGCTGGCTTGGGCTCAACAGCCGCAATGGCTTTCTTCGTTCTGTCGCGGCGACCGGCTTTTCCTGCCGTCCATCGACCGCGGCCGCCCCGCACTTTCAGGCCGACGGCGAGTGGTTGGGCCGCATTCCGATGCAGGCGTCTCTTGTTCAGGACGGGCTCCGCATCCTCATGCCGCGGGAGTGAATTTCCCTACCGCTCGCCCCAGCTGAGTTTGCTGCGCAGGGCTTCAAAGAAGCTGCCTTCGCTGAGACGGACCAGCTTGACAGTGTGGACCGAGCGGCGGCAGCGGACCTCGTCCCCGCACAGCAGTTCAACCGCCTGCTGGCCGTCGACGGTGAGCAGCGCCGTGGTGGGAATGCCGACCACGCGCACGGTCAGGTTCGCGTCGCCGCGAACAACGATGGGGCGCAGGGTGAGCAGGTGGGGGCAGATGGGGGTGACCACCATGGCGTCCACGTCGGGCGTGAGGATGGGGCCGTTGGCGGCCAGCGTGTAGGCCGTGGAGCCGGTGGGCGTGGAGACGATGACGCCGTCGGCGCGGAAATCTGCCACCTTCTTGCCGTCCAACTCGACGGCGAAGTCGCCCATGCGGGCGATGTCTCCCTTGGAGATGACCACGTCGTTGAGGGCCTCGTGGCTCGAGTGCAGCTGGCCCGTGCGCCACAGCTCGGCGTGGAGCATGGCGCGCTCGTCAACTTCGTAGCAGTTGGCGCACCAGCCTTCGAGCGTTTGGTAGAGGTCGGCCAGGCGGACTTCGGTGAGGAATCCGAGAAAGCCGAGATTGACGCTCAAGATTGGTGTGCCGGTGGCGGCAAAGATGCGCGCGACCGAGAGCAGCGTGCCGTCGCCGCCGAGCACGATGACCAGGCCGGGCGCGCAGGCTGGCATCTGGGCTCGCCCGACCACCGGAGCGGCCGCGGTGTACTTGCCGGCCTCCTGGTCGAGCAGTGGCTCATAGCCGCGCTGGCGCAACCACCCGATCAGCTCGGGCAGCAGGCGGGTGAGCTCCTCTTTCAGCGGCTTGCAGACGATCGCGACACGAACCATGCGTTCCCAGTGTACCCGAGCACCTGGCACCTGCGATGCGGCGGACGGCGCTCGCGCGCCATGAGATTTGTCTCTCCCGGCGGGGGCTGGGTTAAGTTCGTGCTTTCCCACCCTTTCCGCCAAAGGTGCGGAAAGGATGGGGCACCCAGGCACCCAGGCACCTGCGCGGTGGCTAAGCTCCGGCACGGCGGGCGTAGAGCAGGAATTCGCGGTTGCCTTCGGCGCCGGTAATGGGCGAGGGTATGGTCTCGACGACCTTCCAATTGAGGGAGCGGACGCAATCGGCGACGCGGTCGATGGCTAGCTGATGGGCTTCGGGGTCGCGTACGATGCCTCCCTTGCCGACGCGGCCGCGGCCGGCCTCGAACTGCGGCTTGACCAGGATGACTGCCTCTTCAAGCGCGGGCGCGGCAGCGAGGACCGCCGGAAGTACCAGCGTGGCCGAGATGAAGGAGACGTCCATCACCAGGAGCGATAGCTCCCTGTCTCCCCCGGGAGCCGACAGCGCTCCTGGTTTCAGAAGGCGGGCGTTGGTGCGCTCGACGAGGCGGACGCGGGGGTCGTTGCGGAGCTTCATGGCGATCTGGCCGAAACCGGTGTCGACGGCGGTGACGTGGGCCGCGCCATGCTGCAACAGGCAGTCGGTGAAGCCGCCAGTGGAGGCGCCTACATCGAGGCAGGCGCGGCCGGCGACCGCAATCTGCCAGTGATGGAGGGCGCCGGCGAGCTTGAGGCCGCCGCGGCTGACGTATTGCTGCTCCTCGCCCAGCAGGCGGATGGGCGCATCCTCAGGAACAGACGTACCGGGCTTGTCGACCTTCTGCTCGCGCACCAGCACGCGGCCGGCCAGGATGAGTGCGCGGGCACGTTCGCGGCTGGGGACGAGGGCGCGCTCCACGAGCAGCAGGTCCAGACGCACCTTTTCCGGGCGGGCTTTTGTGGCAACTGGCTTCTCTTCCATGCACTCCCCTCGACCGGACCCCAGGGCGGCAATGGCAAAGGGTCATTCCGGTTGGATGGAATGACCCTTTGCCTTTTCTCAGTGAACCGAGGTTTTAAGCCGGGTTACGGTAGCGTCCGGCAAACGTCCAGGGCGGTCTGCGTACCGGTGGGCGCCGGCTCCAGGCTGGGAGGCAGGTAGCAGGGCTGGCCAAAACCGGGTCTCCGGCTCATGGTATTGGCGTTTCCGCTGGATCCGTTCTGCGTGGTCACGCGCACATCGACAATGTTGCCTTCCACCAGGACGGTGGTGTCCACAATGTCCAGATCGGTGCGCAGGATGGTGAGGTATGGGCTGTCGGGCGAGGCGACGTAGACCTTGCCCTGCTCGGAGTTCTGAGTGGAGACTACGGTGCGCGGATGGCCGGTGATGGGCAGCGTCTTTTCCACGGTATGGCTGCTGAGGGTCACAACGGTCACGGTCTCGTCGGTCTGGTTGGCGGTGTAGGCGCGGCTGCCGTCGCTGAGCACCGTGACGGCGGCGGGATTTTTGCCCACCGGGATGGTAAAGGTGGTGCCGAAGGTCTGGCTGTCGTTGCCGTACTCGTCTTCGCTGACATCGATGACGCTGATGGTTCCGCCGTCATAGTTGGCCACAATCAACTGGGCAGTGGCCGGGTTGTACTCGGCATAGACCGGCCCCGCCGTCTGCGCCATCCCGGTAGTGCCGTTGGGAGGGGTTCCGGTTGCGCCGTCGGCAGGACTTCCGGCCGCCTTGTACGCGGCATTCAGTGCGCTCACGGCGGTAAGCGAAAGCGGGAGAATGGGGTGGCAATACACGGTCTGGCCACTCTGATTCACAAAAGGCGTGCATTGATCAAGCGTGTTGTCCTGGGCGTTGATTACGGATACCGAGTCGCTTCCGCGGTTGAGCACGAAGAGCCGCTTGTTGTCGGGGGTCTCGACGGCAAAAACCGGGCACTGACCATTCATTGTGCCACCCGCGCTGTTGGTGGGGTTGTAAGGATCGAGCGCAATGTGGCTGGAGACCGAATAGGGGGACAATTCGATGCCGTCTGCCTCGCCATTGACGCCGACCGACGTGGGTGAGGTGTTGCACGCCGTGCCGCTGGCGACGGTGCCCTGCGTGAGGGCGAAGACGCGCTGGCCATTCACGGCAGGGCCCACAATCGCTACGGGCGTATTGTTGACGGGAATGGCCAGCTTGAAGGCCTGGGGAAACCCGGTGAAAACATCCGCATCGTTCCCATTCAAATCCGCGGCGTAAAGGCCCACGGATGGGGTAAACAGGTTGACAGGCTGCGCGGTGGCGGGGAGCGTGGTGTAGGTTACGTTCTTGGCCTGCAGGTTGCTGGAGACTGGGAAATTGCTCAGGGTGCCGTCGCTGTTGACGGTGTAGCCGTTGGAGCCCGTCTCATCGATGGTGAAGGTGGTCGGTCCGGGACCGATAGGCGCCAGTGCCAGCACCGTATCGCCGGAGTAGTCGATGACGGTGGCAACTCCGGGCGATGTTGTGGACGGCGCCGAAACCACCACGGCGTAGGACGACGGTTGCGCCGGCGGCCCGCTGGGGGTAATGGGCGTAACAACGGGGCGATAGGCGGAGCCGCAGCCGACAACCAGGGCTGCGGCCGCAAGCGCCGCGCCCCCTTGAACCAACCGCATGCGCGCCTGGCCTACATTCATGGGAAAAAGCCTCATTCAGTTTGTTCCTGCTTACTGTGTGATTGTAAATCAGGCAGCCGGGGGTTAGACGCTGGCGGGACGCGTAAAGGTATCGGCGCAGACAAGGCGATACCATGAAGCGTGGATCAAGCGAGACTGGGCTGGCAATCGAAGGTTGTGCTGTTGCTGGTGGTCCCGTTTGCAGGGACCGGGCTGGTGCTCGAAACGCACTGGTGGGCCACGCAGGCGCTTCCGGTGGCCATCTGGACCATCGGGCTGAGCCTGCTGCTGGCGCTGGTGGTGCTCAAACTGCGCGCCGCTACGCCGCCTGGCGCGGCAGCCGGCACTGTGATCACTGCCAGCCTGATGTTTTCGACCGCGACATTTCCCTACCAGCCCTGGCACACGGCCCTGGCGCCTGTGCTGGCGGTCTCGCTGCTGGCCTGGGGCGCAACGCGGCTGGGGCGGGCGAAGAACGCGCTGGGCACGGCTGAGGAGCGCCACGGCCGCTCCGCAGCGCAGGTGACGGCCAACCTGGGCGTTGCGGCGGTGGCCTGCTCGGAGGTGGTGCAGTCGTGGCTGATCGATACGCATTGGTTCTCGCCGGGGACGCTGGCCCCCTTGCCTCTTTTCGCCCCCGGACTGGCGGCGCTGGCCGAGGCGGCGGCAGACACGGTTTCGTCGGAGATTGGACAGGTGCTTGGCGCCAGGCCACGGATGATTACCACGCTGCGGGCCGTCGATGCGGGCACGGATGGGGCTGTGAGCGTGGTGGGCACGTTGGCCGGCGCAATTGCCGCGGGGGGGGTGGCGGGGATCGGAACGCTGGCGCTACGCGGTGGGCTGGGGCTCTTCTGGGTCAGTGCGGCAGGCGGGGTTTTCGGGCTGTTCTCCGACAGCCTGCTTGGGGCGACGCTGGAGCGCCGGGGCTGGCTGAACAACGATGCGGTGAATTTTTTGTCGACGGCCAGCGCGGCGGGGTTTGCGCTGGGGGTGCTCTGTGTCCGATGACGGCAACCGCCTGGCAGGATCCACGCGCGAAGGATCAGTTCTTCTTTTCCGACACGAGGAATTTCCACATAGATTCCCGCTTTCCCGTCTCCTGCTCCCTGCTCTTGTCGAGCCAGGATGTCACCCCTCCGGAAGAGAACTGATTCTTCCCGGAAGGAAGGGAGGTTATTGTGTACATCTCGGTCCCTGCAACAATATTCGTCGCCTCTGCGATGCACGATCCAAGGCGCGGACTCCAGGTAACCCGCCCCAATTTTGTGTACCGATCCAAGCTTGTCTCGTATTTCTTTCCGAGAGCGACACACCCGTGGCCATCGCCCGCGGGTGATTGAGCTCGGCAATCGTGCAAAGCCGCCAAAGTGCAAAAAGCAAGGAGGCAGGCAAGGCGCAGCTTTTGAATTCTCATGGCGCCAATTCTACCGCGAAATCTCGATCCTCGCTCCGCTGCCGCCCTCAGTGCAGATGCAGGCGCCAGAGCGTGTAGCTGAGAATCTCGTGTTCGATGCGCTCGAATTGCCGCGACCCGTCTTCGACGGCGGCGTGAGGGCGCGGCGAGGTGAGCACGTCCAGCCCGTCGGCGGCGCAGATTTCGTGGATGCGAAAGAGATGCGTGCCGTCGCTGACGATGACCAGCCTTCTTAATCCATTGGCGCGGGCGATGACGGCGATGCGGCGGGCGGATTCCTCGGTGTTGCGGCTCTCGGTCTCGGCGATGATGGCTTCTTCCGGGACGCCCTGGCCCTCCAGGTATTCGCGGCCCACGGCTCCCTCGGAGTACTGGTCGCCGCCGTTGCCGCCCAGGGTGACGATGAGTGGCGCGATGCCGTGATGGTAGAGATCGAGGGCATGATCGAGGCGGGCGCGGTAGACGGGCGAGGGGCGGCCGTCGTACTCGGCAGCGCCGAAGACGCCGATGGCGTCGGAGGGCGCTGCCTGATCGTGGCCGGCATAGCTCTCAATCTGCACGTAGACCGAGCGGCACCAGGCGAGCAGCCCGGCAAGCAGCACGAGCAGGACGACCAGGGAGATCCGCAGCAGGAAACCGCGAGGGCGTGAGGAGCGCGGCTTCGAGTTTGACTGGCGCTTCATGCGCACCCTCTCCCCTAGCGCTGCAGGACCATGACGATCTCGTGCGTGGGGATGGCGCCCTCGCGCAGAATCTCAAAGCGCCCCGGCCCCAGGGAGAGATCGACAATCGTGGTGGGCTGCGCGTGGCCGGTCGGGCCTCCGTCGATGATGAGGGAGATGCGGTCGCCGATCTGGTCGCGGACGCAGGCCGCGTGGGTGCATTCGGACGCGCCCTGCAGGTTGGCCGAAGTGGCCGTGATGGGCAGCCCGAAGCGCTCGACCACCGCGCGGGGGATGGCCGCGTCCGGCACGCGCAGCGCCACGTTGCCGGTGTTGGCCGTGGAGCGCAGGGGCAGCTTGGTGCCAGCGCGCACGATGATGGTCAACGGGCCGGGCCAGAAGCGCTCGGCCAGCTTGTCCAGCTGGGCGTCGGAGTCGCGGGCCAGCTCGTAGGCCTGGGCCACCGAGGCGATAAGCAAGGAGAGCGGCTTGTGCTTCTGGCGCGTCTTGATCTGGTAGATCCGTTCCACCGCGTTCAGGTTCACCGGGTCGACGGCAAGGCCGTAAAAGGTGTCGGTGGGCAGGGCAACCACGTCGCCCTTGCGCAGACAGGAAACGATGTAATCGATTCGGTCTGCCTGGGGTTCATCGGGATGGACGCGCAAGATCTCCGCGGACAAGAAGGCTTACCTCGGTTCTCTGGGCTGTTTCCACCTGCACCGTTGGCCAAGGCGAACCGGCGGGTGGAAATGCTGGAATCGCAGACACCTTAAAGACGGAAACTAACACAGCCCGCCGCGACGGGCAAGTTGTGCAGTTGCAAAGGGCTGGCCCGCCGCCCAGGAAAACAAGCTTAGAATCGGCGTAGGCTTCAAGGTTTCCCGATCGATGCCACTTCGAATTGTACAGAGTAAACAGAATCCGCGCCTGAAACAACTGCGCCGTGCGCTGGCCCAGCCCCTGCGCGAAACCGGCCGCCAAGGGCGGGGGCTGGCCGGGATCGAGGGGCCGAACCTGCTGGAGGAAGCGGTGCGCGCAGGCCTGCGGATCGAATGCGTGTTTGTGGCGCAGGGCTTTGAGCATTTGCTTGAGGGGTTAGGTCTCAGCCGGGAAATCGATGTGCTTCTGCTGCCGAAGGATCTGCTTGACTCCGTGTTGACTACTGAGGCGCCTCAGCCAATTGCCGCGCTGGTGGAACCGCCCGACTGGACCTGGGCCCACTTTCTTGATGTGCATCGGAAAGCGACGCCGCTGGTGCTGGTGCTAGCCGGCCTGCAGGACCCGGGCAACCTGGGAGCCATTTTGCGCTCGGCCGAGGCCTTTGGCGCCGATGGCGTGATCAGCCTGCCGGGCACCGTAAGCGCCTGGAACCCCAAGGCGGTGCGAGCCTCGGCGGGGAGCGTCTTTCGCCTTCCTCTGGTGACGGCAAGCGTGGATGAATGCTTCATGCGTCTGCGGGAAGTGGGCGTGAAGGTCTGGACCACGACCGTGCATGCGGCCGAACCCGCGGATCTAGTGAACCTGGCCGGGCCTGTGGCGCTGCTGATTGGCAACGAGGGCAACGGTGTGCCCGAGGAACTGGCGGCAAAGGCCGACGGCGCGCTGACAATTCCCTGCCCCGGCCCAATCGAGAGCCTGAATGCGTCGGTCGCGGCCAGCGTCTTGCTCTATGAAGCGGCGCGGCAGCGGAGCGTACGGAGCGCGCCTGTAGATCTGCGTGGAGGGCGGAGATGAGTCTGTTTGACGGTGAGCCGGAAGGCCCCAAAGGCCCGTTGCGCACCGCGCCGCTGGCCGAGCGCATGAGGCCGCGCAGCCTGGAGGAGATGAGCGGGCAGGAACACCTGCTCGGCCCGGGCAAGCCACTCAGGGTGCAGATCGAGCGCGACAGTCTGGACGGATCAGGGTCGGGCTCGATGATCCTGTGGGGTCCGCCGGGGGTGGGTAAGACAACGCTGGCGAAGATCATTGCCGAGACCACCAAGGCCAACTTCATCGAGTTTTCCGCGGTGATGAGCGGCATCAAGGAGATCAAGCAGGTGATGGCGGCAGCCGCGCAGGCCGCGGAGCTGCACTCGCGAACGATTCTCTTTGTGGATGAGATTCACCGCTTCAACAAGGCGCAGCAAGATGCTTTTCTGCCGTATGTGGAGCGCGGGACCATCCGGCTGATCGGCGCGACGACGGAGAATCCGTCCTTCGAGATCATCTCCGCGCTGCTCTCGCGCTGCCGCGTGTATGTGCTGCAGCCGCTGAGCGACGATTGCATCGAGCGGCTCTTGCGGAGGGCATTGGACGATCCGGAGCGCGGGCTGGGCGCGCTGAAGCTGACGGCCGACAACGATGCGATCAAGGTCATCGCCGGCTACTCGAGCGGCGACTGCCGGAGCGCCTACAACACGCTCGAAGTCGCAGCGCAACTGGCCCAATCCGAAGCCAAGGGCGGGCACATCGACCGGGCGCTGGCCGTCGAGGCTGTGCAGCAGCGCGTGCTGATGTACGACAAGTCGGGCGAGGAGCACTACAACCTGATCTCCGCGCTGCACAAGAGCGTGCGCAACTCGGATCCCGACGCGGCGCTTTACTGGCTCGCCCGCATGTTTGCCGGCGGCGAGGACCCGCTCTACCTGGCGCGGCGCATTGTGCGCATGGCTGTGGAAGACATCGGCCTGGCCGCGCCCGAGGCGCTCAACCTCTGCCTCTCCGCCAAGGAAGCCATCGATTTCCTGGGCTCACCCGAAGGCGATTTGGCGCTGGCCGAGGCCGTGGTGTATCTTTCGCTGGCCCCCAAGTCGAATTCCGTCTACACCGCCTGGGGCGCGGTGCAGGAGGAGATCGAACACACCCGCCAGGAGCCGGTTCCGCTGCACCTGCGCAACGCGCCCACGCGGCTGATGAAGGAGCTCGACTACGGCAAGGGCTACCGCTATGCCCACGACGAAGAAGACCGCGTGGCCGACATGGACTGCCTGCCCGACTCGCTTCGCGGGCACAGCTATTACCAGCCCACGCAGGAGGGGCGGGAAAAGCTGCTCGCACAGCGGATGGAAGAGATTCGACGGATTCGCGCCCGCAAGCACGTCAGAGACTGAACCCGGTTTGGACCGTCACGGGCGGCTGAAATCGAGTCACCCAACATTCAACAACCCGTGGTAGACTCGCTTCGCGCGGTTCCCCACCCATCTACGCGCAGCTCTCGCGAAGAGACTTCCTGGAGGACAGACATGAGCAACCCGACCTTCATTCCCTACATCGTGGTCAGCAACGCGGCCGCGGCTATCGACTTTTACAAGGCGGCCTTTGGCGCGGTGGAACTGGCGCGCCACGCGGCGCCCAACAGCGACAAACTGATGCACGCCAGCATGAACATCAACGGCGGCGTGCTGATGATGAGCGACGACTTCTCCGCTTCCATGGGCGGTAAATCTCAAACTCCGGAGGCCCTGGGAGGCAGCCCGGTTACTTTCCATCTGCAGGTCGCGGATGCCGATGCCGTGTGGGCGCAGGCCGTGGCCGCAGGAGCCGAGGTGACCATGCCCCTCGCCGACCAGTTCTGGGGCGACCGTTATGGACAGTTGCGCGACCCCTTCGGCCACAGGTGGTCTATCGGGCAAACAGTTGCCAGGCCCACCAAAGAGGAAGTCGAGGAAGCGGCAAAAGCGGTCTTCAAATAATCAGAGTATGAAGCGGAAGACAAGAGCACACACCCCTTTGCTGGCTCCTCAATCCGGATACTTGACCGAACAGCCGTAGGGCCGCGTGAATGCGGGATTCACGGGCTTGCCGGCCATCGCCTCGGTCAGCGCGTCGGAGACGTAGTTGTCGGCGCCCTTGATATCTTCGGGATCGGGCGTGGGGCGGTCGTCGATGGCGCCGTCGTAAATCACCTTGCCCGCAGGATCAATGACGATCATCTGCGGCGTGGTTTTGGCGCTGTATAGGCGGCCGAGCTTGCCCTCGGGGTCCATCAGGACCGCGGTGGGAGCCGCGTGTACCTGAGAAATGTAGGCGTTTTCCTCGGCTGGCGTTACGTAGCCCTGCTTGCCGGGCGCCGAAGAGATCACCGTGAACCAGACCACGCCCTTTGCGGTCCACTCTTTCTGCAAAACCTGCATGTTCCCGGAGACATAATGCTTGCGGGTGTACGGGCAACCCTGGTTGTGCCACTCAAGCACAATGTACTTGCCGCGGTACTGGGCCAGCGTCTCGGTCTGGCCGCGGGAGTCGGTGGCAGTGAAGGCCGGAGCCGGTGCACCCACGCGGACCTCCTGGGCCACGGCTGGGAGAGGGAGCAGCGCGGCGGCCAGAACCGCACAGGCTGAAAGGCGGGCGAGTGAAACCATGAGAGTCAACCTCCTGAGGGGAAATCAGACGATCGACGTGCATTGGCTTACTTTGAATTTGACGTTGCTGCGGCTGCTTGAGTTGCGGCTTTGGGCAGTTTCGCGAGCGCATCGAGCACAATTCCCGGCGTGAGGGCTTCGGGCAGGAGCCGCGGGCTCGGTTCACCTGGGATATAGAGCGCGTAGGCAGGGACGCCGCTCCGGCCGAGCGCGGCGAGCGCCTGGGTGATGGCGTCATCGTGGCGCGTCCAGTCCGCGCGCAGCAACGCCACGTTCGAGTCGGAAAATGCCTTCTCCACGTCGGGCTGATTGAGCGCCACGCGCTCGTTGACTTGGCAGCTAAGACACCAACTGGCGGTAAAGTCCACGAGGACGGGGCGGCCCTGCGACAGGTAGCGGCTAACAGCCTCAGCCGACCATGGCTCCCATTGACCCGTAATTCCCACCGTCAGAACGTCGCGCGGATTGAACTTCCGAGCGGCCATCTTCCCTGGTGCAACTGTCAGCGCCGCGATCACCCCCAGCACGATCACCGCTGCTGTCACCGTGGACCAGCGCTTGGCCGGCCAGCGGCCGAGAAACCAGCCCGCAATCGCCAGCAGGAGGAAACTGGCCAGCAGGGCGGCCAGAAGGCCGGCGCCATAGGCCTGCGCGAGCACCCAGGCCAGCCAGATGACCGTGATAAAGATCGGTACCGCGACGGCCTGCTTCATGACTTCCATCCAGGCTCCGGGACGGGGCAGGAGACGCGTCCAGGCGGGTTGCAGGGTGAGCGCCACATACGGTGCAGCAAGGCCGAGCGCGAGGGCGGTGAAGACGGCAAAGGTGACCGCGGCGCTCTGCGCCAAGGCGTAGCCGAGGGCCGCGCCCATGAAGGGAGCCGTGCAGGGGGTGGCCACCACCACGGCCAGCACGCCGGTAAAGAAGCTTCCCGTGTAGCCCTGCTTGGCGGCGAGAGAACCACCGGCGCTGGTGAGGGTGAGGCCAATTTCGAATTGCCCGGCCAGCGAAAGGCCGAGGAAGAAGAGCAGGCCGGCCATCAGTTCCAGAAAGACCGGCGACTGGAACTGGAATCCCCAGCCGAGCGTGGCTCCGGCGGCGCGGAGCACAAGGAGCAGCGCCACCAGCGCCCAGAACGAAGCCAGAATGCCGGCGGCATAGACCAGGCCGTGCGCGCGGAGCTTGTGCCTCTCCTCGTTGCCGGAGTTGACCAGCGAGAGGCCCTTGAGGAACAGGACTGGAAACACGCAGGGCATGAGGTTGAGGAGCAGGCCGCCTAGGAAGGCGAGGCCGGCAGCGCGGAACAGGCCAACCCCTGCGGCCGGGACAGGAGCGCTCGGAATGGGTCCGGGAATGGAGATGGCGACCGCACGCCGCTCTTGGACCGGTTGAGTTGGAGCAGATCCTGCCGCCGGAGCAGTAGCGTCAGGGCCAGTGGAGGCCGGCGCCAACCGGGTGGGAGCAGCCGGTGGCGAAGAGAGCGCGGCAGGTCCGGCCTTCGGGCCAGGGCCAGGGACCGCCACGATCTCGTACGTCCGTCCGCCGGAAAGCTCAAGAACTCCTTTCAATTCAGCCGGATTTGCCTTAAGATTCGCGTCTATCTTGAGATCAAGAAGCAGCCCTGTGGCCGTAGAAGTGAGCTTTTGCGGGGCTGGATTATCGAGAATCTCCGCTTCCGAGGGGAAGAACACAGCCTGCGTCTCCCGTCTGCCCGTCTCCACCGTCAGCCGAAACCCCAGCTTTGTGGCCTCGAAGCCGACCCTGGAGGTGGGAGGCAACAGCTTGGGAATTTGATTGAGGAAGGTGCGGAAGGAGGGCGGAGGAACATAGGGGATCTCAAACATGCCGACCCATACATTTTTCTGCACTTCCAGATCGGCCTTGCCGGGAATGCAGCTGCTCTGGCAAACCAGCCAGTCAACCTTGGCATGCAGCGTGACAGGACCACCTTTGACGCTATCGGCCACATGCATTTTCAGCGGAAACAGGACCTCGTCTTCGTAGCCAAAATCCATCAGGGGGCCGAGGGGCAATCGCTTCGGCGCGGGAAACTGCATGGGCCCAGCGGTGATGCCTTCCGGCAACGTCCACTTGATGTGTGGCGGCTCGCCGGCATCACCGGCATTCTTCCAATAAATGTGCCAACCTGGTTCGAGCTTGAAGTAGAGGCCCACATCGTTCAGCTTGTCGGCGGTGTAGAGATTCTGTCCCGGAACCAGCAGTTCCACATGCACATGCGGCGCGTCGGCGGAGTTGGAGACTGCGCGCGCGGGCAGCGTTGCGGCCAGCAGAAAGGTAAGCACGAAGATCGATGGGGAAAGGCGCATGTGCGGGAAGCAAAGACTCCTGACTGTTGGACTCAGTCTACTCGTGGATAGTCGCAACGGATTGCTTTCTTTATTGCCGGTTGTGCAGTTCGGCGGGCGGCGTGCTGGCGAAAGATGCAGTCGTTCTGAATGCACTTGACGCCGGCGGCGCGGGCGCGGGCTACGGCTTCTTCGTGGATCACATCGTCCTGGAGCCACAGATAGGGGATGGCGAGGCGAATCACGTAGTCCACGATCGCGGGAACGTACTCGGAGGCGCGGAAGACGTCGACGAGATCGATGCCCTCGCCGGTCTCTTCCAATGCGGCTGCCTGGGCGGCGTCGAGGTCCGGATAGCACTTGAGGTTCAGCACATGGTCGAGCGCGAGGTTGACCGGGATCACGCGGTAGCCGTTCTCGGCCAGGTAGCGGCCGATGTTGTGGCTGGCGCGCCAGGTCTTGTCGCTCATGCCGACCACGGCGATGGTGCGAGTGTTGCGCAGCATTTCGTCGACGAGGGCGGGATCGTTGCTCATAGTGATCAGTGGTCAGCTTTCAGTGATCAGCTTTCAGTTCTCTGTTCTACGAACTACACGTCCAGATCGTCGTATTCGCTGGCGGCCACGGCGGTGCCGCGGCGCTTGGCGAGGAGATAGCCGCGCAGAAACGGCTCGAGGTAACCGTCGAGCACCTTGTCTACATCGCCCACTTCGACCTTGGTGCGGTGGTCCTTGGCGATGCGGTAGGGCTGCAGCACGTAGGAGCGAATCTGCGAGCCGAAGTTGATCTCGAGCTTGGAGTCTTCGAGCTTCTTGCTCACGGCCTTCTTCTTTTCGAGCTCGAACTCATAGAGGCGCGAACGGAGCATCTTCATGGCCTTCTCGCGGTTCTTGTGCTGCGAGCGCTCGTTCTGGCACTGCACCACGATGCCCGTGGGCAGGTGCGTCATGCGCACGGCGGAGTCGGTGGTGTTCACGTGCTGCCCGCCCTTACCGCCGGAGCGGTAGGTGTCGATGCGCAGGTCGTCGAGCTTGAGATCGACCTGGATGGAGTCGTCGATTTCCGGCGAGACGTAGACGGATGCGAACGAGGTGTGGCGGCGCTTGGCCTGGTCGAAGGGCGAGATGCGCACCAGCCGATGGACGCCGCTTTCGCCGGCGAGCTGGCCGAAGGCATATTCGCCGAGGATGGTGAAGGTGGCCGACTTGATGCCGGCTTCATCGCCGTCCTGCAGGTCGTTGATCTCGGTTTTGAAGCCCTCACTCTCGGCCCAGCGCAGGTACATGCGCATGAGCATCTCGGCCCAGTCCTGGCTCTCGGTGCCGCCGGCGCCGGGGTGAACGGTTACGATGGCGTTGAGCGGATCGGCCTCGCCGTTGAGCATGGTGCGGGCTTCGAGCTCTTCGTTGAAGGCGGCCAGGGCCTTGATGTCGCGCTCGAGATCGGCGAGCACGTCTTCGCCCTCGCGCGCCAGCTCAAAGTAGGCCTCGATGTCGCCCGTGCGGCGCACCAGTTGCTCATCGTCGGCGACGAGGTTTTCAAGGCGCTTTTTGTCGCGCATCAACGGCTTGGTGGCGTTGGGATTGGACCAGAGAGCCGGATCGGCCAGTTTGGTTTCTATGTCGGCGAGTTCCCTGCGGATGCGAGCCGGGTCAAAGATACTCCCGCAGGTCGCGCGTTTGGTCGCGCACGGGAGCATATGCGAATTCGAGATCGTTCAGTGACGACATATTTTGCTCTTATGACCTGACTTTGATTTGGACTGTGAATCTGTGTTTCTCGACCAATCTAGAATATCACTGTACTGAATTCGGCGTTCCTCGCTGTGTGAAGGGCGATTCTTCCCAAGTCCCAAAATCGAGACCTGGAGCACACCCCCGGTGTGCCCCCAAAAGTGAGACCGTTGAGGAGGAGAAAGCGGTTTGTGAGAGCGTAAAGCCTATAATTGTTCTGATCCTCCGACTAGGAAGCAAGGCAAGCAATGGCCGAAATCGTCCGTTTCCTCCGCAGCCGCGATTACAAGCTAATCAAGGAACTGGGGCAAGGTGCATGTGGCAAGACCGTTTTACTCGTCGACGACCAAATCGGCCAGCACTTTGTGTGCAAGAAGTATTCGCCATATGAGGAGAGCGAGCGAAAAGCGTTATTTGAGAACTTCGTCCGAGAGATAAAGTTGCTGCACCTCCTTCAGCACAACAACCTAGTGCGGGTCTTCAACTACTACCTCTACCCTGAGAAATTCTCCGGGTATATTTTGATGGAGTTCGTCGACGGCAAAGATATCGAAGACTTCACGGCGGAATTCCCAGATAAGCTCAATGACCTGTTCAATCAAGCAATTGACGGGTTCAGCTACTTGGAGCGGTCTGGGGTGCTCCATCGCGACATCCGGGCCGGCAACCTATTGGTGAGTAACGAGGGGCAATTGAAGATCATCGATTTGGGATTCGGTAAGCAGGTCAATACCTCCCTCGATTTTGATAAGAGCATCACGTTGAATTGGTGGTGCGCGACACCCGACGAGTTTCGCTTCAAACGATATAACTTCACAACCGAGGTCTATTTCGTCGGCAAATTGTTCGAGCAGTTGATTCACTCCAACAACATTAGCCAATTCAAGTACACAGACGCGCTTCGCCGGATGTGCGAGCCCGATCCCGACCGTAGGATTAAGAGCTTTGCGGAGATTGATCGTGCAATTCGAAGCGAACTGATTACAGAAACCGAATTCAGCGACGAGGAGATTGAGACCTACCGCAGATTTGCCAGTGCCCTAATGTCGATCACCTCGAAAATTGCACAGAGCGCCAAGTATCTGACTGACCTGACGAAGATCCAATCGAAGCTCGGAGAAATTTACCGCTCATCTATGCTAGAGTGGACGATTCCCGACTCCCACAGAATGATTGGGTGCTTCGTTGAGGGAGGCTATTACTACAAGGCGAATCAGACGGTGAACACCGAGACGGTCCGAGACTTTGTCCGATTGCTCAAGTCGTGCGGTGCCGAGCAGGCGAGGGTCATCATTGCAAACCTTGACACCCGGCTTGACACTGTCAAGAGATATGACCCTGACGAGATTCAGGACGAGGACATCCCGTTCTAGCATGGCCCGCTCCGCGCGGTTAGTGGAGGACAGCTTGACCGCCGCGCAATTTCACGACTACGCGTGTTCTCTCTCCCGCCGGGTGCTGGGGCCTAGGTCCGGATTTTCGGACCTGAGAGAGCGCCGCCATGCTTCGGCGCCCGTCCGATGCTACGCCACCCTGATCTCTTCGAGCAGATCGGGATGACGGTCCAGCATTTTGAGCAGCTTTACCAGGGCCAGAGGCGGCTTGGTCTTGCTGTTCTCGTAGCGCGAGAAGGCATTGACGCCGCCGCCGAAGATTTCGGCTGCCTCGCGCTGGTCATACGTAAAAGTTCAGATCCGCCATCGGATAGTGCTTGCGGTTGCGGGTCCAGAGGGCGGCTTGATTTTGCACGGCCGAGGCGGCGATGAGAGCATCGGCGATCTTGAGATTGTGGCTCTTGCTGTATCGGCGCAGATATTCACCCGCCAAATGGCCGATCTTCTCGTCGATTGCAACGCAGGTGAGCGGGGCAAAGAATCGGGCAATCATCGGCGTCTCGCCGGCAAGCGCGCCCGCGCCGATCTCCGCGAAGGTAATCGGCGATACCAGGATCGGCGAAGTCGAAGCCGCCAGGACGCTCCATTGCGCGAGGATTGCCTGATCCCGCCCGCGCAGGACTTCGATGACAATGTCGGAGTCGATCAGGACGCTCACTCGGATGCCAATCGATCAAGTTCCAGCCGTTCCAGCCGATCGTCATCGCGCAGATTGCGGACCAACGACTCTGCGGATTCCGCATCCTCCATGCCTGCTCGATCCTTCCAAAGTCCAACGATTCCGAGCATCGCGGCGCGGCGTTCCGCAAGGTTCCCCATGTAGCGCTCACGAACGGCGACGCGCACCAATTCCGAGATCGTTGCTCCTTCAAGCAACGCCTTGGCATGAAGCGCCGTCCAGAGGTCATCTTCGAGATAGAGTTGAGTTCTCCGCATGATGTATAGTATACATCGCTACGCGTAAAATGGCAAAAGAATTATTCGCGAATAGAGGGCGTGGCCGCCCACGCGCGCAGGAGTTTTCTTCCCGACCAGGCGACAATCCCGAGACTGAGTAGCACACACAGCCACCCGAAGACGTCGCCGTGGGCGGTGTAGAAGGTGATGTCTTCGCGGAAGGCGAACTGGGCGGGGAGGGCGTCGGCCTGGTGGCGGGGAATGCTCTGGCGGACGCGACCGTAGGGGTCGATGACCGCCGTGACGCCGTTGTTGGTGTCGCGCAGAATCCAGCGGCGATTTTCGATGGCGCGCATGCGCGCCATGTTCAGGTGCTGCCAGGGCGCGCTGGTGTCGCCGTACCAGCCGTCGTCGCTGATGTTGACGAGGACCTCGGCGCCAAGGCGCGCGAAATTCCGCACCTCGTCGGCGAAGACCGCTTCGTAGCAGATGAAGACGCCGTAGCGATGGCCGTTCAAACGGAAGACCTTGGGCCCGTCGCCGCGGGTGAACTTCGAGACGCGGCCGGTGAGCTTGTGGGCAAAGCTAAGCAGGTTCTGGAAGGGGATGTACTCGCCGAACGGGACGAGGTGGATTTTGTCGTAGCGGCCCACGCGCGCGCCGTCCGCGCCGACGATGAGCGCGGAGTTGTAGTAGTCCCACTCCTGCGCGGGCGCGTTGAAGGTCCAGCCGATGTTGCCCACCACGATGGGCGCTCCGACGGTTTGCGCGATCTTTGCGATCGAGCGCTGGAAGCGCGGGTCGGACTCGTCAAACGGAGCGGGCGACTCCGGCCAGGCAACCAGATCGGGGTGCGTCGCGGTGGGCGGGCAGGCGCCTTCGCTGTTGGGCGCGCCGGTTTGCGGGATTCCTGTAATGTATTGTTTGCACTGCTCCGATGCCAGGCGGGTAAACTGGGCCATGTGCGCCTCCCACTCGCCCGGGCCGGCCCAGCGGCTCTCATCGCCCACATCGAGATTGGGCTGGATCAGCACGGCGGTGGCCGTGGTTGCGGGCCGCGGCGGGGGCACCAGAACGCCCACCGTTCCTGCTGCTATCAGGGCAACGCCGGCGATGCCCCACGGACGCCGGCCGGAACAACGATCGAGCAGCAGGCCGCCCGCGATGAGCGCATTGACCGCGACCAGCACAAAGCTGATGCCATAGACGCCGGTCCATGGAGCAAGCTGGTTGACGATGGCATTATCGACCTGCGAGGAGCCCAGTTGATCCCACGGCACGCTGGTGATGCGCGAGGCGGCCAGTTCCAGGCCGGCCCACAGGATGGGCGCAGCGGCCAGAGCCCAGCGCGTGTTCCCCGTTGCCCGGCGCACCAGCGCAACGCCCAGGCCGAAGAGTCCAAAATAAAGCCCCAGCACCAGGCTGTATCCGACGAGCAGCAGGACAGGAACGATGGCGGGCAGGTCGCCATACTTGGCCATCGTGTCGCGAACCCAATAGCAGTTGCCCATGTACCAGAGCACGCCCGAGAGATAGGCGAGCAGAAAGCTCTTGCGCAGCGGGCGCGGGCCGTTGACGCAGGCCGGCGCGAGAATCGCCGCGAGAAGCGGGACCAAACCGACCCAGGCAAAAACGGTTCGCCAGATGGGCAACGGCCCGGCGAGCGGAAAAGGCAACTCCAGCAGGGCTGCGGAGATAACCGGCGCGGCCCACAACCTCCAGGCTCCAGCATTCGACTGTGAAGACTGCATACAGGAGCGAGTGTAAAGCATTCGGCCGGAGATGAGCAGCGACGCGGCGCGTGGAGCGGGAATCGCGCTACAATCGAATCTATGTTGCTGGCTGTGTTCGCAATGCGTGTGCTGGAAGCGATGTTCTTTCTCGGCCTGGTCGGATCGTCCGTGGTCGTGCTCATCAGCTTTGTCGAGGACGGCAAAGAGTTGTTCGGCAAGGACGAGTAGAATTCGTGTCTTCGCTGTGAATTGCGGTCCAAATCAATTTTGTTGACTGAGTTTTAATTCAGACATACACTCACCGCAGGGCGGCGGGTGATTGCGCTCAGAGGAATCTAAATGGCCGGCCGTTGCGCCGGCACCTTAACGATGGCATCTTCCCGCACGACCGTTGCCCCACCCTCCGACCGCGTACGGCTCATTGTGGCATCCTCCGTGATGCTCACGTTTATCTCCTTCTGGCGCGCGGCTTCCATTGTTCTGTGCGATCTTGGATCGTCTGCCTTTTACGCCGGCGGCATCGCCGAAGAGGCGGTGGGCGCAGCGGCCCCCTGGTTCATCCTAGGCATCATGCTGTTCAGCTTCGCGGTGCGGGCGGTCTACGTCGAGAGCTGTTCGATGTTCACCCGCGGCGGCGTGTATCGCGTGGTGAAAGAGGCGCTGGGCGGAACCTTTGCCAAGCTCAGCGTTTCGGCACTGATGTTCGACTACATCCTGACCGGCCCGATCTCCGGCGTGTCGGCAGGACAGTATATTACGGGCTTGATGAATGAGCTGATGACAGTGGCCAACAACAGCCACTGGCTGCCTCCGGCTCTGATGGACGCCCACAACAATCCCTTTCAGTTCGACATGAACCATACCTCGGCGGTGTTCGCTGCCGCGGTGACCATCTACTACTGGTGGCAGAACATCAAGGGGATTGAAGAGTCCAGTGGCAAGGCCATGCAGGTTATGCAGATCACTACTGTGATGGTGGTGATCCTGCTGATCTGGGGCATGTATTCAGTGTTTATTCGCGGCGCCCATCTGCCTCCGGCGCCTGTGGTGCAGAATCTCAAGTTCAGCGACGATGCGCTGGGATTCCTGAAGGGAACGCGCCTGGTTCCGGTGCTCGGCTTGTTTGGAATCCTCATGGCATTTGGGCACTCCGTCCTCGCCATGAGCGGCGAGGAGAGCCTGGCCCAGGTCAACCGCGAGATCGAGCACCCCAAGCTCAAAAACCTGAAGCGGGCCGCAATTGTCATCGCCATTTATAGCCTGATCTTCACCGGCGGCGCCACGCTGCTGGCCTCCATGTTGATTCCAACCTTGGAGCGGACGACCCTTTATAAAGACAACCTCATCGCCGGCCTGGCCATGTATATGGTCGGTCCCATGTTCTGGCGCATCGCCTTCCGCATCTTTGTCGTGCTGGTCGGTTTCCTCATTCTCTCGGGCGCCATCAACACCTCAATGATTGGCAGTACCGGCGTGCTCATGCGCGTCGCAGAAGATGGCGTGCTGACCGACTGGTTCCGCAAGCCGCATCACAGGTTCGGAACCAGCTCTCGCATCATCAACCTGGTCTTCATCCTGCAGATGACCACCATCATCGGCAGCCGTGGCAACGTCATCATCCTCGGCGAGGCTTATGCCTTCGGCGTGATCTGGTCATTCACGTTCAACAGCCTGGCGATGCTTGTGCTGCGGTGGAAGTACCGTGGCGAGCGCGGCTGGAAGGTGCCGCCGAACATTCGCATCGGAAAGACCGAGATTCCGGTTGGACTGCTGTCCGTCTTCGGAGTTCTGCTCTCCACGGCCATCGTGAATCTGTTCACCAAATCCGTGGCCACGGTCAGCGGCATCATCTTTGCAGCGGCCTTCTTTATCATCTTCACCGTCTCCGAGCGCGAGAACCTGCGCAAGCATGCCATCACCGCGCGGCAGATGAAGGACCACTTCCAGTTGGAGCACCAGGACACCATCAGCCGCGAGTCGGCGGCCATCCGCCCCGGCGGCGTGATGGTGACCATGCGCGACCCCTCCAATCTGTTGGCGTTGAAGTGGACCCTCGCCCACACCAGCACGGAAGACAGGGACGTTGTGGTCATCAGTGTCCGGATGATGGGCGTGGGCGGACCGGAGTATCTGAGCGCCGAGGAGACGAGCTTCAGCGAACACGAGCAGATGATCTTCACCAAGGCTGTCTCCGTGGCCGAGAGTTTTGGCAAGAAGGTTTCTCTGCTGGTGGTGCCCGCGGGCGACGTGTTTGCCGCGCTGGTGCAGGGCGCGAACAACCTGGAGGTGGACTCAGTCATCTCCAGCATCTCCTCCAAGATGACGGCCGAGGACCAGGCCTTCCACATGGGCCAGGCATGGGAAGCTCTGCCCGAGCCCAAGCGGCAGTTCAATTTTTATGTCGTCGATCCCGACGGCCAGGTCAAAGTGTTCTATATCGGTCCGCACGCGCCCAACCTGAGCCCGGACGATGTGCAACTGGTGCACAGGCTATGGCTGAACATGCGCCGCGATCCCTCCATGCCGGACCTGCACCACAGCGACATCATCACGTATGCTCTCTCGAGGCTGGCAGGTCAATATGCGCGGGAGAAGGTGGAAATCCTGCGCGACCTGCGCAACTATCGCGCCGCGGATTCCCCATCCAGCCTGCGGCTCGGGGGTCACGAACCTGCCGCAA
>DATNHL010000335.1:0-7342 GCA_035604995.1 Occallatibacter sp. | reverse complement strand
ATCTCTGGAAAAAGAAAACACTCTGCTGTGCTATTCTCTGTCAAGTAAAGGCCTTTTCTCGCTAAGCAAACACTGTCTCATCAACATGTTTGTAGCAGATCAGGCCTTTCGTGTCTGCGCCTTCGTGAATGATGCAGGTTAGGAAATCTCTCCATGTGCGCCACGTGCAGGAGGATGGCCGTAGGGGCCGCACTGGCGAGCAAGCGTCAACGAGGGACGATGCGGTACTCCACGCTCAGCCGGTTGTGTGGCATCTCCGGATGGGCGTAGGTGCGGTGGAGAATGCTGTTGAGGAAAACCAGCCCATCGCCGAATTCGAGCGCCGGCGCCCAGAATTCGTGCGGCGGGAAGCGCCGGCGCAGGGCAGCGTCGTCGAGTTCCGTGAAATGAAGCAAGGCGGGTTGACGGCAGCGGACTAACTCCAGGCCGGGGCTGTCGATGCCACAGGGGTTCAACGGAATCCAGCAGGTCAGCAACTCGGTCATCGGGACGACCGCCCCGGGTTCCAGGGGAAATCGGACTCCCAACGCTCCGTCCTGGTGCCAGCTATGAGGATGGTACTCGGGAGCCGGAGCCTGAAGCGGGGTGAACTTCTTGCGGACCCAGGATTGCTCCATGTTGCAAGTCCACCGAGAGCCCATCGCTTCGGAAAACAACGGTTCGAGGCCTGGGGCGGACAGAGGGGCCAGTAATTCCTCCAAATCGCCACAGCCAAAGTCCATCAGCGCAGCCAGAAGTATGGAGTGAGAGAAGCGGCTGAACCGGTAGCGCTCGGGAAGCGGTGTGCCTGTGGCGATTGCCTCAAAGCACCGGGCGGCCGCTTCTTTCAACCTGGTCAGAGAGTCCTTTGGGAAGACATCACGCAGCAGAGCTATCCCCTGTTCCCGCAGTTGCGTTGATGAATCATCGGCGGCCACCCGGGATCTCCTTTTCGGCTCCGATTTCCTCAAAAATTGTACGGCTCGCGAGGGGGACGCCAAGACCTGTGCGGCATTTGCCGCGAAAAAGCAGTCGATTCCGCAGTTCCCCAATTGGTGCGGCGGGTCAGGACCAGGACGAATCGCCGGAGTCTTCCGAGTCGGATTCGTCGGGGGCGTGGGCGATGCGGGTCAGCTCGCCGCGGTCAAGCCAGATGAGCAGGCAGTCCGAGCAGGAGTCGATGATGACGTTGCCGGGGCCGGCGTAGAAGTGGTTTTCCATGCGGCGATGGCAGCGGGGGCACTGGATGGCGCGCTTGAGGTCTCCGCGGTCGGGAGGGGTCTGGACGGCGGGTTTCTCTCGCCCGGCGCGCATTGCGTCGATCAGGGATTGCAGCACCGGCATGGGCAGCATTAGGCCGTGGCACTGGCTGCAGTAGAGGAGCGGAGTCTTGGCGAGGCTGGCATTGATCAGCGGCACGCTGCAGACGGGGCAGGCTTGACTGGAATCGCCCGGCTCGGCGCTAAGCACGACGCCGTCGTCTTCCTCTCCGGGATAGAAGACGGCATGGCAGTAATCGCACTTGAAGCCCTCGGTGTCTGGCTTGGGCGTGATCGGTGCGCCGCAGGCGGGACAGTTCATTGCGGCTTTCCGCACTCCGCGCAGAACTTCGAACGCACAGGGATGGGCTTGCCGCACTCGATGCAGAACTTGGTGTCAGCTGCGGCGGGGGTTGCAACGGCGGACGGGGCTGTGGTTGCGGCAGGAGCGGCGGCGGACGGTTTGAGCGAGGTGGCGAGCACCTGGGCGACGGCAGCACCGGCGCCAAGGCCCATGCCCACGCCTGCGCCCCCGCCGGTGTTGGCGGCGGCCAGATCAAGCGACTCTGCGGCGGCGTACTGCGTGTAACGGCCCACGTCTCCGACCATGTTCATGCCGATGCGCTGATCCAGCACCTTGGCGAGCTCGTCGGGCAAGGAGATGTTTTCGACGACGAACTGGTTCAGTTCGAGACCCAGCGAGGCGAAAGCGGGCTTGAGCCGCTCGGCGATTTTTTCCGCAAGCACGGCCTGGTTGGCGGTGAGGTCGAGGAAGGGCAGACCGCTGGTGGCGAAGGTCTGCGTGATCTCAGCGAGGATGGTGTCGCGCAACTGGCCTTCAAGGTCGGCGGCGAAATACACCTCTCTGGTTCCGCTGATCTGCTTGAAGAAGACTTTTGGATCGGCGATGCGGTAGCTGTAGATGCCGAAGCAGCGCAGGCGCACGGCGCCGAATTCCTTGTCGCGGATGGTGATGGGCGTGGCGGTGCCCCACTTCTGGTCGATCTGGAGGCGCGTGGAGAAGAAGTAGACCTCGGACTTGAAGGGAGACTCGAAGTCCTTGTCCCAGTTCATCAGGTCGGTGAGGATGGGCAGGTTCCGCGTCGAGAGCGTGTGCAGACCGGGGCCAAAGACGTCGGCGATCTTGCCTTCGTTGACGAAGGCGGCCAACTGCGACTCACTGACGGTGAGCTGGCCACCGTTCTGGATCTCGAGGTCGCGCATGGGATAGCGGTAGGTGAGAATGCCGTCCTGCGGCTCATTCCACTCGATGACGCCGATGAACTGTTTGGCGAGGAAGTTGATGAGAGTCACGTGATTCTCCTGTCGAAACGCTAGCATCGGTTGCAGGCGCCGAGTATAGCACGAAGGCAGCAGGCGCCTGCGCGGGGTTAGGGCATGCCTTCAAATTACTTCACGCGTTGGCTGGGGCCGTTGCCTGCCGCGAGTTCGACAAGAGCCGGCAGAGTTCCGCGCGGATATGTAGAGGACTGGCGCACGACCAGGCTGGTGGGAATGGGCCACTCCTTGCGGGCAGCCTTGGGATGATCCTGCTCGATACCGGCGCGCAGGGCCTCCACGGCGGCGGTGGCCAGGTCTTTGCACGACATCTGCACAGTGGTCAGCGGAGGCAGCATGAACTGCGCCAGGTGAATATCGTCGAATCCAACGACAGATATTTCTTGCGGCACAGTGTGCGTGGTTCTGTAGAGTGCATGAAGAACGCCGATGGCGGTCATGTCGTTGGAGCACATGACGGCGGTTGGCAGCACCCCCAAATCGATCAGCTTTTCCATCGCCCCCATGCCGCCTTCCATGGTGTGGTCGCCCTCAGGCAGATGTTCGACGGGCACGGCCAGCCCCAGTTCGGCCATCGACCTGAGGAATGCGTCGCGCCTTGCCGTGGCTGATCGCAGACGCAGCGGCCCGGAGATAAAGGCGATGTTGCGATGGCCGAGGGCGGCCAGGTGCTGCACGGCCTGGCGAATTCCCTCGGCATAATTCACCTTGAGCACGCGAATATTGGGCAGGTCCGGCCCTGCGTCGACGAACACGAGAGGAAACTCGCGCTCCACCAGCTTCTGCACCAGGTCCTCTTCAATGCCGAAGGTCATCACGGCCACGCCATCCACGTTGCGCTGCAACATGCGGCGAATCAGGGCCTCAGTGCGCTCCGGCGAGTAGTTTGTAGAACCGATGAGGACTTCGTAACCCTGGGCTACGGCCAGGTTGTCAAACTCCTGCACCAGCTCGGGAAAGAAGGGATTGGTGATCTCGGAGACGATGAGGCCCAGGATGCGGCTGCGGCCTGAGACCAGCGCGCGGGCCTGGGTATTGGGCAGGTAGCCTACCTCTTCGATGGCGCGCCAGACCCGCTCGGCCAATTCGGGGTCGACGGTGGGAATGCGGTTGACGGCGCGCGAGACGGTGGCGATGGACACGCCGGCGCGGTGGGCGACATCGCGAATGCTGGCGGCTCCCGGCCGCCGGCCTGGAGCACTGCTTCTTGGGGTACTCACGGTAATGCGATTGTACGCTTTTTCTGCTGTTTCTCAACCAGCAAGTGCGCCCAAAAATTTGCTGCAAGCGGGGCGAAAGAGGGGGGTTACGAGGGAATCCCGCAGTGTGAACGGGTCTTCAGCCGAGCCGCGGAAGGGCATGGGACGCGGTTTCGTGGAAAGCGTTTCCTGTGCTTGCGGGGCAGGACGGCGGAGAAAGCGGCAAGTAATGCGATTTACGGGTGGGTCTGGCCGCCAGCGGCAGTCTCCAGTCCGTGGCGGATGAGCGGCAGAATGGAGGCCAGACTCTCTTCCGCGCCGCGGCGGCTCCCCGGGAGATTCACGATAAGGGTTGAGCCCCTCAGACCCGCGATTGCCCGCGAAAGCCAGGCGTAGGGGTTGCGCTGGGCGCCGTGGAAGCGCATGGCCTCGGCCAGGCCGGGAGCTTCGCGGTCGATCACGCGGCGGGTGGCCTCCGGGGTGCGGTCGCGGGGTCCGAGGCCGGTGCCGCCGACGGTAAGGATGAGGGCTGCGCCGTCGCGGCTGTGTCTTTCGACCGTCTCTGCGATGGCGCTTTCGTCGTCGGGGAGCAGGCCGGTCGAAATCTTCGCGCTGGGCCATTCGGCCCGGAGCAGCGCGACTGCGGCAGGGCCGGCTGTGTCTTCAAGCAGGCCCTGGGAGCAGCGGTCGGAGATGGTGAGAACGGCGAGGAGCATGGGGTTGATTGTAGCCGCGGCTCATTCGGAGTGGGTGGAGAGCACGTTGATGGTGTGCAGCCAGGCTTCGACGCTTGCGGGCCAGGTGGTGACTGGAAGCGCAGTGCGACGGAGGCCGTAGCCGTGGCCGCCCCGGGCGTAGATGTGCAGCTCGGCGGGGACTTTGGCGTTCTTCAGGGCCATGAAGTAGACGACCGCATTCTCGACGTGGACCGGATCGTCCTCGGCCTGCAGAATGAAGGTGGGCGGCGTGGTGGCGGTGGGGTTGATTTCGGGGTTGGGGGCGAAGTTCTTGTCCGCGAGGGCCAGATAGCCGGGGTAGATGACCACGGCAAAGTCGGGACGGCAGCTCAGCTTGTCGGCGGCGTCGACGGGATCATAGAGCCGCTGATCGAAGTGGGTGCTCAGTGCCGCGGCCAAATGCCCGCCGGCGGAGAAGCCGAGAACGCCGACTCGGTTGGGATCGATGCCCCACTCGGCTGCGTGTTCGCGGACCAGGCCCACGGCGCGCTGTGCATCCTGAAGGGCCGCGGGCGACTTGGGGTAAGGACCTGAGTTGGGCACGCGGTACTTGAGGAGCACGCAGGTGACGCCGGCGGAGTTGAGCCAGTCGCAAACTTCGGTGCCTTCGAGATCGATGGCAAGGATGCTGTAACCGCCGCCGGGAAAGACGACGAATGCCGGGGTGGGACTGCTGCTGCCGGCCTTGGCTGGGTAGAGCGTGAGCGTGGGCGCGGAGACATGGCCCAGGCGGACCACAGGGCGGCCGGCGATGAGGTTGTCCTTGGCGGTGGTGGTGTCGGCTTCGGCGGGTGGGTTAGCGGGCGCGTCGGAAGCAATACCGGGCGCCGCACCGGGCCACAGCGGCACGGTGAGGTGGCCGGGAGCGGGCGGCCAGCCGGATAGCTGGGCTGAGAGACTTGGGTTCATGGTGAAGGCTGCACCTAAAAGGATAAGTCCGATCCTGGTCATGGTGGTGGTTCCCCAAGAACTTCGCACCGATGATTGCAGCCGCAGGGGGTGGCGCGCAAATCTGCGGGCGCGGCAGCCGGGAGCTGCAGGCAGCGCTTGGTGCGCCCATCCCGGCTGGAATAGAGTGGAGGAGAACGGGGCGAGGCAGGGCCGGGAGCGCGGCCGCCGCCGTGGGGGGGGTCGATGCTGATAGTCACTTTGATTGCCGGCGTGCTTTGCCTGTTTGCCGTGCTGCTCGATGCCTTCCAGACCATCATTCTGCCGCGGAGGGCGACGGGGCGCTTCCGGCTGACACGCATCTTTTATATCGTCACGTGGAGGCCGTGGGTCTTTTTCACCAAGCGCCTTTGCCAGATGCGCAGGCGCGAGTCGGTCTTCAGCTACTACGGGCCCATGTCGCTGATCTTTCTGCTGGCGGTGTGGGCGGGGGCGATGGTGGTGGGCTTTGCGCTCATTTACTACGCTCTGGGCAGCCCGTTCAACGACGGCGCGCAGCGGGCCGGCTTTCGATCGGACCTGTACGTGAGCGGGACCACCCTCTTTACGCTGGGGCTGGGCGACGTGACGCCGCACAGCGGCGGGGTGCGCGGCGTGGTGATTCTGGAGTCGGGCATGGGCTTGGGACTTCTGGCCGTGGTGATGGGCTACTTCCCGGTGCTTTACAGCGCGTTTTCGCGGCGGGAGGTGAGCATCTCGCTGCTGGACGCGCGGGCCGGGTCGCCGCCGACCGCGGCCGAGTTGCTGCGGCGCCACTCCTACGAAGGCGGGGAGAACGCGCTCTCGCTGCTGCTGGTGGAGTGGGAACGCTGGTCGGCGGAGCTGCTGGAGAGCCATATTTCTTATCCGCTGCTGTGCTACTTCCGCTCGCAGCACACCAACCAGAGCTGGATCAGCGCACTAACAGCCGTGCTGGACACTTCGGCGCTGCTGATTGCCGGGGTGCAGGGGCACGAGGCGCGGCAGGCGCAGCTCACCTTTGCCATGGCGCGGCATGCGCTGGTGGATTTGTCGCAGATCTTCTCGCTTTTGCCGGTCAACAACGCGCCCGACCGGCTGCCGGCGGCGCGCTATGAACAGCTCTACGGCTTGCTCTGCCAAAGCGGAGTGAGCGTGTGCCGCGACGGGCACTCGTATGAAAGGCTGCGCGATATGCGGGCGCTCTACGAGGGCTACGCCGCGGCGCTCAGCGATTACCTGTGCATGCCGCTGCCGCCCTGGATTGCCGACCGGCCACACAAGGACAACTGGCTGGCGGTGGCCAAGCTGCGGGCGCAGACCGAGGCGGCCAACTCGGCGTCGGGCGAGGAGGATGGCGCGCGGGTTGAGGCGCAGACGATCGCCACGCTGGTGGACGATCACCACGACTTTTAACAGGCTGCGGAAGAAGCCCTGTTCCAGCGCCAAATTCCGCAAAAAGCATGCCGCAGGGGCTAAAGAGGCTGCGGAAAAGGTCCCATTTTCAAGCAAACGTCCCGAAAAGCGTCCCTCCGTGGCTGAAGCCCGCGTTGATTCTGCTGGCTTTATGCAGGGGTTGAAACCCCCGCCTCCCTCCGGAACGAGTTTTTCCGCAGCCTGTTTTAACGCGGGCGGCTGAGGGGATTGGATCGGGTTGCATCGAGCCTCCTTTAGTTCTCAGAGGATGAAAATCAGTCCTGGACCGGCACGGGAGCATCGGCCGGAGAGGAAAGCGCCCTGAGAACCGGCGAATTTCCCCGATCATGCATCTCGTGAGTGCCCTGTTTTAGAAGATGGGAAAAAGTGAAAAACCCGTAACTCCTTTATTTCGATAGGCCAAAGAGGTCAATATTTGTGTAACCTGTTTAGTTTCAAGGAGCTGGGGCGAAAATGGGGGGTACGGGGGAGGGGGAATGGACGGCGAAATCCGAGGCATTCCGGCAGCGCAAGAGGTCTTCATGGC
>DATNHL010000334.1:0-10786 GCA_035604995.1 Occallatibacter sp. | reverse complement strand
CCCCGCCGTCAGCCCAGCCATCCGCCCCATCCAGCCCCGCCCAGCCCGGCGCCATCACCGAAGAAGAGCTCAAGCAGCAGCTGGCCGGCAAGCAGTTCTACCTCCGCGGCGGCTACCTGGGCGACTCCATCACCTTCGACGAGCATGGCCGCATCGTCGGCCACTCCCCCCAGGGCTCTTACACGCTCAGTATTGTCCAGATCGACCGCGTGCGCCTGACCAAGCACAAAGTGGAGCTCGAAGGCATTCGCTACGGCCTCCACTTCAACGAGCAGCTGGCCTACGAAGACTCCTCCACCGCCTTCGACAAGGTCCGCATCACCCCCAAGAAGAAGGTCGTCCGCCTCACCATCGACCGCGAAATGGTCGTAAACCCCAAGAAGAAAAAGGAGCCTGCAAAGGAGAAGGAGAAGGAGAAGGAAAAAGGCAAAGCGTTGAAACTCGCGCTCCCGCCCGCCGCCGCCGTAGCCCCAGCCGCATCCGAGCCCGCCGAGCTCAGCGAAGCCGATCAGCTCAAGGTCTCCATCGCCGCCACCCCCGAAGCCGAGCGCCCCGCCGACCCCTCCAGCGTCACCACCACCACCTCGCAGGCCCACGCCAACCGCATGCTCCGCGAAGCCCTCGACGCCATCTTCGCTCCCGGCCTCGACGACCGTATGATGGCCGCCATGCCCGACTTCTGGAAGCTCTACTACCAGGCCGTAGCCGCCAAGGCTGACTACCGCCCCGCCGACCCCTCCATCCTCCGCCAGAACACTGTCGACCAGAAGGCCCAGCTGCTCACCAGCTTCGAGCCTGACTCCAACGACTTCGCCCAGGCCGCCGGCGTAGCCGGCATGGCCCTCTATCACACCGTCATCGGCGCCGACGGCAAGCCCGAAGAAATCGCCGTCGCCCGCCCCATCGGCTTCGGCCTCGACGAGAACGCCGTCGCCGCCATCCGCAAGGCCAAGTTCTCACCCGCCACCAAGGCCGGCCAGCCCGTCCCCGTCATGCTCGACCTCGTCGTCCAGTTCCGCATCTTCTCCAAGCGCACCGCCGTCACCAGCACTCCCGACCCCGCCGACAAAGACAAGCCCGCCGAACCCCAACTCCCCGGCCCCTACAGCGTCCCCCACCCCGCGCCCCAGCCCCAGCCCAGCAACTAACCCATCCACCCAAAACGCCTCGATGAGCGCATTGGCCTGTTAACCGTCAATCGAGGATCTTGTGCAGGAAGATCGGCGAACACTGGCCGACTAGGCAGGGGGAATGTGCTCAATCCCTCGTGATTCCAAGCTATAACAATTTGGACAACAGAATGGGACGCGACGGGCCCTAATTTCATGAACGACGGTTTTCGTCCCGAAACTTACCGTTTGTGGGACGGGGCTGAACGACCAGCAGCTCACCAGCGGCCTGCGCAACGCTCTTCACCAACGCGGTCCGTCTGGTGCAGCATGTTAGGCGGGCTGCCCTGCGCCTGAAGTGCAGCGACCTCATCAACTCACCGCTTTCTTCACGAGCGCGCCGATCCTTACCTCGTCGGTGGCGGTCAACTCCTTCAGCGCAAAGGCGACCGGCCACACGGTTCCTTCGTCGAGGTTCGCCTTGTCGCTGAAGCCGAACGTCGCATATCTCGCCTTGAACTTGTGCGCGCTTTGGAAGAAGCAGACGACATTGCCGTCCTTGGCGTACGCGGGCATCCCGTACCAAGATCTCGGCGAGAGGGCTGGCGCGCTGGCTTTGATGATGGCATGGAGCCGCTCGGCCATGGCGCGATCCGGTTCTGGCATCTCGGCAATCTTCGCGAGCACGTCACCTTCCCCATCCGCCTTCTTCGCGCGCGGGCCTCGGCGCGCTTCCGCCTTCAGCTCTTGGGCGCGCTCCTTCATTGCGACGCGTTCCTCGTCCGAGAATCCCTTAACCGCCTTGCCGGTCACGGTGGCGCTCTTGGCGGACTTCTGTGTCTCCTTCTTCGGTCTCATAGAGCCTCCTCGTATGCAACCCCGACGCTAAGCAACCTCAGTCTATCTACATTGTGGCAATCTTGGCAGGGCGGCGTTTCAACTTGTGATAAACGCTCTTCACTCCACCGACCCTTCGTGGCCATCTCAATGAGCGCATTACCGCCGAGTCACTCACCCAGCCCGTTAAGGGTGGGAAGACCATGGAACCTCGGCGCTCCGGAGTCTAACCTGGCGCTCGTTTCCTCACCCGTAGCGCGCGCTGGCCCCGCCGCGCTATCTTCAATCAATGCCCGCGCCCTTCCTCAAACTCATCCAGACCGGAGCCACCGCCGAAGTGGCCGACGCCGTCCAATCCGACCCCACCCTCGTCGGCTCCCGCGACCCGCAGGGTGTCTCCGCCCTGCTCTGGTCCGTCTACTTCAGCCAGCCGCTGATCCGCGACTTCCTCCTCGCCCGCCTCGCCGCCGATGGAATCGCCCTGGACATCTTTGAAGCCGCCGCCCTCGGCGACCTATCCCAACTGCAAGCCCTCCTCGCCGCCGGCCCGGAGCTCGTCCACGCCAACTCCGGCGACGGCTGGACACCCCTGCATCTGGCCGCCGCGTTCTCGACGCCCGAAGCTGTTTCGCTCCTCCTCGCCGCCGGCGCCCGCGTCGACGCCCTCAGCCGCAACCCCCAGCAGAACCATCCCCTCCACGCGGCCCTCGCGTTGGGCAAAAATGTCGACTCAATCCGCCTCCTCCTCGACCACGGCGCGCCCGTCAACGCCGCCCAGGCCGGCGGTTTCACCCCTATCTTCTCCGCCGCAGCCGCCAACCGCGGCGACCTCGCCGAAATCCTTCTTTCTCAGGGCGCCGACCCCGCCCAAAAAAGCGATTCAGGCAAATCCGCAGCCGATTTTGCGCGCGAACGCGGCCACTCCGAACTCGCCGCGTGGCTCGACGAGCAATCCAAAAAACAGTAGCCGCCCTCGGCCCGCAAGCCCCCAACTGTCGCAAAAACAGCCAGTTCTAAGTGCCAAGGACACCCACTTTTCGGTCTGCCCCGTCTTACGACTGCCGGGCACACAACCCGACCGACCACCGCTGTCAGACGCATGGACCCCCCGCCCCATAACCCGTAAGAGACCCGCCAGACTCCGCCAGACAGCCGTCCTTTCCCGCCCAACGCCGCACTACGGCGGTAAAACCGCCGTAAGACAAGGCCGTTTTACGCCCCGGAATCCGTCCCGCGCCCAGTCTCGCCGTCTTACAAAGGACCCGGGACCGCTCCTTCTCCCTGTCTGACAGCCCCTCACGCACCCGTAAGACAACCCCAAAGCGGGAGCCCGCAGCGTCAGACAGAGCCTCGCCCCCCACTCTGCACACCCTCCCCCGCGTCCCACAAATGGTTCCGCGCGTCTCACCGGTGTTCCACGCGTCTTACAGCCTGAATGTGAGTTTTCTTAAAAAGGACGAAATCCCGCTCGAAAATCAACCAAAAACGGCCGCAACCCCTCAACCACCCAGCACCGGCTCCCACAACTCCACCCGGTTGCCTTCCAAATCCCATATCCACGCAAACCGGCCGTAATCGTAGTCCTCCCGCTTCTTGTCGATCCGCACCCCCGCCTCGGCCAGCTGCGCCAGCAACTGGTCCAGATCGTCCACGCGGAAGTTCACCATCACTTGCTGTGCTCCCCCGCCGAAGTAGCCCGTGTCCTCAGGGAAGTGCGCAAACACGGTCATCCCCGCCGCCTCCGGCCCGTCGAAGACCAGAGCCCCGCCGTCCTGCGCCTCTATCCCTAGATGCATCGCGTACCAGGCCGCCAGCGCCCCGGGATCCCGCGCCTTCAAAAACACGCCACCCACGCCCACCGCCCTGGCCATCGCTGCTCCCTCCCGCTCCTACTCTTCCCGCTCAATCACATCTTCGAGCTTGGGCCTGTGCTTTTGCTCGCGCCCGGTCCGTGGCTCCGTGTCGATCACCCGCGCGGGCTTGGGCTGCCCCACCCGTTCCCGGGCGTTGGCCTTCACCGCCTTGGTGGCCGAAAATTTACCTGGCTTTCGTTTCGTCATGGCAGGACCGTCGCATCTCAATTGTCACCATCTTAAATTGTCATATGACGGCTTCTCGCCAATCGACCGAATCGCCCTCAACCTGCCCAGACAAGACAAAGCCTGCAGCCTCGGAATCAAAGCAAGCGCCTCAGAGCTGGCAGGGACAATGAAGACCTGCTGCAACTACTCGGGAATTTAGATGCGTGGGCCCCGGAACCCATACCCTGCCTTGGAGATTTGGCGTGCCCTTGGTAGAGTGGGAGCAACCAAAAACCGCCCTCATCGCTTCGGCAGCATCGGCGTCAGTTCCGCTTGAGCCGCAAGCACGCCCGCGACACCTCTGAGGGGGAAACGAGCTGCCGTTGAAAAAGCCCCTGCGCATCTTTGCCGCCGCCGCCATCGTGGCTGCAGGTCTGTGTTTTGTGGTTGCCATGTACATGGTGGGCCTCAGCGACAGGAACGCCGCCGGGCGCGACTTCATCTCCTATTGGGCCGCGGGTCAGTTGCTGGTGCACGGCAAAAACCCCTACGACTTCCAGGCCGCCCGCAGCCTGGAACTGGCCGCGGGACGCGATCCGGCAGAGCCCCTCCTCATGATGCGCAATCCGCCGGTGGCCTTCTTTGCGGCACTGCCGCTCGGCCTGGTAAGCCCGAAAGTCGCGCTGATTCTCTGGCTGCTCCTGCTCCTCGGAGGGCTTTCCCTCGCCATCCTGCTCATCTGGGTGCTGCACGGCCGCCCCGACAATCGCGTTCATCTGCTCGGCTACGTCTTTGCCCCCGCGCTGGCCTGTTTCCAGGCCGGGCAATTCGGCATCTTTCTGCTCCTCGGCGTGGTGCTCTTTCTCTATTTCCATCGCACACGGCCGTTCCTTGCCGGAGCGGCCCTGCTGCTCTGTTCGCTCAAGCCGCACCTGTTCTTTGCCTTCGGCGTTGCGCTCGTCCTGTGGTCTGTTACCGCGAAGACCGGTCGCATCCTCGCCGGATTCGCCGCTTCCCTCGCGGCCAGTTGCGCGCTCTCCTATGCGCTCGACAAAAATGCCTGGGCGCAGTACGCGCAGATGATGCACGCCGGCGGAGCGCTGGATGAGGCCGTGCCCGCTCTCAGCGTCTACTTCCGCTTGCTCCTCTCTCGCCATACCGTCTGGCTGCAGTTTATTCCCGAGGCGTGCGCGTGCCTGTGGGCGGTGTGGTACTTCTGGACGCGGCGCACGCGCTGGAACTGGATGGATCACGGCCTGGTGCTGCTGCTCGTTGGGGCGATGTGCACGCCCTTTGGCTGGCTCACCGATGAATCCATGCTGCTGCCTGCTGTGCTGGCTGGAGTCTACTGCGCGCTGGACACCCGGCGCTCGCTCGTGCCGATTGCTGTGGTGGCCGCGACTGCACTCGCAGAGTTCTTCTTCGGGCCGAAGATCACCACGCCCTGGTTCTTGTGGACCACGCCTGCATGGCTCGGCTGGTATCTCTACGCAACGGGAAGATTCCGCGGACAGGCGGCTCACGCGGCTGGCATCGTGGCCACGCACAGGTAAGCCGGCTGCAACCGATTTTTAACACGCTATCACCGCAACCTAACCCAGCTTGGCCGTAGAATCGAGACGCCATCGGCAGCTCCGCCGTTCAATCAGGGAGGACGCCCATGCCCGACGTACTGATTCCTACCCCGCGCGGCCAAATGCCCGCCTGGCTCGCCGTTCCGGCCAACCCAGGCCCGGTCCCCGGCGTCGTCGTCTTGCACGACGTGGGCGGCATGAGCAACGATCATCGCAACCAGGCCAACTGGCTCGCCGAGGCCGGATTCCTCGCACTCTCCATCGACCTCTACTACTGCGGCGGAATGTTGCGCTGCCTGCGCGCCATCGCCCGCGATCTTATGGCCCGCACCGGGCCCACCTTCGACGATGTCGAAGCCGCGCGCAGTTGGCTCCTTTCGCAGCCAAACTGCAGCGGCAGAATCGGCGTCATCGGCTTCTGCATGGGTGGCGGATTCGCCCTGCTGCTGGTCTCGGGCCGCGGTTTCTCGGCTGCCAGCATCAACTACGGCGGCAAGCTTCCCAAGGATATCGAAGACTTCCTCCAAACCGCCTGTCCGGTGGTGGGAAGCTATGGCGGCCTGGCGAAGTGGGAAAAGGGAGTTGCCGACCAGCTCGAGCAGGCACTCCAGCGCGCCCTCGTTCCGCACGACGTAAAAGAGTACCCCGACGCCGGCCACTCCTTCATGAACAACAACGAGCACTTCTGGTTCAAGCTGCTGCGCTTCGCAGGCATCGCGTACAACGAGCCAGCCGCCATGGATGCCCGCCGCCGCATCGCCGCCTTCTTCCACACGCACCTGGACGGGTAAGTAGGTCGAGCATTGATCGTTCTGGGATTCGGTAAATCACAATGTGAGATAATGAAACATGGCCAGTTCCCCCCAATTCGAGAGCAGGAGAAGGCCCCCAAGAGTCGCTCTTCCGGGCAGCCCCGAGACCGGGACCGGAGATGAACGCACCATGCGCGCGGCGCAGGAGATGATGCGCTACAAGACCCTGATCGAGCGTACGGTAGATGCATTTGGCGACGAGATCAAGGCTTCCCGCTGGCTCTCACTTCCTAGCCGGGACTTCGACGGCCAGACTCCGCTACAGGCTGCCCAGAAAAGCGGCTACGATCTTGCGGCCATCGAGCCAATCCTCATCCGCATCGAGCACGGAGTCGAGTTTTGACGCCTGAGGATAAAGCCCTCGATCCCGATTTCTTTTGGACCCATCAGCCTCTTACACTTTATCGACTAGCCAGGGCGAGGTATGCGAACCTGTCCGGCGTCGGTGCGGCGCTTGCTCCCGGCCGCTGGAATCGATCCGGCGAGGAGGCTATCTACACCTCGACAGAGATCGGCGTTCCTGTTCTGGAGAGGCTGGCGCATACACAGAAAGACTTGATTCCTTCCAACCTCGCTCTCATGAGGGTACGGATTTCAGGACAATGGGAATCCCATAAGAACGCGCTGATCGATCCAAAGACGAGCGGCTGCCTTTGGTTTTACCGGTCTCTCGTCGAAGCGAGAAGTGCTTTCCAAACTGGTCCGCAAATGTTCGGGGTCGGAATCAACCCCTTCGCGGTGGCAGTTCCCTCGGTGATCGTTCCCGTGTGGAATGTTGTTCTGTACCCAAGGGGAATTGGCTTCTGGGACCATGTCTCGCTGGAAGGTCTGGAGGCGTTTCAATTCGACCCGCGATTGTTTCCGGAGAACACTGCCATCAAAGCAGAGCAGGAAGAGATCCAGGGCTGATCTATGGCCAGATATGTCGGGTCCTTGGACGGCTGCCGCCGCCCAAGGACCGTCCCACACTCAGGCAGCCTTCACGTCTCCGATCGACCGCACACGGAACCGCTTCATCTGAATCGACAGCGTGCGCTCGATCTTGCGCAACTCCCCGCGCTCGCTCGGCCCGGCAAACGTCGAAGCCACGCCATGCGCCGAGGCACGGCCGGTGCGGCCTACGCGGTGAACAAAGTCCTCCGCAACCTTGGGCATGTCGAAGTTGATCACGTGCGCCACGTTGGCCACGTCGATGCCGCGCGCGGCAACGTCGGTGGCAACGAGTACGCGGTGATGCCCCTCGGAGAAGCTGCGCAGAGCCTGGTTCCGCTGTGACTGCGTGCGGTCGCCGTGAATCTGCGTGGCCGAGTGGCCGGAGCGAACCAGCCGCCGCGCAACGCGATCCGCGCCGTGCTTGGTGCGCACAAAGACCAGAAAGCTGCCCTGCTCCGCTTCCAGCAGGTGTTCGAGCAGCTCCTGCTTCTTGTCCGGCTCCACTTCAAAGGTGCGCAGTTCCACATTCTCAGCCGGCTTCAGGACCGAACCAATCTCGATGCGCACGGGATTATCGAGGTACTTGCGCGCCACTTCCTTCACCGCGCCCTCCAGCGTAGCCGAGTAGCACAGCGTCTGGCGCGTCTCCGGCAGCATAGCCGCGATGCGGGCAATGGCCGGCTGAAAGCCCATGTCCAACATCCGATCCACTTCGTCGAGCACCAGGATCTTCACGCCGTCCAGGCGCACCAGCCTGCGCTTCAGAAAGTCTTCGAGCCGGCCCGGCGTGGCAACGATCAGCCGCGCGCCGCGCCGTATGGCTTCAAGTTGCGAGCCTTCGGCCAGCCCGCCCACCACCAGCGCCACGGTCTGCAACGGGCTGGTGCGGATGGCGCGAAACGCCTTCTCCACCTGCATGGCCAGTTCGCGCGTCGGCAGCAGAATTAAGGCCTGTGCGCCTCGCGTGTCCGCCTTCTGCATCTGCTCCACAATCGGAATCAGGAAACCGAGCGTCTTGCCCGTTCCCGTCTGCGCGGTGGCCAGCACGTCGCGGCCTTCGAGCGCAGGGGGAATGCAGCCGGCCTGCACCGGCGTGGGGGTTACAAAATTGTTCATGTCGAGCCGCGCCATCAAAGCGGGCGAAAGAGAAAACTGCGAAAACTGAGTCGTCAAAATGTTCGTCTAATCCTGTGTTGTTCCGCGAGCCCCGCCCATTCGCTGGGGCCTGCAATCGGAACCGGTCATGAGGCGCGCACAACTACTCTTCAGGCGCGAGCCTGCTTTCAAAATCCATGCGTAAGGGAGAACCGAAAACGTCCCTGGGACCGACCTGCACGGCATTAATAATGCCGGAGGCCCGGAACTGACCCACGCTACCAGTACGCCAGGCGGCGCATCGCCGTCCCGGCTATAGTGGTTTCACAATTGCTGTATCCCGAAACCCCTGCGCTCAAGTGGCTTTTTCCTCAAGAAAAGGCCACCTTTCGCAGAGCCACAGAGGGCACGTGAATTGTGGAACCGCTCTACCCTGCTCGTTTTCATGCCCCGGCGTCATTCGATCCAATGCGCCCAGGCCATTCAAGGCGGGCTGCGCTGCTCGAACCCTCGCTTCGGACCACATTTACAGTCCAATGCGAAATCTCCGGGTGGGAGACTTACAGGTATACGCTGTAGGGGCTTGGGGGAAAATCTGTGCCAGGCAAACTTGCCGGTATGAAGGGCAAACCGCTGCTCACGGCCAAATCACTGAGCGCAAACCCAGTGTAACACACATTCGATTTAATTCTCTCTCACACGAAGGTGGTGAAATCAGCCGCGCGCTTTCATCCGCCCGGTCTCCCGCTTCACCAGCTCCACAATCTCCGCGTTGTTCTTCGCATCGCCGCCACGTGGATCGCCGCCAATGCGTCCCATGCGCGCGTCGGGCAAGCCCATCCACTGCTTGCGCAGCAGAATATCGTCGATCTTGTCGTCGGGAATCACGCCCAGCGGCTCGCCGATCTGCTTTGCGATCAGGTACGTCTTGCAATAGGTGTCCATGACCTCGCACAGCCACTCGGCGTGCGTCACCGTATCGGACCAACAGACCACGCCATGGTTCTTGAGCAGGATGGTGTTGTGCTCGTGCACAAACGGCAGAATGGTCTCGGCAAAGGCCTGCGTGCCGGGCGTCTCATAGGACGCAACCGCCGCCGGCCCGATCAACACCTCGTACTCCGGAATCAGCCCATTCGGCGGCGCGGTCCCCGCAATCGCAAACGCCGTCGCATAGGGCGGATGGCAGTGCACCACCGCCCTGGCCTTGGGATTGGCCTTGTAGATTTCGAGATGCAGCAGCAGTTCGCTGGTCAGTGTGCGGTCGCCGGCGAGAATCTTCCCGCTCAGGTCGGAGAGGCAGATGTCCGAAGTCTCCAGGTCCGCCTTGCTCATCATGGTCGGCGTGCAGAGGACAAACTCCGCGCCAAGCCTGACGCTGATATTGCCGCCGTTGCCGTCCACATACTGGCGCTCCCACAGCTTGCGGCCAATGCGAATGATCTCCGCGCGCAGCGCGTTGGCCTCCGCGGAGTGAAACAGCTCCAGGGGTGACTCTCTCTCAGCCTGCCGCGTGCCGAGAGCCTCCGCCTTGTCTTCTGCCGGCTCGGCTGCCGAAACCGCTGTCTGCTCCATCGTTGACCTCGCGTTGATGATGTTGCAATCAGGCCTCAACTCTCCCGTTTGAGCCGAGCCGCACCCGTCCTCTCAAATTATAGAAGGCTGCTTTTGCCTCGGATGGTGATTCGAGTCACCGGCGCAACCGCGAGCTAGGTCCGCACCAGCTTGCGCTGCAGCGCCTCCAGCGTTTGCCCCTTGGTCTCCGGATAGGTGAACAGCACCACCAGGAACTGCACCACCGTCATCGCCGCGAAGAACACAAACGGCGCGCCCCGGCCCATGCGCGTGGCCAGCACCGGAAACTCCATCGCGATCACCGTGTTCATGATCCAGTGGCTGGCGTTGCCGGCGCCCTGGCCCTTGGAGCGCACGGAGTTGGGAAACACCTCGCCAATGTAGACCCAGATCACCGCGCCCTGCGACAACGCAAAGAACCCAATGTAGGTGACCAGCAGCCACACCAGCGCGCCGGGATGCGAGTTGGTCGAGAATATCCACGCCACGCCCGCCAGGCAACTGGCCGTGCCCGCCGCGCCAATCAGCAGCAGCGTCTTGCGCCCCAGCTTGTCGATCATCGACATGCCCACGATGGTGAAGAGCAGGTTGGTGGCGCCGATGGCGATGGCCTGCTGATCGCCTGAGATCTGGCTGAATCCCGCGGCGGCAAATATGCTGTTCAGGTAATAGAGAATGGCGTTGATGCCGGCGAGTTGATTGAACGCGCCGATGGAGATGGCCAGAAACAGCGGATAGCGATACTTCCACTTGAACACCGGCTCGTGCGCCGATGCGTGCTCTTCAGCCAGGGCGCTGCGAATATCATCCAGCTCGCCCTTGGGGTCAGG
>DATNHL010000333.1:0-2311 GCA_035604995.1 Occallatibacter sp. | reverse complement strand
CCAATGCAGCGAGTTGTTGTTCGACATCCGGGCCACGGCACGGATGCGGCTGGCGCCGAAGTTCAAACTTGGTCCACACAACTTGCAGCGGCAGCTTGAGTTGCTGGGCGCTGAGCTAACCTCCAGAAGCTTTGTGTCCGCCCTACAGCGTGTGGCGGCAATGCCGCACCAGAAACTCCAAACCCAGTGGGAGGAGCGCGCAATTGGGCGGCTGCGCAGAGGAGGCCGTGAACTCGCTCGCCAGATTAGCAGCGCCAAAGCCCGTGTACCGGCGCCGCCGGACAGCGCTCCAGCACAGACCATGCGGGCGCTCGGAATCCTAAATGCTTCCTTGCCGCGCGCAGTCTCCGTCCGGAGGCAGGTCGACTCCTGGGACACCCCGGAGAACCGCTTCGTGAAGTACGTCCTGACACATTTCCGGGACTTCCTGAAGCGCATCGAGTCTATCCTGAATGCTAGCTCGGGGGAGGACCGGCAGCGGCTTGTTCGCACGGTTCACCACCTTCAAGAGCAGCTCAACGGGGCCCTGTCGGCGGATTTGTTCAAAGACGTTGCAGCCCCAAACATCCTGCCTCTGGGCAGTCCTGTCCTTCAGCGCAAAGGAGGGTACCGGCAGATCCTGCTTGCCTGGCTCAAGTTCGATTTGGCCTCGCAGCTCGTTTGGAACGGCGGCGAGGACGTTTATGGCGCTGGCAAGCGAGACATGGCGGCACTTTACGAGTACTGGTCGTTCTTCCAATTGCTCAGGCTGTTCCGGGACAAGTTTGCACTGGCCGTGCCCCCAGCGCGGACGCTTTTCGAGCACACCGATAGAGGACTGAACCTGCGCCTGAAGGTAAACGAACCATTGGGGATTCAGGGCCAGTGCCTGCGGCACGCCAGGCGGCTCAATGTGCGGTTCCACTACAACCTAACGCACGAGCGGAGCGATTCGCGAAGCCTCCCCGGTTCCTGGACCCGCCGGATGCGCCCGGACTTCACTCTAAGTTTCTGGCCGCAAGGCTTCAGTCTTGAAGAAGCGGAGTCTCAGGAACTGACGGTGCATATCCATTTTGATGCCAAGTATCGCGTGGAGAACATCACCGAGCTTTTCGGCGACGCAGACGATGACTTGAGCCTCGAGAAAGCCGAGCAGAAGCGCGGTAACTACAAGCGCGCAGACCTTTTGAAAATGCACGCTTATCACGACGCCATCCGGCGGTCGGAAGGTGCTTACATCCTCTACCCTGGCGCAGCGAGTCGCCCAGCCCGCTTCCAAGGCTTTCATGAAATCTTGCCGGGTCTAGGCGCCTTTGCGCTGAAGCCGGGTGCCAGTGGCGAGGCTACCGGGCTGCAACACCTCTCCCGCTTTGTGGACGAGGTCATAGCCCACATCTGCAACCGAGCCACAGCGCGCGAGCAAAGCAGCTACCATCACTTCCATGCTTACCGCGCGGACGAGGCCGTCGGCGGAGCCAGAGTCGAGAGCCCATTTCCAGAGCGAGACGTGGTCGAAAACGAGCGGCCCATTCCCCCCGCCGAACATTCGGTACTGGTGGGGTGGTGCGATAACGAGCAGCAGTTGGATTGGGTGCGCCGCGTCGGGCTTTACAACTTCCGCGCCGGGCTTCGTCGTGGTTCCATCAGGCTGGAGCCAGCCATCGCGGACGCCAGGCATCTCTTGCTTCACACCCAGGGCAACAAGGCTTGGCCGGGCCTGTGGCGGATCAAGAAGCGCGGCCCACGAATCTTCACAGCGGAGGAACTCCTCCGCCAGGGTTACCCGTCCAAGCCCGACTCTGATGTGATCTACGCGGTCTTCGACGTAGAACCGGATCCATTTTACACCGGCTGGAACTGGGACTACGCCAGGTTACCAGGGAAGAAAGTATCCATCGCCTCCGGCGAGCCGTTCGCCGTAAGGCTGTTGGACGTCCTAGCCACCCATCGCCTCTGAGTTTTTACGGCGCCCGCCGAGGACCTCGCCCGTCGTCTGGCCGACGCGCGCCCAGCGGGGGCCCAAGTCAAGGCGCCCCTGGACCAGTTAGCGGGTCCGTTTGGCTCGTCCCTCCTCGCGTTCCCCTCAAGTTTCTTCACCCAAAACCCCCGATTATTCGTCGGCGTCGTGCAGTTCTTGCACCCCCGGTGGCGATGCCAGAAGCAGCCATGAACGAAAATCACAGCCCTGTATTTCGGCAGCACAATGTCGGGCCGCCCAGGCAGCCTCTTCACGTGGAGCCGGAACCGATACCCCATCCGGTGCAGCAGGCTCCGCACCACCTTCTCTGGCCCGGTATTCTTCCCCCGGATCCGGCTCATATTCCAGCTCCGC
>DATNHL010000332.1:0-2695 GCA_035604995.1 Occallatibacter sp. | reverse complement strand
GAGAATCTGCCCTCCGGTCCCAGGCTGCCGTAGACCTCATCCGTACTGATTTGGAGAAAGCGAGCGACACGCGCCGTTCGGCAGCACTCGAGCAGGCGAAAGGTGCCTTCCACATTGCTGCGGACGAAAGCGGCAGCGCTTTCGATAATGCTGCGATCGACGTGGCTTTCGGCGGCGAAGTTGATCACGGCATCGCAGTTGCGAACCACGCCCACCAGCTCCGGGTCGCAGATGTCCATCTGCACAAACTGGAAACGGGGATCGCGCCGAACCGGCTCCAGATTGCGGAGATTGCCGGCGTAGGTGAGCTTGTCGACCACTACGGCGCAGTCTTCGGGGTGCTCTCGCAGCCAGTAATGCGTGAAATTGGAGCCGATGAATCCGGCGCCGCCTGTGATCAGTATCTTCAATTCAACTCCGCCTCTTTTACCGGTTCAGCGATGCCAGGCCGCGGGCCGCATAGTGTGCCGAGCGTCCAACCTAGCGATGAACGGGAGCGGCCCATGCCTTGATCTGATTCTTGTTCTCTAACATGATCTGGTTGGCCTCGAACCAGGATTCGAAGATGCCGGCGTCCATCCAGCGCCCGTGGCAGATGTCATACATGAGCCGGTCCTGCTTGATATAAGCGTTGTTGACGGAAGTGATTTCGAGCTCGCTGCGGGCGGACGGCTGGATGGAACGAATGATATCGAAGACTTGTCCATCATAGAAATACACCCCGATCACCGCAAACGAGGACTTGGGTTGTACCGGCTTCTCCTCGATATTCAGGATCTGGCGCTCATCCATGGCGGCGACCCCGTAGTGCTCCGGCGCGCCGACTTCCTTCACCACCACCCGCGCGCCCTGCGCCTGCTGGCGGAAATTGTCGGCATACACCGCGATCGAGTATTCCAGCACGTTGTCGGCCAGCATGACGCAGAACTTGTGGCCCCGGGCAAAGGTTTCCGTCAAGGCCAGGGCGTGGGCGATCCCGCCCGGCCGCTCCTGCACCTTGTAGCTGAGGCTGCAATTGAACTCCTCGCCGCTTCCGAGACAGTTCACGACGTCACCCATGTGCTGGGTGCTGGTCACCACCATGATGTCGTGAATGCCGGCGGTTAAGAGCTGGCGAATGGGGTGGTACAACATGGGTTCGCGCCCCACCGGCAGGAGATGCTTGTTGGTCGCCTTGGTCAGAGGGTGGAGACGGGTGCCGAGCCCGCCGGCAAGAATTACGCCCTTCATCTCGTCGTTCAAACCCAAAATTTCTCCTTTGAACCCAGCAGCTTGCCCGTACAACCCCGAGCCTGAGGCGTACCAGCCGCAACGGACGCAATTTCAACGTGTTCTCGAGAGTATAGTTTGCCGCTGGGAAGCTTTCCACCTCGGCGGCCGGCCCCGCAGGCGCCCATCCTTGTGGTTTCGCCGAGGCTAGAGAGGCAAATGAGCGGCTATCGCATTCCCTTCAACAAACCTGGCCTAACGGGAAACGAACTTGCGTACATCTCCGCAGCCGTCGCACACGGGCACCTCTCCGGGGACGGCGAGTTCACCAGGAAGTGCCATGCATTCTTCGAAACGGAAGTGGGAGTCGGCCGGGCGCTGCTCACCACCTCCTGTACGCACGCTCTGGAAATGGCCGCGCTCCTCCTCGACATCAGCCCGGGCGACGAAGTCATCGTGCCCTCGTTCACCTTCGTGTCCACGGTCAACGCTTTTGTGTTACGGGGAGCGCAGCCGAAGTTTATCGATGTCCGGCCGGATACCTTGAACCTCGACGAGAGCAGGTTGGAGGGGCTGATCTCGCCACGAACGCGGGCGATTGTGCCGGTCCACTACGCTGGGGTGGGCTGTGAAATGGATGCCATCATGGAAATCGCGTCACGCCACGGGGTCCCCGTGGTGGAGGACAACGCACACGGGCTGTTCGGGAAATATCGCGGGAAGTACCTGGGCACGTTCGGATGCATGGCCACGCAGAGTTTTCACGAAACCAAGAACGTTACCTGCGGTGAAGGCGGCGCTCTTTTCATCAATGACTTGCGTTACGTTGAACGCGCCGAGATCATCCGCGAAAAGGGTACGAATCGCAGCCAGTTTATCCGCGGGCAGGTGGACAAATATACGTGGGTGGACGTGGGCTCGAGCTACCTGCCCTCGGAACTGCTGGCGGCTTTCCTGTGTGCGCAGTTGGAGGTCTGGCAGGAGATCCAGGCCAGGCGGCGCCGGATCTGGGAGCGATATCAGGAAGCGCTGGCTGATTGGGCGCGGGAGAATGCTGTGCTCCGGCCGGCCGTGCCCGCCGACCGGGAGCAAGCGTACCACATGTTTTACCTGGTTACGCCTTCGCTGGCATGGCGGCAGGCGCTCATCGCTCATTTCAAGCAGCGGCAGATCCTCGCCGTGTTCCATTACTTGCCCTTGCACCTTTCCCCAATGGGCAAGCGTTTCGGCGGGAAACAGGGGGATTGCCCCGTAACCGAGAACCTCAGCGAGCGGCTGCTGCGGCTGCCCGTTTACAATGATCTCCGTGAGCAGGACCAGGCGCGGGTGATTGAGGCCGCCCTGGAATTTCGCGGGTGACGATCGATCGTGCACTTGGAGAACACTCCGGAAGTGCCGGCATGGTGGGGATTTCAAGCGATCCTTGACCAGTTATTTGCGGGGACTCCGGCGCGGCTGGCCGTGATCTCCCTTTCCAGACGCCGAA
>DATNHL010000331.1:0-7443 GCA_035604995.1 Occallatibacter sp. | reverse complement strand
GCCCGCCTCGAACTCCGCACCTTTGCTGGCCAAAGACCCGCCCGCGCCCGCCGCTGCGCCCGCCTGGCCTCTCTGCTCCTCTCCCTGCTCCCCCTGGGCCTCGGCATCTTCTGGGCCCTCTTCGACGAGCACCACCTCTGCTGGCACGACCGCCTCTCCAAAACTTACCCCCGCAAAGCCTAGCCCGGAGGTTGGAAAGGGCACCGCCCACAGGCTGCGGAAAACTCGTTCCAGCAGGGATTCGCGAAGGCTTTGTATCAGGGCATGACTTCAGTCGTGCCGCAAGTAGCTGAAAATAAAGGAGGGCTTTAGCCCCTGCGGCCACCCCTCCCGATCTTGAATCAAAAGCAGGCCTTTTTCCGCAGCCTCTTTAGCCCAAACGGGACGCTTTCAGGGACGCCTACCGGAAAAACAGGTCCATCCCCAGCCCGCTCAGGACCCACCGTAGGTGGCCGCGATTCCCAACAGACCTCATGGCGCGCAAGCGCCCTCCGCCCCACCGCAGGTGATTGCAGATAATTACCCATCCTCGGCGCACAATCGAAGAGTGAAGGGAAGATAGCCCCTGCACGGAGAAACCAGCGTGAGCAAAGCAATCCAATCCCCGGCCTCCACGAGCCTGGAAGAGGAGTTCTGTCCCGCCCTCAAAAACCCCGCCGTCATCCACCCCGGACGGGCGAAGAAACAGGGAAATGCATATGCCACCTCCCCACTTTTCGTCCTAGCCCCATGAAAACAAGCGGGTTAAATCAAAAATGAGCATTTTCACCTATCGAAATAAAGGACTTACGCAAAAATACGTTTTCCCATAATTCCAAAACAAAGGACTTACGTTCCAGAAAGTGTCCTGAATCGGGCACTTTCTGGAACGGTTTTTGCCCTCGGCCGAGGCTCAGCTTGCCGGGAAAAAGTTGAGCCTCATCTCGTGAAATTGCTCTAGTCGAGCTGACGCGCTGAGTTTTTTGCCAAATACATGGCGGCATCGGCGGTGTTGAGCAGGCTGTCCTTGGTGCTGCCGTCTTTCGGGTACATGGCGATGCCCACGCTGGCCGAGCCTTGAATCGTGTATCGCTCGATGGTAAAAGGCTCGTCGAAGCTGCGTTCCAGGCGCTGCGCGATCTCCTCCACCTCGGCTCGGCTTCGCACCACGGGAACCAATGCGGCAAACTCGTCGCCTCCCAGCCGCGCCAGCAAATCGTGGGAGCGAAGCTGCCGCTTCATCCGCAGGGCAACTTCCTGCAGATACCGGTCGCCTACTTGGTGGCCATAGAGGTCGTTGATCTGCTTGAACTCGTTCAGGTCGATGTAAATCAGCCCGAATATGCCGGCCGTCTGCCGTGATTCCTCAATGAGCGTGTCGAGATGCTTGTCCATGGAGAAGCGGTTGTGGGTGTCGGTGAGCAGGTCGAACTCGGACCGGCGTCGCAGATCGGTGTAGATGCGCCGCGTCTCCATGGCCAGGGCGCTCAGTGCCGTGGCCATTTTCAGGGCCTCCCGCTCGATGGCCTGGGGGCTCGTCAGCGGATCCAGGCCGGCAAAGATCGCGCCATGTGCGGTGCCGGAGCGACCCGGGATCTCCTCCTGAACAATGCGAAAGGCGTCCAGCTTGGGCGGGCAGTTGCCCAGCAGCGCCCCCTCCGCGATCTGGCACCAGCAGGGAGACCCCTTCAGCTTGAACGACACCAGTTCCGTGATCTGCTCGATGATCTCGGCCAGCGGCCGGGTGCCATTGATGTCCTCGAGAATGCGGCTGCGGCGCCGCTCAATGTAAGCCAGTTCGGCGGTTTGGCGGCGCATCTGACGTTCCAGGGTCCAGCCCCTCGCCCCCGCTGCAAGAACCAGGATGAACAGAATGCCGGAGGCAATGCCCAGGTTGCGAACGCTGAACCAGGTAGGCCTGGCCACAACCGCAATATCGTCGAAACTGCGCAGCAATACATCCACCGCGACCGGCCCATGGAATGGATCGGAACCATACTGGAGCATGCAGATACCGGTGACGCGGACCGTGGAACCCGCCGCTGCATGCCTCATGGGCGGAAGACCGGCGCCGGCGATTTCCGGATGCCTGTAAATGGCCGAGAACACCTTGTCGTCGGCCACCAGGACGTACTCATCCTGAGCCGCCTCCCGGGCCGACATCAGCACCCTGCCTTCGATCGATACCAGGTCGAACGCTTGAGTGCCCGATGCCAGCTCCGCCCCGCTCACCTGCCGCGGGGCAAGGGGCGAAGGCAACTGGCTATCCTGGATTTCGGCGCGGGCCAGGGTCAGTACGGCCCCGTTGACCTCGGGGAATCCGGTAGCATCCGCCCAGTCGCCCACGCGCAGCGGACCTTCAAACTGAGTCATCACCCACAGGCTCTTGGCGCCGTTCTGTAACACTACCGCCGAGCCGGGCTGATAGTAAGTGATCGTTCCCTGCACCCGGACTCGGTGCGTCTGGTCCTGCACAAAGTAGGCCGACAGCACCTCGTCCATGGGCGTCACCGGCAGCGAGTCCGGGCCTGCCTGGGCGCGCTTCAGGATCTTGATATCCGCCAGCGACGGAACCTCGAGCACGATTCCGGTGAGCTGATTCTTGCTGTCGAAGATCCCCGCCGCAACCCCGGTGACTTCCACCTCCGCGTCCAGCATCTCCTTCAGCCTGATTGCCGCGCTGCCGATGGCAGTTGCGTCGATATAGCCGCCGTCCATGAGCAGCTTCAGGTCGATGCCCGGCAGATTCCCGAAGCTGACCCTGTCCGCGCTGCGCACGGTGGCGCGCACAGTCACTCGCATGCAGTCCAATTCCGCGCGGACCAACTGTCCATAGCCGGCGGGCACGGGCTTGGGAGGCTCACCGGGGTGAAGCCGCACTACGCTTTCGCTGACGACATCGGTGCGGAAGCTGTCCCGCGTTATTCCCCGCACCAGCACCCGATCACCGAGAGCCAGATCCTGATTCGGTTTGGTCTCCACATAAATGGCCTCATTGCCGTCCTGAACGAAGAGGTCGATGTCCGATGCGCCGGAGGTGTCCGGCCTGGCGTAGTAGGTGACAGTGCCCTCAAAAGCGACAGAAAGTCCCTTTGCGGCCTCCGCCCTGGAGAGAGCGCGGATGGCGTGCACCGTGGTAAGGGCGCCGGGCTCGGCGGCCCACGCGGCCGAGGCGCATCCGAGAATGATCGCCAGTGCTTTCACGGGTCTCTTCATCGGAAGAATCTCATTGAACCTGTGCCGTCCTGTCCGCCTTGCACGGCTCCAATCGGAGATGTCCCCTAAGAGTCAATGCATCCATATCCAGCGTAGTGCTCCTCACAAGAGCGACAATACTGCGAAAGAGTGTGCTTTCATCCTACTCCTGTTGGATTTCTGCTGCGATGGGTGCCTTTAAGGTGATCGGTCCGGACTGCTCCTCGAGCGACCAGAGAGATTTCAGACATTGAAGGAGCCGTCCCTGGCACGTGATCTATTCAAGATCCTGAAGGCTGAGCCCGAAATCGCTCCTGGATGAGGCCATTTCCATGGTGTGTCTGCGAGCGTATTTGGCCACCTGCATGGCGGCGTCGGCGGGCTGGATGTGGGGATCCAGCGTCGGCCGCCGATGAGGATGACCAGGGCCACCAGCAGCCCGTTTCCGGCCTCGGCGTTGCTCAGCGCGTGAATGGCGCGCAGACCGGTGAGCGGGGCTGGTGGCGCTGCCCACGCAGCGGATTTCATACCCAGACAAACCGCAGTGGCTGGAATCCATCTCTTCATCGGGAGATTTCGAGGTTTGCGGGAGTTTTCCTTCCCCCTCCTGACAAACCCTATCGGCAGATTTCCGCCAATGCGTCAATCCGGCGCGGGGGATCATGCGCGGCCGGGCGATATTGGAACGCGCCCCAACCCTCGTTCGCCGCCAAACTCCCATGTGAGTCTGTTTTAATGTCTTGGGTGCCGGTCGCCGGGCGCGGGCGCGCCCGGAGTTGCCCGCGGGCCTGGAGCGCCGCTGGAGCCCGGCGCGAGGAGAGAATTCGATGTCGAAGAGCGATGAAGTTGTCCACGAAGGATCGCGGTTGCCTCATGGGGGTACCCAGGCCCTGCCCACCCGCCGCATTCGCGTCATTGGAGTCCCTTTGGACATGGGCGCCAGCCGGCGCGGCGTCGACATGGGGCCCTCCGCCATGCGCGTGGCCGGTCTTGAAGCGCGCCTCGAGGCCCTCGGCCACCAGGTCACCGATGGCGGAAACATCCGCGTCGAGGTGGCTGAGACGCGGGCCTCAGGCGAGAAAAGCGCCCGTTACCTGACCGAAATCGCCGAAACCTGCACCCGAACCGCCGAGGCCGTGCTCAAAACCCTGGAAGACGGTATGACGCCGCTGGTGCTGGGCGGCGACCACTCATTGGCCGCCGGATCGGTCTCCGGTGTGGCCGAGTTCTATCGCCGCCAGGGCCAAAGGATCGGCCTCATCTGGATCGACGCCCACTCCGACATCAACACCCCGGAGACTTCCCCTTCCGGCAACGTCCACGGCATGCCCTTGGCCGCGTTGCTTGGCCTGGGGCCGGAGCCTCTGGGCAATATCTTCGGCTACTCGCCCAAGGTCGCAGCCGAGAATACCGTCCTCCTCGGCGTCCGCGACATCGACTCCGCCGAGCGCGCCAACATTCGCCGCGCCGGCGTGGCCGAGGTCTACACCATGCGCGACATCGACGAGCGCGGCATGCGCACCGTGATGGAAGAGGCTCTGCGCGCCGCCGGCCGCGGGACGGCTGGCTACCACGTCTCCCTGGACATGGACTGGATCGACCCCGAAGACGCGCCCGGCGTCGGGACGCCCGTCCGTGGCGGCGCCACCTATCGCGAAGCCCACCTGGCCATGGAGATTCTTGCCGATCATGGCCGCCTCTTGAGCTTTGAGATCGTCGAGGTCAACCCGGTCATCGACGAGCACAACCGGACAGCCGACCTCGCCGTCGAGCTGGCCTGCTCGGCATTTGGGAAGAAGATCCTTTGAGGGCCTTAGACTGAATCCAGGGAGTGTTTTGCGCAACTAAAGCTGTGGACCAGAAGGCAATGGCGAAAAGACTGAGAGTTGGGATTCTGTTTGGCGGGCGCAGCGGGGAGCATGAGGTCTCCCTGCTTTCGGCCGCCTCGATTCTGAAGGCGATCGACCGCAGGAAGTTCGATGTGGTCCCGATCGGCATTACCAAGGACGGCCACTGGCTGGGGGCCGGAGATGCGCACGGCCTGCTCGAAGGCGACCAGAGCGCTGTGGCCCGCCGTCTCCGCGCAGGCGATCCGGAGGCCACGCCGGGCGCCCGGCTGCTCCACGAAGGCATCCCTACGCTTCTGGCCCCTGAGCCTGCCGACACCGGCACGGCTCTCGCCCAGGGCAGCCTTCGCCCCGCAGCCGCGGATCTCGACGTTGTCTTCCCAGTGCTCCACGGAACCTTTGGCGAGGACGGGACCATCCAGGGCCTCTTTGAGCTGGCCGGGATCGCCTACGTCGGCTCGGGCGTGCTGGGCTCGTCCGCAGGCATGGACAAGGACGTGATGAAGCGCCTGTTCGCCCAAGCGCGCCTGCCCATCGTTCGCCACGTCACCCTGCTTCGCGCCGATTGGGAGAAGCAGCCGCGCAAGGCCATCCAGCAGGTGGAAGCCGCGCTCAAGTACCCGGTCTTTGTGAAGCCGGCGAACCTGGGCTCGTCGGTCGGCATCAGCAAGGCGCACGACCGCAGCGAGTTGGGCCCGGCGCTCGACCTGGCGGCGAAGTACGACCGCAAGCTGGTCGTGGAGCAAGGCGTGGGCGGAAGCAAGGCCAGGGCGCGCGAACTGGAAGTTGGCGTGCTCGGCAACGACGATCCGAAGGCCAGCGTCGTCGGCGAGATCATTCCCGGCAAGGAGTTCTACGACTACGAGGCGAAGTATCTCTCCGAGGGCTCGGTCCCGGTGATCCCCGCCAAGCTCACCAAAGCCGAAACGAAGCAGATTCGCGAGATGGCCGTTGCCGCCTTCCGGGCCTGCGATCTCTCCGGCCTGGCCCGGGTCGATTTCCTCATGGAGCCCGACGGCAAGCGGAGGATCTTTCTCAACGAGGTGAACACGATGCCCGGCTTCACCCAGATCAGCATGTACCCGAAGCTGTGGGAAGCCACCGGCATCCCCTACAAGGACCTGATCACCCGCCTGATCGAACTGGCCCTCGAGCGCCAGGCGGAGAAGACGCGCACGTCGTACAGCAGGGAGTAGAAGAGCAGGGAACAGGGAACAGGGAACAGGGAACAGGAAGGGCGTGGTCGGTGTCTAATCGAGTGAGGGTGCACAGTCGCGGGACGCAGGGACCTTGCCGGGATCTCGATGGCGCGCAATAGCTTCGCCCACTGATCCCTGATCCCTGTTCCCTGTCTTGCCGTATCCTAACTTCGAGGAATTATCCCAATGACCTTGCTCGATGCTCCCAAGTTCGATGCGGCCCGCGAACGGCGCAGGAAGGTGTTTTTGTACAGTACGGTGGGGTTCCTGTTTGTGCTGCTGGTGGCGTGGTGGCTGGTGGCCGGCCGGCCGGTCGACTGGCCGTGGAACTGGAACAACTACCTGTTCGGCCGCTCGACGGTCAACAACTTCCTCACCGCCGTGGAGAAGAACGACCTGGCCGCAGCCTACGGCATCTGGATTCACGACAAGAACTGGCAGCAACACCCGGCGCAGGACGGGGCCTATCCGTTCTCGCGCTTCCAGGAGGACTGGAGCGGGACCAGCCCGGACAATGAATATGGCGTGATTCAGAGCCACAAGATCGCCCTGGCCGGCCGCTACGGCAACGGCGTCCTGATTGCCGTGCTGATCAACGGCCGCAAGAGCAAGGCGCTCAACCTCGACTACGACCCCCGCAGCAAGACCCTCGACTTCGCCCCGCCCGGCGTTGAACTCTACCTCGGTCCGTAGAGCCCTGCCTGTCTAGGCCATCGCCAGCGCCGTCAGCGTAGCCTCCAGGCTCGCCGCATCTTCCACGTTCAGCGACTTCTGCGCCGAGTCGATCTGCTTCAGCAGTCCGCAAAGAACCTTGCCCGGCCCGACCTCGATGAACTGCGTCGCCCCTGCCGCCACCAGCGCATGCACGCAATCGACCCAGCGGACCGCGCCCGTGACCTGACGGATGAGCGCATCGCTGGCGGCGCCAGCGGTGGTCAGCAGGCTCCCGGTCACGTTGGCGGCCACAGGAAAGCCTGGATCGGCCAGGGTGAGCCCCGCCAATACGCGCGCCACTTCCTCCTGCGCCGGCTGCATCAGCGCGCAGTGGAAGGGTGCGCTTACGGGGAGCATGACGGCGCGGCGCGCGCCTTTGGCCTTGGCCAGCGCCGAGGCTTTCTCGACGGCGGCCAGAGCGCCGGAGATGACGGTCTGCGTGGGGGAGTTGAGGTTGGCGGCGGCCACCGTCAGCCCTGTCTCTGCCGCGGTCTCAAGGCAGGCCTCGG
>DATNHL010000330.1:0-9136 GCA_035604995.1 Occallatibacter sp. | reverse complement strand
GGTTTCGGCAAAGCGATCGACTTCCATCGACCAGAGCTTGATTTCGCCGGCCCAGAAGTCGCCGGGAGTGAGTTTGTTCGTGTAGTAGAAATGCACCTGGTAGCGGAAGTTCTCGACGGGCGGCATCCACTCTTCGTCGGGCATTGGCGGGATATCGGTTACATCCAGGATGCGGCGTCCGGCGGAATCTGTTTTTACCTGAACGCCGTCGGGCAGGATGGGCCACCAAACCAGAGCATTGATTTCATTTCCGTGTTCATCTGTCCTTCGAACCATCAGGTTGGCGCCACTGTCGTTGGTAGGCAGAAAGTCCTTGTCGGAGGTGAAGACATAGTGCGCCTTGTGCACGTAAAGCGGCCGCTGGACCTCCCAGTAAGGGGCTATGAGCCTATATTCGCTGACGTGCACCTGGTAGTAGAACTCAAGGATGCTTCCGAGTTCGACGCTGGGAAGATTAAAGACCATCTTCTTGGCCTGGTAGTCGCCGGAATTGGTTTTCTCCCTAAATCTCAACAGGTCTTCGGGCTTGCCGGAGAGGGGAATCACCGTCCCGTCGGGGTGAATGGTTCGCGCCTGGATGTCGGTGACTTTGTACAGGTCATGCCAATAAGGGACCTCGACGGTTGCCTGGTCTTTGCCCTTTTCGGTGAGCACCTTGATGCGCGCGTAATAGGTCTCGAGATGCAAGGGATCGTTGGCGGTCTCTTCGATGTTGAGATAGACGGCGGCGGCGCCCGGGGCTTTGGGGTCGGCGGTCATCTTGAGTTCGCCGGGGGTGGGGGGCTGGAACTGGGCGCGAAGGAGGGCGGGCGAAGCCAGAAACAGTACTAAGAGGACGGAGCGCAAGGAGACGGAAATCCGCATGAGGTCATCCTTTGGCTGCGAGCGGCGCGGGCCTTGGGGCGCCACTCGCAGCGAAATTGGGAGCCATGATACAGCTTCGACGGTGCAGTGAGCGGTGACAGGCCAGGCAACGATGGGGATGCGCGATCATCAGTTGCCCTTTGAGGTTGGAGAGGCGGTGAGGACCAGTTGCTGCTGGTCGGCGGCGGCGATTTTCTGGTAGAAGCCGCGGAGGTCCTGGTATTCCTCGGGTTTGGCGAAGGTGAAGCCGCGGACGAGTTGGCGGGCGATGGTGATCTCGCCGGAGGCAGGGACCGTCTTGGTGGCCAAGGCAGCATGACCGGCCCAGGTTATCTTTGCGTCCTGCGGTGCGCCTTCCACGGCGAGGCCGGGCGGCAGATGATAAGCGACCTGGTCGGTGACCTGGTCGGCGTAATGCATGTCGACGGACTCGAGGCGCTTTTCCTGATCGACAAAGGGATGGCTTCCACGAGTCTCGAAGAAGAAGCCGGGAAGGAGAACCCGTTTGGAGGTCGCGGAGCCGAGCGTGCCATTCGCTTTGACGAAGGCGATAAGGTTCACGTTGGGATCGTCGAGGCCGATGAAGTGATCGATATGGGCCTCGACGCCATCGGGGAAGATGGGTTGCAGCCAGTTGTCGAAGCGCTTTTTGACCTCGTCTAGATCGTTTTCGAGGGCAGCCTGCCGCCAGCGGAGGGCTTCCTGGCCGGTCATGACAAAGCGGAAATTGCCGGTGACTGCGCCGTGCTCGTCGAGTGTGACGTCGCCGATGCGGAGCAGGGTGTTGGCCGTGTAGGGTTCAAGCGGAGAGCCGGCGACGGAGCGGCCATCGGGGCTCTGCCGAATGCCCGTGGCTCCAGAGTGCTTCCAATGCACGGTGAGGAAGGGGCACATTTTTTCTCCGGGGTCGAGCACGATGCTTTTTCCGTCGTTGTCGAGGATGACGAGGGTGTCATCGAGCTGGTCCATGTTCATGTAGGTTGCGTCGAAGACGCCCTGGTCGCGATCGACGACCTTCATGGCGTATGCGGTGAGGCCGGCAGCGCGCAGCATGGTCAGGTAGAGCAGGGCGATGTCCTCGCTCGATCCGCTCTTCTGGGACCAGGTATCCTCAGCGCGCCTGGCGACGCGCAGGCCAAGCTGCTTGAGTTCGGCCTTGCCTTTCTCGCGGGAGAAGTCGGTATTATCGAGGGCCTGGACGGCCTGGTAGAGTTTTCTGGCTTTATCGATGCCGCTGTCGCCGGGAGCGATGAGGCCGGCAACGGCCTCGCGGATGGGTTTGGAGGGTTCGGCGAAGCGGTCCACCTCTTTGGACCAGCGCTTGGCCTCGGAAACCCAGAAATCGGAGACGCTCGAGGCGTTTTTGTAATAGAAGAGAACCTTGTAAAGAAGGCTGTGGATGGGCGGCATCCACTCTTCATCCGGGACAGGCGGAACATCGGTAATGTCGACGCTGAAATGGCCGGAGGCATCGGTCTTTACCTGCACGCCCGGCGGGAGGATCGGCCACCAAATGAGCGAGTTGACCGGATTGCCGTGTTCATCGAGCAAATAGGAGCTGGTGGCGTTTTGGAGGCCGGGCAAGAATGCTTTGAATGGCGTGAAGGCGTAGTGCGCCTTGCGGACGAAATAGGGGCGCTGAATCTCCCAGGAGGGAGAGGAGTAGTGGTTGTCGTCGTAGCGGAGCTGATAGCGATATTCAAGGATGCTGCCGACCTCGACGCTGGGCAGGGTGAAGACGGTGCGGTTGACCTGATGCTGCTCGCCGTTTTTGGGGGCGGCTTTGAAACTCAACAGGTCTTCCGGTTTTCCGGTGAGCGGAATGGCTGTTCCGTCGGCGTGGATGGTGCGGGCCTTGATGTCGGAGACCTTAGAGTCTCCATGCAGATACGGGACTTCGACCGTTGCCAGTTCCTTGCCTTTTTCCTGGAGGACCTTGATGCGCGCGTAAAAGCTGCGATAGTGCAAGGGGTCGTCGGTAAGTTCCTCGACGTTGAGATAGACGGCGGCTGCGCCGGGGGCCTTGGGGTCGGCGGTCATGCTGAGTTCTTCAGGGGTAGGCTGCTGAAACTGGGCACGCAGGAGGGATGAGGATAAGAGGGCGAGGAACAATGGAAGGCGGTACAAAGCTTTTCGGATTTGCATTATATGGGCCTTTGATTCGAGCATGGTGAGCGGGCTCGGTGTGAGCGTCAGTTTCCTTTCCCGGTTGGAGTGGCGGTGAGGACCAACTGCTGCTGGTCGGCGGCGGCAACTTTCTGGTAGAAGCCGCGGAGGTCCTGGTATTCCTCGGGTTTGGCGAAGGTGAAGGCGCGGGTGAGGGCGCGGGCGACGGTGAACTGGCCGGGGGCCGGCACAGTCTTGATTACGAGGAGGGCATGGTCCTGCCACTGGATTTTGCCGTCCTGCGGTGCCCCCTCGACGGTGAGGCCGGAGGGCAGGTGATAGGCGACCTGGTCGGTGACCTGTTCGGCGTAGTGCATATCGACTGGCTCGAGGCGCTTCTCCTGATCGACGAAGGGATGGCCTTCGCGCGTTTCGAAGAAGAAGCCGGGGAGCAGGAGACGCCGGGAGGTTGCAGCGCCGAGGCTGCCCTGCACCTTGATGACGGCCATCAGGCTGGAATCAGGATCGTCGAGGCCGAGGAAGTGATCGATGTGGGCCTCGACGCCTTGGGGAACCATGGACTCGAGCCAGCGGTCGAAGCGCTTGTTGACTTCGGCCGGATCGCTTTCGATGGCAGCCTGCCGCCAACGGAGGGCCTCCTGACCGTTGATGACAAAGCGAAAATTGCCGGTGACTCCACCATGCGGGTCGACCGTGACATCGCCGAAGCGGACTAAGGTATTGGCGCTGTAGGGCTGAAGCGAGGAGCTCGCGAAGGCGTGGCCGCCGGCGGTCTGGCGAATGCCGGCGGCGCTGGAGTGGCGCCAGTGGAGCGCCTGGAAGGGGCACATTTTTTCGCCGGGGTCGAGGACGATCTCCTTTCCGCCGATGCTGAGGATCACAAGATCGTCATTGAGCTGATCGAAGTTCAGGTAGCCACGGGAGAAAATGCCCTGATCGCGATCTACGACCCTCATGGCGTAGCCGGTAAGTCCGGCAGCGCGCAGCATGGCCAGGTAGAGCAGGGCGATGTCGTCCCTGGACCCGCTCTTCTGGGACCAGGTATCTTCGGCGCGCTTGGCGGGCTTGAGCCCGAGCAACTTGAGTTCGGTTTCCCCCTTCTGGCGTGAGAAATCGGTATTTTCGAGGGCTTGAACGGCGACGTAGAGCTTCCTGGCTTTGTCGAGGTCGCTGTCGGAGGGTGCGATCAGCCCTCTGACTGCGTCCTTGATGGGGTTGGAGGGTTCGGCGAAGTGATCCACTTCCCTGGACCAGCGATTGATCTCGGCTTCCCAAAAGTCGGCGGCGCTGAATGCGCGCTGGTAGTAGAAGAGCACCTGATAAAGGAAGCTATGGATTGGCGGCATCCAATCCTCATCCGGAGCGGGCGGGATGTCGGTGAGGTCGATGCTGTAAACACCGACGACGTTTGTCTTGATGGAGACGCCGGGCGGAAGCTGCTGCCACCAGAGAAGGTTGTCGAGCGACTGGCCTTTGGAATCCACGAGAATCTTGTTGGTTGCATTTTCAATGCCGGGGACGAAGGCCTTGAACGGTGAGAAGGCGTAGTGCGCCTTGTGGACGAAGTAGGGCCGCTGGATCTCCCAGTAAGGGGAAGAGAACCGGTCGTCGTCGTAGTGAATGTAATAGCGGTACTCGAGAATGCTGCCGACTTCGACGCTGGGGAGATTGAAGACCGTCTGGCCGATCTGTCTGCCGGCAGTCTTTGAAATCAGAAGGTCTTCGGGCTTTCCGTTGAGCGGGATCACGGTTCCGTCGGCATGAATGGTGCGGGCCTCGATCCCGGATACCTTGAAGCCGCCTCGCTGATAGGGTATTTCGACGGTCGCCAGCTCTTTGCCTTTTTCCGCGAGGATTTTGATGCGCGCGTAAAAGCTCCTGTAGTGGTGCGGATCGTCGGTAACCTCCTCGACGTTGAGAAAGACGGCGGCGGCGCCAGGGGCTTTGGGGTCGGCGGTCATACTGAGTTCTTCAGGGGTGGGCTGCAGGAACTGGGCTCGCAGGAGGGTAGAGGAAGCGAGGACAAAGAGCAGGAGCGTGGTGCGCCAGATGGCGTTCGTCCGCATGGGTCTTTCCTTTGATCTGGAACAAGAGGCAGTTTACCGCGAAAAATGGCGCAGGAATTGTGTTTTTTGATACTTTGGTTTGGCCTGCGCCGGCGGATGAGAGGACGTTATGGAAGAAGTCATGGAGGGGTTCAACGGAAAAGGCGCAATACGAGCGTCACAAGTTACCTCGAGATTGATTCTTGAGTTAATAACCTGTGTGTTTACCCGGGCCGGGGAAGAGGGGTTTGAGCTGGAGAGTGAAGTGAGTTGATCTGAGGGATGTTGCGAAGACGGCGGGGCATTCGCAGGTTTGTTGACGTAGACTGGTGCGGGCTAGTAAATCGATTCAGGAGGAGGCGGTTGGCGATGAAGCGGATTCATATTCAGCGGGTGTTCGCGGGTCTGGTTTTGGTTGGGATGGCTCTGCCGGTGGCGCAGGGGCAATGGAATACGCCGAATCCGGTGGTGAGCTTCGAGAAGCGGCCGGATGGCCTGGAAGTACGGCAGAAGGATGGAGTGCTGCGGCTGGAGGTGAAGACGGAGGATGTGCTGCATGTCACTTATTCGCCGCTGAGTGGGGCGGCGCCGGAGCGGGCTGCGGATGGGGTGGTGGTGAAGAAGGATTGGGCGGGGGCGGCGTTCGAGGTGGTTTCCGACGACAAGACCATTACGCTTTCGACGGCCAAGGTGCGGGTGCAGATAGAGCGGGAGAGCGGGGCGGTGCACTACGTGGCGGCGGAAGGCGGAATGGGTGGCGGGGGAGCGACGGGCGAGGTGGCGACGGGGCCTGGCTCGACGGCGCACCCGATGTGGGGAAGACCGCTGACGACGGATGGGTACCGGTCGCTGCGGCCGGTGGAGGTGAATGGGGAAAAGACATTTCATGCGGAGGTATCATTCACCATTTATGGGTCGCATGAAGGGCTGTATGGATTGGGGCAGCACCAGGCAGGGGTTTGGAACTATCGCGGGGAGACGGTGGACCTGTCGCAGGAGAATACGAACATTGCGATTCCGCTGCTGGTTTCGACGAATGGGTATGGGATCTTCTGGAATAACCCTTCGCGGAGCCGGATGAATAACCGGTTCATCCACGCGCTGTATTTGAGCGCGGAGGTTGCGGACCGGGTGGATTACTACTTCATTTACGGGCCGGAGCCGGATGCGATTATCGGGCGGTATCGCGAGCTGACGGGCGAGGTTCCGCTGTTTGGGCGCTGGGCATACGGGTTCTGGCAGTGCAAGAACAAGTACCAGTCGCAACAGGAGCTGGAGACGGTGGCGGCGCGGTACCGGGCGGAGCATATTCCGGTGGACAACATTGTGCAGGACTGGTTCTGGTGGGTGACGATGGGCGAGATGAAATGGAACCCGAACTACCCGGACCCACAGGGGCTGATCGACACGCTGCACAAGGAGCACATTCACCTGATGGTTTCGATATGGCCGTATTTCCGGCCGGGGAGCGCGACCTACGACGAGTTCGAAAAGAAGGGTTGGTTCATCGCGAAGATGGTGCAGCCGAGTTTTCATCCGGTGGGGCAGGCGCTCTATGACGCGACGAACCCGGAGGCGCGGAGGAAGTATTGGGCGAACGCGAATGCTGCGCTGTTCCAGAAGGGCGTGGACGCGTGGTGGCTGGACACGGACGAGCCGGAGACGGAGGGGCGGGAAGACAACCTGCTGACTACGAGCAAGCTGAGCCTGGGTTCGGGGGCGCGGTATGCGAATGTGTATCCGCTGCTTCACACGGGAGGGGTGTCGGACGGTCAGCGGGCGGCGAGCGATGAGAAGCGAGTGTTCATCTTGTCGCGGTCGGCATATGCGGGGGCGCAACGGTATGGGGTGACGGCATGGTCGGGGGATGTGCTGAGCGACTGGGTGACGTTTCAGAGGCAGATTCCGGCGGGGCTGAATTATGCGATCTCGGGGATGCCGTACTGGACCACGGATATTGGAGGGTTCATCTCAGGGGGAAACCTGGAGGATCCGAAGTTCCGCGAGCTGTTTGTGCGCTGGTTCCAGTTCGGGGCGTTTTCTCCAGTTTTCAGGGTGCATGGGACGCGGAATCCTGATGAGAACGAGCTGTGGAGCTATGGGCCGGAGGCGGAGAAGATATTGGTGGACTTCGATACGCTGCGGTACCGGCTGATGCCTTACATCTACAGCGAGGCGTGGCAGGTTACGAGCAAGCACGGGACGCTGATGCGGCCGCTGGTGATGGATTGGCGTGAGGATGTGGAGGCGCAGAACACGGGTGATGAGTACCTGTTTGGGCCGGCGATCCTTGTGAGCCCGGTGGCGACGCAGGGGGCAACTTCGCGGACGGTATATCTGCCGAAGGCGAAGTGGTACGACTTCTGGACGGGAGAGAAGACGGAGGGCGGGAAGCGGATGCAGGCGGATGCGCCGCTAGCCAAGCTGCCGCTGTTTGTGAGGGCGGGATCGATTGTGCCGATGGGGCCGAAGATGGAGTGGACCACGGAGAAACCGGCAGACCCGATTGAGCTGCGGATTTATCCGGGGGCGGATGGGGATTTCACTCTCTATGAGGATGAGAATGACGGGTATGCGTATGAAAAGGGAGCGCATGCGACGATTGCGCTTCACTGGGACGATGGAGTGAGGACTCTGACGCTGGGGGCGCGGGAGGGGAGCTTTCCGGGGATGCTGGCGGAGCATACGTTTCGGATTGAGCTGGTGAGGGAGGATCACGGGGTGGGGATTGGGGAGGCGCGCGACGCCGATACGACGATTGTTTATAAGGGCGCGCGGATGGTGGTGAGGCCGTAGAAAGCGGAGTTCGCGGTGTTGGCGGAGTTCGCGGGGCGTAGATGAAGGTTGAGGTCCTTAGGATCCCACCCTTGGGACAAGGACAAAGACGTCTCAAGGATGGGGCATCCAGATCTGTGGGGGGTTAGAGGGATTCGAGGAGGGTGCAGACCAGGGCGAGGGGAAGGCCGACCACGTTGAAGTAGTCGCCCTCGATGCGGGGGATCCAGCGGGCGGCGCGGCCCTGGATGGCGTAGGCGCCGGCTTTGTCCATGGGCTCGCCGGTGGCGATGTAGGCGGCTATCTCCTCGTCGGAGAGGGTGAGGAATTTGACGGCGGTGACTTCGGCGGCGACCTCGGTGCGGGCGGCGGTGACGACGGCGATGCCGGTGATGACGCGGTGGGTGCGACCGGAGAGAAGACGCAACATGCGGGCGGCGTCGGCGGGGTCTTCGGGTTTGCCGAGGATGTGGTTGTCGAGGGTTACGGTGGTGTCGGCGCCCAGCACCTGCGGTGCGGCAGACGCTCGCTTTTCGCTCGCAGTAGCTTTTGCGATTTCGGCGAAGACGGCTTGGGCTTTTTCGCGGGCGAGGCGGGTGACGTAGGCGATGGGGTCTTCGTTGGGGTAGGGGTCTTCGGGGATGTGCGCGGGGCGGACCTCAAAGGTGAAGCCGGCCTGGGTGAGGAGTTCGCGGCGGCGTGGGGATGCGGAAGCGAGAACCAGCATGTTGGGATTATTGCAGGGCGGGAGTTTGCTGGATGTAGATGGCTGGGCGGCATAGGGCGAGCGATGGGTCAGCTGAAAAGCTGGTTGGGACAACATCGCCAACTGGAATACGGGGCCGGGGCTGCGGACTTCGGTGCGGGTGCATAAAGATTGGCTAGAAGAGCGGGACGGGGTCTCGGGTGCGGGTCGATGAGACTTTGCGGAGGGAGGTGCATGCCGCGGTTAGGGGCAAATGGAGCGGGATCAGGAAATTGGAGCCGATTTGCCGGTGCGGCTCGATATTGGGTCATTGCTGATACGCAGCCTTGTTGTTATCCCACCACTCCTGAATGGACTTTATATCAAACGCGTCAAGATTCAGAGCCAACCATTGATTAATGATCGCGATGGCTTCGTACCGTATGCTAAGGTGGTGGGTACTCATTGCTGTTCCGACAACCTGCGGTATTAGCTTAGTGTCTTTAGCAGCCTGTGGTGCAACTGGCCATTTCCCAACTTGGTGTGCACCAAACTTTGATGAATGGACTTCGATCCAGATGCGTATGGTCGGCACGTGGACTGGGCTTAGCCGCGCTCTCGGGCCGGTAAAGGTTGATGA
>DATNHL010000329.1:0-2479 GCA_035604995.1 Occallatibacter sp. | reverse complement strand
CCTTGACGATCTGGGGATCGAACTGGCGGCCGGACCAGAGTTCGATTTCCTTGCGGGCGGCCTCAAATGTTTGTGCGGGGCGATAGGGGCGGTCGGAGGTCATGGCGTCGAGGGTGTCAGCGATCGAGAACATGCGCGCGCCGAGTGGGATCTCGTCGCCCTTCAATCCACGGGGATAGCCCTCTCCGTCGTAGCGCTCCTGGTGGGAGTAAACGATCTCGGCCGCCTCCGCCAGAAAGGGGATTCGGGAGATGATCTTGTAGCCCCGGTAGCAGTGCTCCTTCATGATGGCCATCTCGCCGTCGGTCAGCTTGCCTGGTTTGCGCAGGATGTCGTCGGGAATGGCCATCTTACCGACGTCGTGCAGGAAAGCTCCGCGGGCGATTACGTTGATCTCTTCTTTCGGCAGGCCCATTTTGCGCGCAATGGCGATGGTGAATGCGGTGACCCGTCTGGAGTGGCCCTCGGTCTCGGCGTCCTTGAGATCGAGCGCATCGCCCAAGGCTTCGAGCGTGATGTCATAGGATTTCTCCAGGTTGGAAAGCGCCGTTTTCCATTGCTGGGTGCGGGCGGCAACCAGCGCTTCGAGGTTGGTGCGGTAGGCATCGTTTTCGCGCTTGAGGCGTCGATTCTCCAGCGCACGGCGGACCGTGGCCAACAGTTGTTCTCGCTCGAAAGGCTTGAGCAAGTAGTCGTACGCTCCATTGCGCAGCGCCTGCAAAGCGACCTGAATGTCATGGACCGCAGTGACCATGACGATCGGCATGTCAGGGTAACGTTCCTTGGCACGTTCCAAAAGGGCAATCCCATCCATCTCGGCCATCATCAGGTCGGAGAGGACGAGATCGAATTCATCCCCTGATTCCAGAATCGAGAGCGCTTCGATGCCACTGGCCGCTTGGCGAGTCTGAAAATGGGCTCCGCCGAGCATCGAGGAAACAATCTCGCGGATTGTTTCCTCGTCGTCCACCACGAGGATTCGGTCATTAGGCATGGCTGCTGAGTGAATGTATCGCTCATTTTAGGCCACGACCTTACATTCCGAAAGTAACCAACTGGAGACGGAAATCCGGTAACGATGGGGGGCGAGCATGATATTAAAAAGCTTAGGTGTTCGTGCGCTTATCTATGGGTCCTGCCGGGCTATTTGGGAATTCGGTTGGCATGTTGACCGTCCCCTGGTTGACGGCGCGGGAAATGGCCGCCCTGATCGTGGTGGCGGTCAGTCTGCTTTTCTTCCGGGTGTTTCGGGAACGATGTTTGCTGGCGTGGGGCGCAGGCTGGGTCGCCTATGGGGCGTTTCTGTGGGTAGCGGGAACGGGCGATTTGCACGCCGCGTCGCAGTCGATGGCAGCCTTCGCGCAGGCCGACTTTGTGCTGGCGATGGGCTTGTTTGCGGCGGCGGCGCTGATGTCGGCGCAAGCCCGGCGAGCGCTGACGGCGTTGGTGGCGGTCTCGTGGGTGATGATGGTCTGCGCCGCCATGCGGCCGCTGTATTTTCCGGATTCGAAGGCCCTCGGGCTGGGGTTGGATGTGGCCTGCCGGCTGATTGCGGCCGGGGCAGCCGTCGAACTGCTGCGCTACCGGTTCGGGCGGATTGGGTTGGGGCCCTTCCTGTTCGGCGCCGGGCTGCTGACGTTGAATCTCAACTGGCCTCCCTTCACCAGTCGCATTCCGAGTGAAGGTTATCTGTTGGCGGAAGTGCTGTTCGGTTCGAGTATCTTGCTCGTGGTGCTGGACAACTCGCGGCTGCGCACCCGCCGGCTGAAGGTGTTGAATGAGTTGACGGTCACGATTGCGCGCGGCCAGAACCATGCTCCGATGATGCAGACTGCGCTGGAGAAACTGAAATCCGTTGTGGGGGCGAAGGCAGCCTGGTTCCAGTTGATGGAAGGTGACCATCTGGTGCCCACCCAGCACGCCGGTCTGTCCACGGAATTTCTGCGAGCCGTCGCGCAAGCCGGAACGGATGAAACGCAGGCGCGCATGCTCCAGGACAACCGGGCGGCGGTAATGAAACTCTCGGAGAGATCGGAGCCGGAGCGGGGACAACTGGGGAAGCGCGGCATTCATCACCTAGTGCTGCTGCCGGTGCACGGCAAGAAGTCGGTGATCGGGATGCTGTCGCTCGGCTGCTCCGGCAGCCGCCGCCACACCCGGGAAGAACTGGAGTTTCTCGAAACGGCGGCGCAGACGCTGGGGATTGCGATAGAGAATCTGCGACTGCTGGAACAGGTGCTGCGCTCGCAGCGGCAGTGGATGAATACCTTCGATTCCATCCAGGATCTGATTCTGGCCCATGACGCAGACTTCCGAATCCTCAAGACAAATCAAGCCCTGCTGCAGCGGCTGGAACAGGCGCCGGCCGATGTATTGGGCAATCTGTGTGAAGAGGTTCTACCGCAGAAGCGCGCCTGGAGCGGATGCCCGTATTGCGAGCGCGGCTCGGGGCTGACGGAAGGAATGGATCCGTGTTTTG
>DATNHL010000328.1:0-2476 GCA_035604995.1 Occallatibacter sp. | reverse complement strand
AAACAAGTTGACCGGGAAATATCCCCTCAGAGGGCTCAAACTATAGTCTGGCCACGGTTAAGCTACCGTGAAGGGGTTCTTGGTATTGTTAACTTGCCGTTCCTTCCTCCTCTGCCCTGCCAATACACCTGGCGCGATCAGTTTGCAAGTGGTTGCCAATACTAGGAACCGCCCCCTTCACCCGCCGGGAAATATAGGGAATAGACCCTATCGCGACAACGGGGATGGGGTGGCCGCAAGGCCACTCCCTTACCCGCTGAGCCGCGCCGTTGGCGCTGTGACGAGGGGCGGAAATGTCCAAACTCCAGCCTGGGAAAGCCGAACTTATTTGGCTCTTGCACCCTGCAAGGGCGCGGGTCACTCTGCCAGCATGTCTAAAACATCTGCAAACAATCCGGGGGTGATTTCCTTGCTTTCGTCCGGGCAGCTTGGGGTTTTGGGCGCGGCCTGGATGCTCCTCGCCGGCCTGCCGGCCTCGGCATCCGGCGCTTCACCCCTGCAAGCCGGCGTCGCCCGCATAAACCTGACCCCGCCTTTGGAGATGAAAGCGGCCCTGGGAGGATACGGAGCGCGCATGAGCCGGCCCGCCGCGGGAGTGCATGATGCCGTCTGGGCCAAGGCCTTAGTGCTGGCTCAGGCGGAGCGCAGGTTCGCGGTCGTCACCGCCGACGTGCTGGCTTTCCCGCCCGGATTCAAGGCGGCGGTCATCCAACGCCTCGTTACCATCGGGTTGAGCGCCGAGCAGGTCCTGCTCTTGCCCAGTCATTCCCACACCAGCATCGATATGATGGCGTTGCATCCCGGCAACGGATTCGGGATACCCCAGGCGGGCATCTTCCACAAAGAACTGTTCGAGGAGACGGCCGACCGGCTGGCCAGGGTGATCGGCGACGCCAGCAAGAACCTGGTGGCGGTCTCGGCGGCCTCGGCGGTGATTTCTGTCCCGGACCGCAATCGTAATCGCCGGCACGGCGGGGCCATACATGACACAGACCTCTGCGTGGCTCGCATCGATACCCTCGATGGCCGGCCCTTGGCCGTGCTGGTCAACTGGACTGCGCACCCGACTTTTATGGACGCCAAGGACATGTTGTTCTCGGGCGATTGGCCGGGGCACTTGCAGCGCACCATGGAGGCCCTCATTGGGCATGGGGTGACAGTGATGTACTACAATGGCGCCGAGGGGGATCAATCGCCCACGCCGCCCTCCGATTGCGGCAGCAACTGGGAGAGGGCGGAGCGATATGGCCGGGAGATTGGCATCCTCGCCTGGCAGGCCTGGGAGAAGGTCCAGCCGAAGGCCGTGAAAGTCTTCGACTATCGCACTGAGACCATCGTCTTGCCCCCGCGCCAGCCCCATCCTGACTTCATGAGAAGCGGCGGCGCTGAATACGGGCTGGACCCGGCCAGGATGAAGGAGTTCCTGGAGCGGCTCGTTCCGTCGGCAACTCATAGCACCTTCCTCCGGCTGGACGACTGGGTGATCCTGGGAGTGCCGGGTGAGATGGCCGCCCAGCTTGGACTGGAAGCCAAGTCCGAGACGCGGCGAATCACCGGCGCGGGTTGCGTCACGATCGGCGGCCTGGCCGATGAATGGGTCAGCTATGTTTTGCCGGCGGAGGAGTACCGCAAGGGGGGTTACGAGGCGAGCATGAGTTTTTACGGCGAAACGCTCGGCAGCACCCTGGTGGAAGGAGTCGTGCGGTGCGCAGGAAGATCGAAATAGGCGATTTAAAGGGGCAGGGCAGCCTGGCACCGTGAAAGGGTCGGTCCGACAATCGACAGCGCACACAAGGTTCTAGGGTTATGGAAGGGTCGTAAGTCAGGCTCTTTTGATCTTTTTTCTCATCCTCTATATGGGTGTCGGGCCCGGTGCAGCGCGATGGCCTCACTCACCTTCTGTGGCGACAACCTGGATTCCGCTCGATCTTGGTCGAAGGCCGAATCCAGCTCCTGGCGGAGCTGCTCAACCTCTACCCGCAAGAGCAGGCGCTCCGCAGCGGGAAGCCTTGACGCTGGCAGCCGATCAATCTTCTCGTGCAGCGCCCTGCGGAGCTTCTTAGCTTCCGCTTCGTTTTCAACCATGTCAGGCATGAGGTGATTTTACATCGCGGCGGAAGCCGCATCAAGTCCAACTCGCCAGGAGGAGGGCTGACGGGTGCGGGACAGAATAGTAACCATCAGACCTCATCATTTCCGCGTATTCCGTACTACTATCCATAGAAGTTTTCGCGGCCTGCGCAAATTTCTTGTACGCCGGCAAAAACTGCGAGGACGTCTTGGGGAATTCGCAGCGCCTATTTAACCGCAGAGACGCGAAGAACGCAGAGATTCGTTTCGTTTGTCTTCTCTGCGCTCTTCGCGTCTCTGCGTTTTTATTGCCTCTCCGAAAGCCCCCACGGCTTCCCGAAGCAGTTCCGACGCCCCTCCACCACGCTCTCACACTCGACGCTCTCACGCTCCACGCTTCGGTTGC
>DATNHL010000327.1:0-13386 GCA_035604995.1 Occallatibacter sp. | reverse complement strand
GGTCGGCGCTCCAGCCCGGACATCAAACCGCCACAGGGGCTGGCGCCCCAGCCCCTGTGGTATGCGTTTTTTCCGTGACCGCGCCGCATTCAGGGTTCACCAAACACGATATGAGCCCTTCCCGGGCTCATGGCCGCAAACCCTCTTTCGGGGCACGGGTCGCCCTGCCGAGCTTGGCGCCGGAGCCTGTCAGGGGAGCCCACAAATCTCCTGGTGCGCAAGCGCCCGCTGCCCCACCGCAGGTGGCCGTCTCCCCAGCGCTGGTGGTTGCGTACAATTAATCATTCTCGGCGCACAATAGTTCATAGGTGGCTGAAAAAGATCGAATAAAGGGCGAAAGAGGTCGTCCACCCCCCCCCCGTACCTCCCCATTTTCGTCACAGCTATATGAAAACAAACAGGTTATGTCAATAATGACCCGTTTCGCCTATCGAAACAAAGGACTTACGTCCAGGGGAACTTGGAGTCCGGACGGTTTTATACCGAGAAACAGCCAGATTTGCCGCCAAACCGGAAACTGATCGACCGCCGGCTTTTGGGGTGGCTTGGAGCGGAAAAGCAGCCTCGAAGAGCGCTCCGCGCTCGATTCTCACGCGGAGGCCGTCGCGAGCGGCGACCTCTCAGCGTTCAGTTACGGCGATCCCGGAAATACCTCCGGGCTCGCTTCCTTGTCTATTGGTGGCGTGGATCGGTTCAGGAGGCGCTCAATGCTTGTTCTACCGGTTGTTTGATGGAGGGCGCGAGGTAGCCTTCGTCGGCCAAATGTCGTCCCATTTGGGCATACATCTCCGGATTGCTGGGCTGCCAGGTGCCGAGGCCATCGACGTAGCGGTTGTACATGCAGAAGGCGGCGGCGATGAGGACGGTGTCGTGGATCTCAAGGTCGGTGGCGCCGAGGTTGCGCGCGGCCTGGACGTCGGCAGAGGAGACCAGCTTGCCGTCTTGTTGGACCTTGCCCGCGATAATCAGCAGGCTTTTGAGCTTGTCGCTGATGGGAGCGGAAAGAAAGTCGGTCTTCACCTGATTGACGACCGTGGCGTCGCCCAGATGGCAGGCGGCTGCGGCGCCGTGGCTGGACTGGCAGAAGTGGCAGTTGTTGCGGGAAGAGACATAGGTGGCGATCAGCTCACGCTCGCCGGGCGAGAGCGAGTTGGGCTCGTGAAGCAGGATGTGGGCCAGTTGGCGCATGGGCTTGGCCGTCTCGGGACGGAAGGTGAATCCGGCGCTGATGCCGGGAAAACCGTCGGGAAGATCGATGTGGGGCATGGGGGCTCCTTAGTGGGCTGCGGCGTGGGCGTGGGTGGCGAGATACTCTTCGCTGACGGTGACGTAGCCATCGCGGGCGACGCGGCGGCCGCGTTCTCGGTAAAGGGCCTCGTCGTCGGGCTGGTCCGTACCGAGACCGTCGACGTAGCGGTTGTACATGCAGAAGGCCGCGGCGATGAGGACGGTGTCGTGGATTTCGAGGTCGGTTGCGCCGAGGACGCGCGCGGCCTGGACATCGGCGGCGGTGACCAGCTTGCCGTCCTGTTGCACCTTGCCGGCGATGATGAGCAGGGCTTTGAGCTTAGGGCTGATGTTGGCTTGCGTGAAGTCGGTTTTGACTTGCTTGACCAAAGCCTCATCACCGCCCAGGTGGGCTGCGGCGACGGCGCCGTGAATGCTGTGGCAATAATGGGTGCAGTTGCGGCTGGAGACGTAGGTGGCGATGAGCTCGCGCTCGCCGCGGGTGAGGGTGCTGGGGCCGGTGAGCAGGATCTCAACCAGTGCGTTGAGGGGGCGCGCTGTCTCCGGGCGGAAGGCCATGGCGCCGCGAATGCCGGGAAGGCCGGGGGGAAGGGCGATGTGGGGCATGATTTCTCCTTGTGCGAGAGGAATGTGGGTCAGGATAGTTCGGTTTCGGCGGCTAGTTCCGGGTTGACTTGCCGTTTACGCAGCAGGAGCCAGCGGATGGGCAGGCCGGTGAGGACCACCGCGGCCCCCAGCAGCGAGGGACCCAGGCTGTGCATCAGTAGCATGGCGGCCAGGACGCCGCTGCCGGCAAGGAAGACAATGGGGGCGAGTGGAAACCACCAGCGTCGGACCGGGTCGGCGGTGCGGAAGAGCGTGGCCACGGTAAGAGCCAGAAAGACGACGGCGGAAAAGATGATGAAGGCAAGGATGCGACCGAATGCGCCGAGGGCCAGCACCGCCAGAGCCATGCCGGTTTGAAGCAGGACGGCGTTGGACGGGGAAGCGAAGCGGGGATGGAGGCGGGCGAAGAAGGCGAGCGGGCCGGATTCGGCTGCGCTGCCGGCTTCTTCGCGGGCCAGCGCATAGGTGACCCGCGGCACAGCCATGCTGAGGACCATGAGGCCGCCGAGGACGCAGAGGAGAACACAGGCGGAGAGGACGCGTCCGCCCTGGGCTCCGAAGAGTACTTGGCCGAATTGGGCCACAAAGGCGGTGTTGTTCTGGATTTGCTCCATGGGGACGACGGCGACAAAGGCGAAGCTGACGAGCAGGTAGACGGCGGTGACGATGAGGACGCCGGCGGTGAAGGCGATGGGGAGATTGCGGCGAGGGTTGCGAACGTCGCCGGCGATTTTGCCCGCCTCCCACCAGCCTCCGAAGCAGAAGAAGGCGCTGATGGCAGCCCCGGCAATGGCGCCCGTCAGCGGGTCGGAGCCGGTGCTGCGCAGGGTGAGCGGGGCGAGGTTGGCCAGGGTGGCGTGGCCAGAGACCAAAGCCCAACCGACAAGGCTGGCCAGCACGGGAACCTTGAGCCAGTTGAGCGCGGTCATCAATCCACTTGACAGTCGGGTTCCGGCAAAGTTGAGCACGCCTAACCCAAGCAGGACCAGAGCGGGCAGCGAGACCGCGAGCCAGCCCGGCAGAGGAACGAGGGACTGCACATACGGCACCAGGCCCACGCACAGCGCGGCAGCCACGCCGGGATACATGACGACGGCGGCCATCCATCCATAGAGGAAGGCGACGCGGCGGCCGAAGCCGTGGCGCAGGTATACGTATTCGCCGCCTGCCTGGGGAAAGCGCACGGCCAGCTCGGTAAAACAGAGCGCGCCGGCCAGGGTGATGATGGCCATGCCGCACCAGACTGCGCCCAGCAGGGCGGGAGAGCCAAGCGAGCGGGCCATCCCGGCCGGAGTCAGGAAGATGCCCAGAGAGATGGCCTCACCTGTGACGACTGCCGTTGCGGCCCACACTCCCACCTGCCGCCCGGGTTGCGGTTCGGAGCTCATCGTTCGGCAATAGTACGCAGTACGCCTTCGCACACGCATCGTCCATTGGGTGGAGAAGACGGCGAAAACGGCTGCGCCTGCAGGGTCCCACGGTGTGGGCTCACCTGTCGATGCATCCGGCCTCTTTGGTGTATCGTCCAATTCGTATGGCAACCGCGACAAACGCCCCGCGACCCGCGCCCGAGGCGGAAGAGCTTTTCCGCCGCTGGCTCCAGTTTCTTGACGATGAGTTCATCCGCCACAGCTCCCCGGAACGCCGGGCGGAGATTGTGCGCGAACAGCTTTACCAGCTCTATCTGGGCCGACCGCACGGCGGCAAGCTGAACCTGACGCTGACCAGCGAGCTGCCGACCAACATCCTGAGCCTGAGCCTGGATTCGGCCAACGTGACGCTGGAGGCGGAGTACTTTGCCGACGCCGACCGCGAGCGCTACGCCCGGCGCAAGCCGCTGCTTTGGTTCTGGCAGATGTTCGACCGCTCGCCCATCGGCCTGAACCTGTGGCTGGGACTGCGCTTCCGCTGCATGCTGGGGCGCCACATCTTCGAGCACATGGGCACGGGCGTCAAGATCTTCCACGGCGTCGACCTGACCTACGGCTACAACCTCAAGATCGGCGACGGCGTCACCATCCGTCAGGGGGCTCTGCTGAACGACCGCGGCGGCATCACCATCGGCAAGAACGCCGTCATCGGTTCGTTTGCGCGGGTATACTCCCACACCCATGCGCCGGACAACTACGAACGGGTGACGCTGGTGCCGACGGTCATCGGCGATGGGGCGCGGATTGCGAGCCACGCCATTGTTCTGGCCGGCCAAACGGTGGCCGCGGGCGAGGCCGTGGGGAGCTTTCCGGCGGACCGGGTCTGAGCTGAAGAGGACCCTCCGCGTGCTAACCTGAGCTTTCCAGCACAGGGGAGAGTGGTTTGCAGTCTGTTCGGTTTCTTATTGCGGTCTTCGAGTTTGTTCTGCTGATCTTTTCGCTCAGCGTGCACGAGTGCGCGCACGCCTGGACGGCTTCATACCTGGGCGACCAGACGGCGCGGCTGCAGGGGCGCGTGACGCTGAATCCGGCCTATCACGTGGACCCCATTGGAACGCTGCTTTTTCCGGGGTTGGTGATCTTTGGGCCGTTCCTCGGACTGAGCTTTTTTGGCGGGATGCTGGTGGGCTGGGCCAAGCCCACGCCGGTGATTACGCGCAACTTCCGCAAAATTACGCGCGACGACAACCTGACCACCCTTGCCGGTCCGGCCTCGAACCTGTTGATTGCCTTTGTTGCGTTTCTGCTGCTGACGGCGATTTCGCTGGTGGTTCCCGGCGGCCACGATCTGGTGATGTCCACATTCATCGGCGGCAATGCCGTGGCCATTCCTTCCGGCCTGGAGGCATTTGTGCTGCTGGCCGTACTGGCCATCGAGATCAACCTGAGCCTGCTGTTCTTCAACCTGCTGCCGATTCCGCCGCTGGACGGCAGCCGGCTGGTGCGCAACCTGCTGCCCTACAACGCGGTGGTGGTCTACGACCGGATTCCCATCTGGGTCAGCTACCTGTTCATGATTTTTATCGGCGGCTTCATCCTGCGCCTGCTGCTAGGTCCGTCGCTGGGACTGGTGTACCTGGCGCTGCAGATGGTGTAGGCGGAGCGCACTCCGTGGCCACGTTCCTCCCGGTACAATAGAACGAGCCTGTTTTGAGCCTTGCGGCCAAGCCGGCGGCATCTCCCGGCTGCACCCTGTATTCAACAAGGGAAGCGACAAGAAACAATGCCTGAACATGCAATCTCATCCTCTCGGCCGCGTGTTTTGAGCGGCATGCGCCCTACGGGCAAGCTGCACCTGGGCAACTACATGGGCGCACTGGCCAACTGGATCAAGCTGCAGGACCAGTACGAGTGCTACTTCTTCATCGCCGACTGGCACGCGCTGACCTCAAACTATGCGGACACTTCGGAGATTGTTCCCAACACCAGGGATGTGCTGCTGGACTACCTGGCTGCGGGGCTCGATCCGGACCGCTCCGTCCTGTTTCTGCAGAGCAAGGTGCTGCAGCACGCGGAGCTGAACCTGCTGCTGGGTATGGTTACGCCGGTCGGCTGGCTGGAGCGCGTCCCTACCTACAAGGATCAGCAAAAGCAACTGGCGAACAAGGACCTGTCGAACTACGGGTTCCTGGGCTACCCGGTGCTGATGGCTTCGGACATCCTGATCTACCAGCCGAAGTTTGTTCCCGTGGGCAACGACCAGACGGCGCACGTGGAGCTGACCCGGGAGGTGGCGCGGCGGTTCAACCAGTTCTACAAGCTGGAGGGCCGCGAGGTGCTGCCAGAGCCGCAGGTGCTGCTGACGCCGTCGCCGCAGCTGCCGGGCACCGACGGCCGCAAGATGTCCAAGAGCTACGGCAATACAATCCTGATGACGGATGCGGAGCCGGTGGTGCGGCAGAAGCTGAAGACCATGATGACGGACCCGGCACGGGTGCGGCGGACGGATCCGGGTGAGCCGGACAAGTGCCCGGTGGGCGATCTGCACAAGGTGTTCTCGACGGCGGAGACGATGGCTGACGTGTATGCGGGCTGCCGGTCGGCGGGGATCGGGTGCATCCAGTGCAAGGGCTGGGCGGCCGACGCGCTGGCGCAGGTCCTGGCACCCATCCAGGAGCGGCGGGCGAGCTACAGCGAGGCACAGGTAACAGAGATTCTTGAGGACGGCTCGAACCGCGCCCGCGCGCGCGCCGAGCAGACCATGGTCGAGGTGCGCGCGGCCATGCAGATGAGCCTGAGCAGCGCGGCTGGCCAGTAAGGAAAGCGGGCTCCTGGTGAGCGGTAACGTGGTTGTGGAGCAAGAGACTCCCGAGGGAAACGAAGGCGCATTGACCGAAGAGCACGCCAATCCGAAGGTTCTTCCCGAAGTCGCGGAGCCGGTTGACGGGACCGCGGCTGTGGCTGGTCAGGCTGCTGCGGCAGAGGCGGACGCCGATTCTCAGCGGGCGGCGCCGGAGAGCCAGCAGGCTCCACCGCTGGTGCTGGCAACGCAGCCTGGTCCCGATGAGAAGGCCGCGGCCAGGGCGGCGGCACAGCAGAAGAAGCGCGACGAGAGCGCCGAAGAGTCGCCCTTTTCCGTCAGCGTGGGCCTGGTTTATGACGGGCCGCTCGATCTGCTGCTGGACCTGATCCGCAAACAGGACATCGACATCTACGACATTCCCATCGCCAGGATCACGGCGCAGTTTCTGGCCTATGTGAACCAGTTGAAGGCCTCCGATGTTGATGTGGCGGGGGAGTTCATTTACACCGCTTCCCTGCTGATCCACATCAAGAGCAAGATGCTGCTGCCGCGATCCGGAGGCGGTCCGGAAGAAGCTGTCGAGGACCCGCGGCGCGAACTGGTCGAGCGGCTGCTGGAGCACGAGCGGTTCAAGAACGCCGCGCAGATGCTGCAGCAGAAGCAGATGCTGGAGGCGGCTACCTGGACCAATCCCGGATTCAGGGAGTTCAAGGACGATGCTTCCGTGGAGCCGGAGATTGCGGCGGATACGGTGGATCTGGTGCGGATCTTTCGCGATATTCTGGAGCGGGCGCGGAACCGGCCGGTGCTGGACCTGGAAGAGGACACGGTGACGGTGGGCCAGATGATCCGCTTCCTGGGCAGGCGGCTGACCATGGAAGACAAGCCGGTTTCGCTGAGCCGGCTGCTGAGCCACACGCACTCGCAGCGGGCGCTGATCGCTACCTTCCTGGCGCTGCTGGAACTGGTCCGGCTTCAAGCCATCCTGCTGCGCCAGGACCGCGCCTTCAGCGACATCTTCATCAAGAAGCACACCGGCTTCGACGCGGTGATGAACGAGGGTCTGGCCAACGCGCGGGACGACTGGCGGTAAAGCGATCGTCTGCGGTCAGGAAGCCTCCTTTTCCGGCGGGCAGGCCGGGTCTTCCGCGGCGAATCAGCGTGCGGCAAGCCGCATTTCCTGGATCCTGCGCCGTACGTAAGTCCTTTATTTTTTCAACGCGACCAGAATTCTTGTCTCGTAAGGCATTTGTTTTCTAGAATATAGGGGCGATTTGGGGGCCATTTTTTACGTAACCTGCTTGTTTTCATGGGGCTGGGACGAAAAGAGGGATTTGCGATAGGGAGAATGAAGGGCGAAGATGCGGCCATCCGGCGGCGCCACGGCTCTCCGCCGCTCATTCGTTCCAGATTCATTGTGCGCCGGACGGGCGTAATTATCTGCAAAAGGCGGCGGCCAAGTTCTGGCTTTCAGCTCCTAGCTTTCAGCTTCCTCGAGTCTGTTGGGGGCACAAACCCCTGCGGAGGAGCGGACGGCGTTCGGGACCGGGCCTGCCGGACTCCGCAATTGCACGCCCCAAGAACCTGTTCGCCTATGCCGAGGGGCCGTTGACCCCGGTGGAATTGGCTGCGGCATATGCGATGGGTATCTCCAGCAATCATCCGTTTGTGGATGGAAACAAAAGAACGGCAATGGCGGTGGCTCTTGTATTTCTGGAGTTCAATGGAATCGCGGTGACCGCCAGCCAGGAAGAAGCCTGCCTGACCTTCCTGAACCTTGCGGCGGGGGAGCTGGGCGAGGCGGAACTTGCGCTGTGGTTCGCTGAGAATACAGTCTCGCAAGAGGGCTTTGGGGAGCGGTAACGGTCAGCCGGGTGAGGGGAATTCCTGATTTGGGAATAACTTGCCCTTCCGCTACCCCTCACCCGCCGGTGTAGAATGCAAGGAGCAGGGCCAGTCCTTCTCTGGCTCACCGAGCAAACAACTGCGAACGTATGCGGTTGTTGGGGTTTTATGGACGCCTACTTATCCGGCTCTTGTTTCTCCAGACCCAGTCGATCTCCTTTGCATTTCAATATCGTTGTTGAGTCCTTCATGAGGAGGCCCAGGCGTGCCCGGAATCTCTCCGGCCGCATTGGAGATCTCTAAATGGCCGACCTGGCAACGCTTGTTGAAGTAATGCCTGCGCGCCCAACGCTGGTTGAGCGCAAGATGAAGAAACGGTCAAGCAGGACAGGGGTCCTGCTGTTTCTGTCCGCGCTCGTGGGCGGGCTGGGGTACATCGGCGTCCATGTAGCGCGAGACCTGACCAACGTGACCGTCACCAGCGTGTGGCCTTATCTGCTGCTGGCCCTGGCGCTGCTGATTGCTCTTGGATTCGAGTTTGTCAACGGCTTCCACGACACGGCCAACGCGGTGGCGACGGTGATTTACACCCACTCGCTGGAACCAAACATCGCGGTGGTGTGGTCGGGGATCTGCAATCTGGCCGGGGTGCTGGCTTCGAGCGGCACTGTGGCTTTTGCGGTGATTACGCTCTTGCCCGTGGAACTGATTCTGCAGGTGAGTTCCGGCTCCGGATTCGCCATGGTGTTTGCGCTGCTGATTGCGGCCATCCTGTGGAACCTGGGCACATGGTGGTTTGGGCTGCCGGCGTCGAGTTCGCACACGATGGTGGGGTCGATCATTGGCGTGGGAGTGGCAAACCAGCTTCTGAATGCGCACAACGGGACTTCGGGCGTGGACTGGGAGCAGGCCATCAAGGTTCTCAAAGTGCTGCTGATTTCGCCGCTGGTGGGTTTCGGCGCGGCGGCGCTGCTGATGCTTTTGTCCAGATGGCTCATCAAGTTTCCCTCACTGTATGAAGCGCCCAAGGACAACCAGCCTCCGCCCTGGCCGATCCGCGCCCTGCTGGTGCTCACCTGCACCGGTGTGAGCTTCTTCCACGGCTCCAACGACGGCCAGAAGGGGATGGGCCTGATCATGCTCATCCTGATCGGGACCGTGCCCACGGCGTATGCGCTGAACCACGCCGTCACCGCTCACGATATTCAGGACTTCATCGCCGCCTCGGAGCAGGCTGGGCACATTCTGGACCGGCACGTGGACAAGACGGGGATTCTGGGCGCGGACGCGCGGGCCGAAGTGACGGACTACATACGCACCAAGCAACTCGAGCCGGACACGATTCTGGCGCTGCGGGAGCTGGTGGAGGATCTGAACCACGAAGTGGCTCTCTACAAGATGTTCAAGGCGGTTCCGGCCCAGGAGCAGCCGAACGTGCGCAACGACATGTACGTGGCCAGCGAGGCGATCCGGCTGATGCAGAAGAGCCACAATCCGGCCTTCACGGCAGAAGAGAACGCGGCACTGGCGAACTACAAGGGGAAGGTGGACAAGGCGACCAAGTTCATCCCCGACTGGGTAAAGGTGGCGGTGGCTCTGGCGCTGGGACTGGGCACTATGGTGGGTTGGAAGCGGATTGTGGTCACGGTGGGCGAAAGGATCGGCAAGGAGCATCTGGCCTACGCGCAGGGCGCCAGCGCCGAACTGGTGGCCATGGGCACCATCTTTGCCGCCAATACCTTTGGGCTGCCGGTGAGCACGACGCACGTGCTGAGTTCGGGCGTGGCGGGAACGATGGTGGCCAACGGCAGCGGCGTGCACTTCGGCGTCATCCGCAACATCGCCGCGGGCTGGGTGTTTACGCTTCCGGCCGCGGGGCTGCTTTCAGGGCTGCTCTACTGGCTTTTCCGTTCAATCTCCTGAGCTGCTCCCGGCCTGAATCGAGGGCGTCCGCCGCGGCGGACGCCTTTTTTTGAGCCGCAAAGGTTGCGCGGGCCGTTCCTTGACCACCCCGCACAAGTCCGGCAGTGACCAAAGACCCCTGAAGACCCTGCTCCGTTCAGCCGATAAACGCCTGGGGAAGGTCCGCATGGCCACGCAAGCTATAAACCCAAGGGGCATTGAGGCTCAACCGGCAACGGGCAGCGGGGAATCGCCGCCAAAATGGGCGGACGAGATGCGGTATGTTTCGCGCCAGCCGATCCTGACGCTGCGCGGGCATGTGCATGGATACGAGTTGCTGTTCCGCAGCGCACCCGAGGCGGTGTTCAGTTCGGGCGCCGACATGGCCGCCCGGACCATGCTGGACAATGCAGTGATCTTCGGGCTGGACTGGCTGACCAACGGGTTGCTTGCGTTTGTGAATTGCACCATTGAGTCCTTGACGGAGGAGCTGGTTCTTGTTCTGGCCCCGCATAAGACGGTGCTGGCGATTCCGGGAAGCCTGGAGTTGACGCCGAAGCTGCTGGAATCGTGCCGCAGGCTCAAGGCGCGCGGCTTCCGGCTGGCGCTGGACGACTTTACGTGGAAGCCGAACCTGCGGCCGCTGGCGGAGCTGGCCGACTACATCCGGGTGGATTTCACCCAGTTTGGCGTGGCGGAGCGCCGCTATCTGCGCAGCATGGATTGCGCCTCGCTGGCCATGGTGGCGAAAAAGGTGGAGACGCAGGAGGCCTACCAGCAGGCCTGCGAGGAGGGCTTCACGCTGTTCCAGGGGAGCTACTTCTGCCGCCCGGTCCTGTTGAAGAAGCGGAAGGTTCCGGCCAACCGGCAGTTGCATTTTGAGATTGTGCGGCTGTTGCATCACGATCCGATCGACGTGCACGAGGTGAGCCAGCTGGTGCTGCGCGACGCGTCGCTCACCTACCGGCTGCTGCGGCTGGTGAACTCGCCCGTCTATGCGATCCACCAGGAGGTGCGGAGCATCGAGCTGGCGATCATTGCCATGGGCGAGGACACGTTCCGGCGCATCGTCTCGCTGGCGGTGCTGAGCGAGCTGAACGGCAAGGAGCCGCCGGAGATTCTGCAGATGGCGCTGGTGCGGGCTCGATTCTGCGAGCTTTCGGCCAGGCGGTGCGGGCTTGACCCCAGCGAACAGTACCTGCTGGGGATGCTGAGCCTGGTGCCGGCAATGCTGCGGCTGCCGATGGAGGAGCTGACGCCGTCGTTACCGCTGCGCGGGGAGATTTGCGAGGCGCTTCAGGGGACGGCAAACCCCGAGCGCAGGCTGCTGGCCTGGATCGAATCCCATGAACGCGGCGAGTGGGACGCCTGCGACGGGATCGCGAATGCCGATGGGCCGAGCCGGGAAGAGCTGGCGGACTGCTTTGCCGCCAGTGTAAAGTGGGCCGCGGCGGCGCTGCACTCCACCGTCTGAGTCGGTGCTATGCCTTGCGGCGATCAGGTGGGCGCCAGGGCGGGAGCAAAGCGATACCAAATGCCGTGCGGCCGAAAAGCCTCTTATTTCAGAACAATTCATCGCCCTTTCATCTGCTTCCTATATCCATGGATGTGTCCTGGTTTGCGTCCCCGCGTGGCCGGACAGAATCCAATCTCATCCCTGGAGCCGCTCCATGTCCGATCTGGCGACAACCATCCCTGGCCGTCCCCCGGCCGCAGATTTGCTTGACAAAAAGATGAAAAAATCCCACGCCATGATCAGCGGCGGCGTGGTGCTGGTGGCATTGGTGGGAGGGCTGGGATTCATCGCCTTCCACATTGTGGAGGATCTGGGCAGCGTTACGCTGGGCAGCATCTGGCCGTATATGCTGCTGGGGCTGGCGCTGCTGATTGCCCTGGGATTCGAGTTCGTGAACGGCTTCCACGACACGGCGAACGCGGTGGCGACGGTGATTTATACCCATTCGCTGGAGCCGAACATTGCGGTGGTGTGGTCGGGGCTGTGGAACCTGGCCGGGGTGCTGACCTCGACCGGGACGGTGGCTTTCACGGTGATTACGCTGCTGCCGGTGGAACTGATTCTGCAGGTGAGCGCAGGAGCCGGGTTTGCCATGGTGTTCGCGCTGCTGATTGCGGCGATTCTATGGAACCTGAGCACGTGGTGGTTCGGGCTGCCCGCTTCCAGTTCGCACACCATGGTGGGGTCGATCATTGGGGTGGGCGTGGCCAACCAGCTGATGAGCGTGCATAGCGGGACCTCGGGCGTGGACTGGGAGCAGGCGACCAAGGTGTTCAAGGTGCTGCTGATTTCGCCTCTGGTGGGCTTTACCTGCGCGGCACTGCTGATGCTGCTCTCGAAGGCGTTCATCAAGTATCCCGCGCTGTACGAGGCACCCAAGGGCGCCACGCCTCCGCCGTGGCCGATCCGGGCGCTGCTGGTGCTGACCTGCACGGGGGTGAGCTTCTTTCACGGGTCGAACGATGGACAGAAGGGCATGGGCCTGATCATGCTCATCCTCATCGGCACCGTGCCGACGGCTTACGCGCTGAACCACGCCGTGACGGGGAACGATATTCAGCAGTTTATTGCCGCGTCGGAGCAGGCGGGACACGTGCTGGACCAGCATGTGGACAAGAACGGGATTCTGGGCGCGGACGCGCGGGCCGAAGTGACGGACTACATCCGCACCAAGGAGTTGCAGCCGGACACGGTGCTGGCGCTGCGCGAGTTGGTGGAGGACCTGAACCACGAAGTGGCGCTCTACAAGGAGTTCAAGTCGGTACCGGCCAAGGACCAGAGCAACGTGCGCAACGACATGTACGTGGCCAGCGAGGCGCTGCGGCTGATGGACAAGAGCCACAGTCCGGCCTTTACGCCAGCCGAGAGTGCGGTGCTGAAGAACTACAAGGGCAAGGTGGACAAGGCCACCAAGTTCATTCCCAGCTGGGTGAAGGTGGCCGTGGCGCTGGCGCTGGGGCTGGGCACCATGGTGGGGTGGAAGCGCATTGTGGTGACCGTGGGCGAAAAGATCGGCAAGGAGCACCTGACGTATGCGCAGGGGGCCAGCGCGGAACTGGTGGCGATGGCGACGATTTTTGCCGCGGACAATTTTGGCCTGCCGGTGAGCACCACGCATGTTCTGAGTTCGGGCGTTGCGGGGACCATGGCGGCCAACAAAAGCGGGCTGCAGATGTCGACCATCAGGAACATTGCGGCGGCCTGGGTGTTCACGCTGCCAGCGGCGGCGCTGCTGTCGGGGTCGCTGTTCTGGCTGTTCCGGCAGTTCGGCAGTTAGCGCTGCGACCGTGTGCGTTTGCAATCTCCCAGGTCTCAGAACCGAGACCCCTCGGCAAGCTCAGGGCAGGCTCTCCACCCCGGCTTTGGGGCGTCCGGCGGGGGTGCTGGGTCGCTCTCTGCGCGTTCTGCATCTGACAGTCTAGTGGGATTGGAACCGGCCCGGGGGAGCCGGGGATTTCACTTCCTTCCCCATTGCGCCCGATTTCGTTGTATTCTCCTCTGGCAGGAGATTGCTTCCCCATGACCCACGCACCCACCCGCGTTATTACCGTCGAGCGCGAGTACGGCTCGCGCGGCGGCGAGTTTGCACACGATCT
>DATNHL010000326.1:0-4779 GCA_035604995.1 Occallatibacter sp. | reverse complement strand
CGGACATGACCGGTTCTTTCGAGGGCTACGAGAAGGCGGTTCAGCCTATTGCGGCCGATCGCGTGGATCAGCTCTCGCGGACCACCCTGATCCGCGGCCCCGAGCGTCTGCCCGAAAAGGACCGGGCCGCTATCGAAGCGGCGGTTCCCGCGCAGGCCCAGGTGAAACCGAAGAAGCCGAGAAAGCTCCTGGTGATCGATCTGAATGTCGCCTATCCCGGGCACGGTTCCATTCCGGCGGCCAACATGGCAATCGACCTGTGGGGCAAGAAGACCGGGGCTTACACGGCGATTGCCGATAACAACCTGGACAACCTCAAATATCCCAAGATCAAGGAATTCGACGCGATCTTCCTCAACAATACCGTAGGCCAGGTCTTTCCGGATCCCGAGGTCCGTGCCGGCCTGATGCGTTTCATCCGGGAGGGTGGCGGACTGGCCGGGTACCACGGAGCCTCGCATGCTTCTATCGACTGGACGGAGTTTGGCGATATGCTGGCCGCCAGGTCGGGAAGCCACCGCGACGCCAACGAGAAGGCCACCATCAAGCTGGACGATCCCACAAGCCCGCTGACCGCGATGTTCGAGGGGAAGGAATTCGAATGGCAGGACGAGTTCTTCCGCTACACTACTCCGCCCTATTCGCGCGACAAGATTCACGTCCTGTTGAGCTTTGACGTGCAAAAGACCGACATGCACCAGAAGCCGGATTGCGACATCTGCGATCGGGCCGACAACGATATTGCAGTCAGTTGGATCCGGAGCTATGGTAAAGGCCGCATCTTCTATGCGACGATCGGCCATCTTCCCACGTTCTTCGAAACGCCCACGATGGCCAAATTCTTTCTCGCCGGGATCCAGTTTGTGCTGGGAGACCTGGAGGCCGACACCACACCCGGCGGCAAGCTGGCCGCCAAAAATGGGAGGTGAAGAGTAAATATGGATCTCACACTGAATCGCCGGGACTTCTTCAAAGCGTCCGCCATTGGCGCATCCGCGCTTCCCGGGCTCGGCGCCGCGCCGGCCCGCAGGCTCAAGATCGGCCATACCTGCATCACGTGGGGCACCTTTCCGCGAGACGCCGAATCGAGCGCCACCCTGGAACCGGCACTCAAAGATATCTCGAGCCAGGGCTTCTGGGGATTTGAAACCTTCCCCGAGGTCCTGGAAGACTGGGATAAAAAGGATCAGTTGAAGCCCCTGATCGACCGCTACCAGCTCCCCCTGATCTCGGGGTACATGGTGGTCGATGCGACCAGCCCCTCCGCGGCCAAGGACAGCCTGGCCAAGGTGATCCGCATGGGGAAGATCATCAAGAAATATGGGGGCCGGTACTGCGTCGTGCAACTGAATTCGGTGAAGCGTGCCGAGTATGACTTCCAGGCGCAGCGCGCGGCGATCATTTCCGGGCTGAACGACTCCGCCACGGCATTCGCCGACCTCGGACTGGGCTCGGGCCTGCATCAGCACACGGGCACCGCCATCGAAACCAAGGACGAGGTGTACACCGTGATGCATTCCGTGAATAAGTACGTCAAGTTCGCGCCCGACGTGGGACAGCTTCAGAAGGGCGGCGCCGACCCCGTGCAAGTGGTCAAGGACTTTCTACCCATCCTCAACCACATGCACCTGAAGGACTTTAAAGGATGGAATTTTTACGCCGGTTACTGCCCTCTGGGCCAGGGCCAGGTGGATATCCCGGCGATCCTGGATTTGGTGGAAGCGGGCAAGCAGGAGTGCGACATTATGGTGGAGCTCGATCCTTCCCGTAACGGGCCGCAAACGCCGCTCGAAACCGTCCAGACCACCAAGGCCTATCTCCAAAAACTGGGCTACCAGTTCCGGAGTTGATCAACAGCTATCAGCATTCAGCATTCAGCTTTCAGCCTGAGAGCGAGGATGAAATGCCCATGACGGTGCGGCCCGAAGCTGATGGCTGACCGCTGAAAGCTGACAGCTTTAAGGAGGCGTGTAACGTGAGACTGAAAGGAAAAGTGGCGCTCATCACCGGCGCCAGCCGCGGGATCGGAAAGGGGATCGCGGAAGTATTTGCCGAAGAAGGCGCCGACGTCGCGGTGAACTATGTTGCCAGCGCCCAGGCCGCCGAAGACGTGGCCGCGTGGATCCGCTGCCAGGGACGCCGGGCCATGACCGTAAAGGCCGACGTTGCCCATCGCGCCGAAGTCGAGGCGATGATGAACCAGGTGTGGGAAGAATTGGGGCCCATCGATGTGCTGGTCAATAACGCCGGCATCGAGACCATCGTGCCGTTCCTCGATCTTACCGACGAACAGTGGACGCGGCTCACCGACGTGAACCTGCGCGGCGAGTGGCTCTGCTCGCAGGTCTACTGCCGGCGCGTCATCGTCGAGAAACGCCAGGGCAACATCGTGATGATCGGGTCCGTGCAGGCCGGCAAGGTGCTCCCGGGACGCACGCATTACGCTCCCACCAAGCTGGGGCTCGAGGCGCTCACCCGCAACATGTCCGCCGAGATGACCCCGCTCGGCATCCGCGTCAATTGCGTCCACCCCGGCCTGATCGATACCGACATGACTGCCTGGGTGATGAAACGGCCGGACATTCTACCCACTGTTCTGGCCCAGATCTCGCTGGGCCGCCCCGGCCAGCCGCGCGAGATCGGAACGGTGGTGGCCTTCTTTGCTTCCGACGACTCCAGCTATCTCACCGGCCAATCCATCCACGTGGACGGCGGCTGGGTAGGCAAATAATATGGGTTTTCCCGAAGATCTCGTCCGCCTGGATGGCAAAGTCGCGCTGATCACCGGAGGATGCGGGGGCATCGGCGCGTGCGTCAGCCGCGGGCTCGCCGCGGCCGGCGCCAAGGTGGCGATCGCCGACTGCAATCGCGACCAGGCCTGCGCTACCGCCGCGGCCATCCGCGAGCTCGGCCACGAGGCCTACGCCGCTGCTTTCGATGCGCTCTCCGTCCCCGAGACCCAGCGCATGGCCGATGAAGTGGCCAACCATTTCGGCGCGCTCGATATCCTGGTGAATTGCGTAGGCACCCACCGCGAGCAGAAGGCGGAAGACTTTTCCGAGGACCAGTTTGATATCGTCATCGACCTCAACCTGAAAGGCGCGATGTTCCAGGCGCAGGCCGCGGCGCGCCACATGATTCGCCAGGGCCGGGGCGGCAAGCAGGTGCACATCGGTTCCGTGCGCATGCAGCTTGCCCTGCGCGGCCGAGGCTATGCCGCCTACTGCGCTTCCAAGGGCGGCCTCGGCATCCTCTGCAAACAACTGGCGGCCGAGTGGGCGCCGCACCGCATCAACGTCAACGTAGTCGCCCCCACGTTCACGCGGACCAACCTGGTGGCGAACATGCTTTCCGACCCGAGTTTTTACGACAGCCTGGTAGCTCGCATTCCGCTCGGCCGCATCTCCGAGCCCGAGGACGTGCGCAACGCCGTGCTCTTCTTCGTCTCGCCCGCATCGGACTTCATCACCGGGCAGACGTTGTACGTCGACGGCGGCGTAACCGCCACACAGTAAGCCTGGATGCTACATTTGCCGGGTTCGAGGTGGGACAGACGATCGTTTTCTGTTGTCTGTTTTCGCTGGGCCTGCGGCCCGTGAAACGAGATGAAAATGGCCTCGGGGGGCGGCACCCCGTCTCGGTGGGGCATCCGGGTTATACCCGAGGTTTTCGACCCTGTCTCTCTTCCAATCCTACACAGGCAAAACCGCTACGCTGTAGCGGTTCCCGAACCCCAAGGCTGGCGGGACACGATCGGCTGGTAGGCGCCGTGGTACTCTCAACCCTTCATACATTCGGCATATTGCATCATCAGACCCCAACCAATGTCCGTATGGCTGATAATTCCGATGACCTTATTGTCCCGCACAACCGGCAACTGCTTGACGCGGCGGGCGGTCATTAACGCCCCGGCCTTAAGCACCTCAAAATCGGGCGGTATTGCGATGACATCTCTGGTCATGATCTGTTCGACCGGAACGTTTACGATGTCTCTAAAGCGCTCTTCCATCGACTGAGGAGTCTCCATGTATTCTTCATGTTCCATTAATTCCGTCTCGGTAGGGAGCAGCTTACGAGACAGATCGGGGTATGTGACAATGCCCGCGAGCCTCTGCTCGCTGTCTACGATCAGAAGATCGTTCAGATGGTAGCGCAGCATCAGCTTCAGGACTTCGCGCAGCGGCGTCTTGGGGCCTACTGCGATGATTCTTGGACCCATCAATTCGAAGACTTTCATAAGGACCTTCCACCCATTATCGCCGTTGAATTGGCCGGCCGTGGCCTACGACTGAGAAGGAGACGCTTGCCAAATTCAACCAGCACCAGGTACACCAGCGTAGCTGCCGCGAGATAGGCGAAGTAGCTGCCCGGCAGCGGCGCGAAGCCGAGCATACCCGCGAGCGGACTGAAGGGCAGCAGATTGCCCAACGCCACAATAGTCAATACGGTCGCCGCCAGCGGCCAACTGGGCCGGCTTTTTAGCGGATTCCCGGTGGTGCGAATGACGAAAAGCACCAGCGTTTGCGTCGCCAGCGACTCTACAAACCAGCCGGTGTGGAAAAACACCTGATCCGCATGGAAGAAATGCAGCAGCACGTAAAAAGTCAGGAAATCGAAAATCGAGCTGATCGGTCCGATGAACAACATGAAATTCCGGATCAGGCTCATATCCCAATGCTGTGGCTTTCGCAGATATTGGTCGTCGACACTGTCGGTGGGGATGGTGAGCTGCGACAAGTCGTACATAAAGTTGTTCAGCAGGATTTGCGTGGGCAGCAT
>DATNHL010000325.1:0-4543 GCA_035604995.1 Occallatibacter sp. | reverse complement strand
CCAAGCCAGTGAGCGCGAAGAAGTTTGACGCACTGGCCACGGCGGCGCTGGATGCAATGAAGCAGAAGGCGGCCGAGCTGAAGGTCGGCGGCGTAGCCGTGGTGAACTACGCCCGGGGCGACGCCGTGCAGGGCTGGAGTTCCAAGATGGCGGTGGTGGGCCGCATGAAGGATGCGCCGACGGCCACCGAGAAGGGCAACAACCTGGTGGGGATTGCCTACGCCAAGTCGGCCGAAATGGCCGATACGCTCCAGAACAGCGGAACCGCCAAGCGGCCGCCCATGACCGGCGAATTCGGCTGGCAGGGCGGGGTGGTTGAGCACATCAAGGGCGGCTACGTGATTGTGGCGTTCAGCGGGGGCAAGTCGGAAGACGACGTGGAGGTTTCGAAGGTCGGGCTTTTGGTGATGAAAGACGGACTCCAGGGCCGCTGAGGCGCGCCGGGCACAGGCCAAATCAGCCCAATTGGTGATTTGCATCACAGTATACTGGGCAGTTACGCCTTTAAGGTGAAAGTCGATATGTACCTGCTCTGGCTTCGAGTTGCGGCGCTCTTGTATGCGGCGGCGAGTGTGACCGTGTTTCCGGCCGTGCTCTATGGCGTGGTGGGATGGCGGAAGACCTGCGTACACCTGGGCGGAATGGCGCTCTTCTTTCACTTTGTTTCCGTGGTGGAGATGCTGGTGCAGGCCCACCACTGGGTGCCCGTGGGGTTCCGCGAGGTGCAGTCGCTGCTGGGGCTGGCGGTAGCTTCGGTGTTCTTCCTGGTCTGGTGGCTCTACGACGCTATCTCTCTTGGTTTGTTCGCCTTGCCGGCCACTTTCTTCATGGTTTTTGTGCCCGCGCTGGGTCCTGACCGTTATACTTTCCCCTCCCAGGGCGTACGGGTAAGCTGGCTGATTGCCCACATCGCGGCGCTGCTGCTGGCGTATGTGGCGCTGGGCTTCAGCCTGTTGTCCTCGATCCTTTACCTGGCGCAGGAACGGCGGCTGAAGGCCAAACCCAGGGCACGCTTGCTCACGGGCATGGATTCCGGGTGGGCGCCGCTGGACTGGCTGCCGCCGCTGGACACGCTGGAGCGCATGTCCGAGGCCATGCTGGAGTTTGGCTTCCCGTGCATGACGGTGGGGCTGGTGATTGGCTCGGTGCTGGCCCAGGAGACCAGCCTGGGCGCGGCGTATTTCCTCGATCCCAAAATCATTGCGGCCTTCGTGAGTTGGGCCATTTATGTGCTGTTGCTGCTGGTCAGGCGCGGGGCCGGGCTGAGGGGGCGCAAGGCGGCCTATCTCTCCGGGGCGGTGTTTGCGGTGATGGTGGTGGTCTGGACCGCCAACCTGTTCAGCCACGTCCACAGGTTCGGTGCCCAATGACGCTTTCCCTCATTGGAGTGAACTACAAAACCGCGCCCATTGCGCTGCGCGAGCGGATCGCCATCAGCCGCGAGGAGCTGCCGGAGACGACCCGGGCGCTGGCCGCGGTCGAGGGCGTCACGGAGTGCATGATCGTCTCGACGTGCAACCGCGTGGAGCTGCTGGCCGCGGTTGAGTCGCCGGATGCGGATCTGACCGGATTTCTGCATCAGTACTTCGGGCTCGACCGGGCTCTGCTGGAGCCGCACATTTACAAGGAGACCGACCGCGATGCGGTGCGGCATCTGTTCCGCGTGGCCGCCAGCCTGGACTCGATGGTGGTGGGCGAGCCGCAGATTCTGGGCCAAGTGAAAGAGGCCTTCGCCGTGGCGCGTGCCGCGGGCACCGTCTCCGGCCAACTGGAACACCTGCTGCAGAGCGCCTTTGCGGCGGCCAAGAAGGTGCGCTCGGAGACCGAGATTGGGTCGAGCTCGGTTTCGATTGCCTCGGTGGCCGTGGATTTGGCGAAAAAGATCTTCGGCTCGCTGCAGGGGCGGACCGTCTTCCTGGTGGGCGCCGGCAAGATGAGCGAGCTGGCGGCGCGCCATTTGGTGCAGCAGGGAGCCGGCGCCATCCTGGTGAGTAACCGGACCCAGGAGCGTGCGCACCGCATGGCCGAGCAGTTCAAGGGCCGCGTGATCCCCTACGAGCAGCTGTACGACGCGGCCAGCGACGCCGACATCGTGATCAGCTCGACCGGCGCGCCGCATCCCATCTTTCGCCGTGAGCATGGGCAGAAGTTCATGCACCGGCGGCGCAACCGGCCCATGTTCTTCATCGACATTGCCGTGCCGCGCGACGTCGATCCGTCGATGGGGGAGCTGGAAGGTATTTTTGTTTACGACATTGACGACCTGCAGGCAGTGGCGGCGGCGCACCTGGAAGAGCGGAGCCGCGAGGCCAGCGATGCCGAGACCCTGATTGCCGGCGAGGTGGAGCGGTTCCATGCGCGGCAACGGACGGTGAACGTGGCTCCGGCGATTGTGGCGCTGCAGCGGCAGGCCGAGGAGATTCGCCAGGCGGAGCTGAAGCGGATGCAGACGCGGCTGGGCGGTTTGAGCGCGGAACAGGTGGCCGCGGTGGAAGCGCTGACCCGCGGACTGGTGAACAAGTTTCTCCATCCGCCCATGCAGGCGCTGAAGCAGGCAGCCCGTGAAGGCGACCAGGTTCGGCTGGATGCGGTCTGCGAGGAGTGGTCGGTATCGGCTCGCGCAGATCGAGAGCCGGGCCGGGAAGCGGAGCGGGAAGCTGGCGCGGCTCCGGCGGGAATAAGCGGGAGTGAAGCAATAGAGAAGGATAAAGCTGCGGGCGCGGTCGAGAGCGCAACCGGCGTGGAGACCCACCGATGAAGCTGCGTATTGGAAGCCGTGGTTCGCAACTGGCGCTCTGGCAGGCCAACCATATTGCCGGGCTGCTGCGGGGCGAGGGGCACGAGGTCGAGATCGAGATCATCAAAACCACCGGCGACCGGCTGCAGGAGGTCACCTTCGCCCAGGTTGGGTCGAAGGGAATGTTCACCAAGGAGATTGAGGAGGCGCTGGCCGAGGGCCGGGTGGATCTGGCCGTGCACTCGCTCAAGGATCTGCCGACGGAGCTGCCTGAGCCCTTCGCACTGGCGGCGACGCCTCCGCGCGTTGACCCGCGAGATGTGTTTGTGTCGGTGAAGTATGCGAATCTGGCGGCGCTGCCACAAGGGGCTCGCGTGGGAACGAGCAGCCAGCGGCGCAGGGCGCAGTTGAAGGCGCTCAGGCCCGACATTGAGGCGGTTGAGTTCCGCGGCAATGTGGATACGCGGCTCCGCAAGCTTGCCGAGGGGCAGGTGGATGCGATTCTGCTGGCCGCGGCGGGGCTTGACCGGCTGGAAAAGACTGAATGCGTGCGGGAGCGGCTGGAGCCAAAGGACTTTTGCCCGGCTGCGGGGCAGGGATCGCTGGGGATTGAGACGCGCAAGGGCGATGCGGCGACGATTGCGGCGGTTGCGTTCCTGGACGATGCGGCAACGCGGTTTGCCGTAACCGCCGAGCGGGCAGCGCTGGCGGAGTTGGGCGGCGGCTGCCAGGTGCCGATCGGGGTTCACTGCCGGGCGCGGGCTGTTTCGGAGTGGGAAGCTGCAGGCGAATCTGTGCCGTACGACGAGATTTTCGGAGTTGTCGCGGCGCCGGAGACTGGCACAGCTGTGCGAATCTTTCATCGAGCGCCACGGGGCGGGTCCGATCCGGAGGCTCTGGGCAAACTGGCTGCGAAAATGCTCATCGAGGCGGGCGCCGGGCCGCTGTTGGCTGCTGCGGCCGGGGCAGCGCGGTGAGTTCGCTCCCCCTGGCGGGGCGGCGGGTACTGGTGACTCGCGCCGCGCACCAGGCAGGGAAGCTGAGCGCCGGGCTGCGCGCGCTGGGAGCCGAGCCGGTCGAGGTTCCGGTGCTGGAGATTCGGCCTCCGGAGAACTCTGAGCCGCTGGACGCGGCATTACGGCAACTAAATGACTACGACTGGCTGATTCTGACCAGCGCCAACACGGTTCGCGCGCTTGCGGAACGGGCGGCGGCGCTGGGAGTCACGCCCGCTGAATCCGTATCTTTGAAAGTGGCGGCCGTTGGAGAAGCCACTGCGGAGGCTGCACGGAAGGCAGGCTTTCTAATTACCTTTATTCCAGAATCATACGTGGCTGAAAGCTTGGTTGAAGGGCTGTCCGGCCAGGCTGCCGGGCAGAGGATTCTGGTGGCGCGGGCGGCCGTGGCGCGGGATGTGATTCCGGATGCGCTCCGTGCGGCCGGGGCGGTGGTGGATGTTGTGGACGCCTACCGGAATGCCTTGCCTGAAGCGGCGCCGGACCTGCTTCGCACGGCGCTGGCCGAGGGGCTCGATGCGGCGACCTTTACCAGTTCGTCGAGCGTGACCCATCTGGCGGAGGCGGCGCGGGCGGCTGGGATTGCGTGGCCATTTGCCGGGGTTCCGGCCGTCTCCATCGGGCCGATCACCAGCCAGACCTTGCGGGAACTCGGTTGGGAGCCGGCGGTTGAGGCCAATCCATCCGACATTCCGGGGCTGATTTCGGCCGCAGCCGATCTGTTCCGGCGCTAGCAAGCCTCCGAAGAGCTCCCCACCCACGTCCCGCTTGGATGAATTTGTTGACAGTG
>DATNHL010000324.1:0-2382 GCA_035604995.1 Occallatibacter sp. | reverse complement strand
CATCAACTGCGTGAAGGAGATCGAGGGCGCGCGGTTGCTGGCCGGACTGGGCGTGCACGCCATCAATGTGCCCGACTCGCCGCGGGCCTCGGCGCGCATGAGCGCGCAGAGCCTGTGCATCCAGATCCAGCAGCACACCGGGATTGAGACGGTTCTCCACTACACCTGCCGCGACCGCAATATTCTCTCGATTCAGTCCGATCTGCTGGGGGCCTCGTCCATCGGGCTGCGCAACATCCTGTGCCTCACCGGCGACCCGCCCAAGCTGGGCAACTATCCCGATGCGACTGCTGTGTTTGACGTGGATGCCATCGGTCTGGTCAACATCGTGCGCCGCCTCAACCATGGGCTCGACATCGGGTCCAACTCCATCGGCGCCAGCACCAACCTGACCATCGGCGTGGCCGCCAACCCCGGCGTGCCGGACATTGAGAACGAGCTGCGCCGCTTCCGCTACAAGGTGGAGGCGGGCGCGGAGTACGCCATTACCCAGCCGGTCTTCGACCTGCGCCTTCTGGAGAACTTTCTCGAGCGCATCAAGGACTTCCGCATTCCGGTCATCGCCGGCATCTGGCCGCTCACCAGCCTGCGCAACGCGGAGTTTATGAAGAACGACCTGCGTGTGTCGATGCCCGAAGAGATCATGCTGCGCATGGCGCAGACCGACTCGCCCGAGGCCGCCCGCCACGAAGGCGTGCTGATTGCCCAGGAGATGCTGGAGGCGGTGCGCCCCTTTGTGCAGGGCGTGCAGGTCAGCGCGCCCTTTGGCCGCTATGCTCTGGCCGCGGAAGTAATCGGCAGCGTCCTGCCGAAACCTGAAGTGCGTATTGCGGAGTAGGAACCATGCCCTCGTTTGAAGACTCGCTGAAGAAGCTGGACTCCATTGTCGATCAGTTGGAAAAGGGTGACCTGGCCCTGGAAGAGTCCCTCAAGCTCTTCGAGGAGGGCGTGGGGCTCTCGTCGGCCTGCAAGCAGGAACTGGACGCCGCCGAAGGCAAAGTCCAGTTGCTGGTCAAGCAGCGCGACGGCTCCCTCAAGCCCGAGCCCTTCCTGACCGAAAAGCCGATCTGAACCCGATTGCAACTCCCGGGGTCTTTGTATCGGGGTACAGCTTCAGTCGCGCCGCTTGATACAACTGAATGCCGGCGCTGGCGTCATTTTCGCTAAACTGTCAACCCGCCATCGGATTCAATCGAATTCCGCCTTGGAGAACGCTGTTTACCAACCAGGAACTGATGGATAGGCGACCATCCAGCCAGAGCGGGAGTTTCGGGCCAAAATGTCCGGCCTGTGAGTGCCTCGGCCTGTCGGCAACAACTGAGGACCACTTTCGATTAAGCCCACGACTCTCAGGCGGAGAGCTGCTTGTCCTGAGTGCCGGAGCCGCGTCCATGAACCCCGTACCGAGGAGAACGTTTTCGGCTGACCGTGTAAGAATTTCCAGTGCCGTGGAGATTCTTCGACCCCATCCTATTGCGGGACCGTCTGCAACATACAGCAATCAGGGAACTTCCCGGTTTGAACAAACTGGCACCGAACGTGCTGCACCAGCGTAGAAGGTGAAATTACATCGTCTTCTCCGGAGGCGTTATGGTGGAATTTGCTTCCCTGCCACAGGGGGGTGGCATCCAAGCGCATCGCTGCTTATGCTGCCGTCGTAGTATTGGGTGGAGCTATAGGCGGCTACTCGCTTCATGAACACCACACTGCACAAAATCTGGCGGCGAAGAATGAGCAGACGACCGCCGCGCTCGACGCGACCCAGCATGAGCTGAGCGACCTGAGAGCAAAGGTGAATATGCTGGCCTCGCGCAGCGAATCACCGGCCGCTCCGTCGGCCCCTTCCACGCCGACCGCAACCAGCCGCCGCCCCTCGGCAGCTCACCGGCAAGGGGAGGATCCGCGCTACAAGAAGCTGCTATCGCAAATTGACGCACAGGGCAAGGCGATTGAGCAAACCCGCAATGATTTGGCGGGCACACAAGGCGACCTCACAAACACGCGCACCGAACTGTCGGGCTCCATTGCGCACACCCATGACGAACTGGTGTTGCTGCAAAAGAAGGGGGAACGCAACTTCACGGAGTTTGATCTCTCCAAATCGAAACAGTTCCGGCGTGAGGGACCGTTTGAGCTTCGCCTGCAAAAGGCCAACACCAAACGCCAGTATGCCGACCTGGAGCTGCTGGTAGACGATCGCAACCTGTCGCAAAAGCACGTGAATCTCTACCAGCCGGTGATGTTCTACACGCCCGACAATCCGCAGCCTGTCGAGGTGGTCATTAACGACATCGGCAAGGACCACATCCACGGATACGTCAGCGCACCGAAGTACCGCCAGTCGGAACTGGCCTCGATGTCGAACGCAGCGGAAAACGCTAC
>DATNHL010000323.1:0-19242 GCA_035604995.1 Occallatibacter sp. | reverse complement strand
AACTGTCACCCTCGATTCGTTCGACAACACGCTCTCCGGCCTGGCTGCGGCCATCAACACGGCCGGCATGGGGGTAACGGCCTCGGTTGTCACCAACAGCGATGGATCGTCGAGCCTGTCTCTGGAATCGCGCACCGCAGGGACCGCCGGGACCTTGACCGTCAATTCAAGCATCAGCGACACCACCATGGCGCTGGGCTATACCTCGGCAGTGACGGGGAAGAACGCTTCGCTCACGGTGGACGGGGTCAATCTGACCAGCGCTTCGAACACGGTGGCCAATCTGATTCCCGGTGTCACCTTCCAACTGCTTTCCAGTTCGACCGCGCCGGTGCAGGTGGTGATCGGAAATGACAATACCGATGTCGAGAGTACGGTCAACCAGTTTGTCACCGACTACAACTCGCTGATCAGCGCCCTGAACACGCAGGACGGAAACGACAGTTCGGGCAATCCCGAGCCGCTGTTCGGCTCGCCCACACTCTCTCTGTTGCAGCAGCAACTGATGGGCGGGCTCAACACGCAGAGTCCGAATGGCTACCTGACGTCGATCAAGAACTCTGCTGACGCGCTTTCCGGTTCGATCCAGATTGCCGTGGGAACGGGCGCGCCGCAGACCATCACGCTGAGCTCGAACAACACGCTCGCCGGGCTGGCCGCGGCCATCAATGCTACGACCGGCCTGGGGGTGACGGCCAACGTGGTCACCTCCAGCACCGGCTCGCATTTGGAGTTGGTATCGGATACGGCCGGTTCCGCGGGGGCTCTGACGGTGACCTCATCGATCACTGACACCACGAGCAATACGGCGCTGGCCTATAACAGCGGCGGGACGGACATTAACAACCTTACCAGCCTGGGCATCAGCGTCAACAACGACGGGTCGCTGACGTTGGATGCGACGAGCCTGGACTCGGTGTTGAACTCGGACTATAGCGGGGTGGTGGGCTTCTTTCAGAACTCGAACGGGTGGGGGCAGACCTTCTCCGCCATGCTGACCAACGCAGGCACGACCCCCGGGACAGGGATCCTGGCACTGGCTTCGAGTTCCAACAGCAATATCGAAGCCACGTTGAATGCCGAAATCTCGAAGGAGAACAGCATGATCTCTAAGCAGCAAGTGAGCCTGACGGCGGAACTGAACAGCGCTAACGAGATCATGCAGCAACTGCCTTCGCAGTTGGACGGGGTCAACCAGCTGTATTCGGCCATTACCGGTTACAACCAGAACCGCTAAGGAGCAGAAGACGATGGGAAGTTATCAGGAGCATGCATTGGAGAGCGCATCGGCCGTGGAACTGGTGGTGGCGCTTTATGACGGAATTCTCCGCTTTTTGTACGCCGCCAGCGTGTCCGTGGAGCGCGGAGACCAGGTTGGCCGGCGGACGGCAGTGAAGCGCGCGCTGGACATCATTATTCACCTGCAGGCGCGGCTGCGGATGGATGTGGGCGGGCGGCCGGCTCAGGCGCTGAGCGAGTTCTACGCCACCATCTTTGCGCAGATCCTGCAGGCCTCGCAGTCGGCCTCAAGGCAGAAGTTCGAGCACGCCATCGATTGTGTCAGGAATGTGCGCGACGCGTGGCGGGAAGTGGCCCGGGACCCAGCAGTCAATCCGACTCCGTCGCAGGCCATCTCCATGCCGCGGCGCAGAGAAGCGGGCTTCGACAGCGACGAGTACGGCGCCGAGGCGCACGCTGGCTCACGCTGGAATGCGTGAGCTTGAAATCCGCACGGCTCAACCGGCGACGGTAAGCTCCTCTTCCAGTTGCTGCTTCTGGTAGAGACCGGCGTAGTAGCCGTCCAGCGCCAGCAACTCGTCGTGCCGTCCAATCTCGACGATTCGGCCGCGGTCGAGCACCGCGATCTGGTCGGCGTTGCGCACGGTGGAGACGCGGTGGGAGATGAGGAGTGTGGTCGAGCCGGCGGTGTAGCCGCCCAGGCCGCCGAGGATGCGCTCTTCGGTGTAGGTGTCGACGCTGGCCAGGGCATCGTCGAGGATAAGGATGGCGGGGCGGCGCAGCAGGGCGCGGGCGATGGCTGCGCGCTGTTTTTGTCCGCCGGAGAGGGTGACGCCGCGCTCCCCGACGACGGTTTCAAAGCCCTGCGGAAACTCTTCGAATTCGCGGCGGATGTGGGCGGCTTCGGCGGCTTCGAGCATCTCTTCCGCGCTCGCATCCGGTGCGCCGAAGGCCAGGTTTTCGCGGATCGTGTCGCTGAAGAGGAAGGTCTCCTGTGGCACCATGCCGATGTTGCGGCGCAGCACGGCGAGGGGATAGTCGCGGACCGGACGGCCGTCGATGAGCAGCGAGCCGGCCGGCGCCTCATACATGCGCGAGAGCAGGCTGACGAGGGTGGTTTTGCCTGAGCCGGTAGGGCCGACGATGGCCAGGCTGGAGCCGGCGGGAATCTTCAGCGAGATATTGCGCAGGACGGGCGTTTCGCCGTAGCTGAAGTTGAGATGGCGGAACTCGATCTCGCCCTGGAGCGTGGCGTCGGGCGCGATGGCGGGATCCGCGGAGCGGTCGTCGATGGCGGGTTCGGCCTTCAACAGCTCATCGATGCGCTGAACCGACGCGGTGCCGCGCTGGAAGAGGTTGATGACCCAGCCCACGGCGATGATCGGCCAGATGAGCAGGATCATGTAGGTATTGAACTCGACAAACTGGCCCACAGTGATGCGATGGGCGATGACCTGGTGGCCGCCGGCCAGCAGGGTGATGACCATGGAGACGCCGAGGATGAACTCCAGCGTGGGCCACAGCATGCCCATCAGTTGCACCAGGCGCAGCGAGCGGGCGATGTACAGGCGATTGAGTTTCTCGAAGAGGCCGATCTGCGAGTCTTCGCGGGCGAAGGCGCGGATGAGGCGCGCACCGGAGTAGTTTTCCTGGGCCTGGGAGGAGATCTCGGAGAAGCTGGCCTGGATGCGTTCGAAGCGGTCGTGAATGCGGTGGCCGAGGTACTGCACCAGGATGCTGGCCAGGGGCATGGGCGCCAGGGCCACTAGCGTCAACCACGGGCTCAGGTGCAGCAGGAAGTAGAGTGCGAAGATGGTGAAGAAGACCGTGTTGGCGCTGTACATCAGGGCCGGGCCGAGCAGCATGCGCACGGCGTTCAGGTCGTTGGTCATGCGGGCCATCACGTCGCCGGTGCGATAGCGCTGATAGAAGCCCGAGTCCTGCTTTTCCAGGTGACTGAACAGGTCGTTGCGGATGTCGAATTCGATCTCCCGCGAGATGCCGATGAGAATCCAGCGCTGGGCGTAGAGGAAGATGCCCTTGATGAGGGAGATGCCTACAAGCAGTCCGGCGAAGAGCAGAATTGCCTTGTGGTCGGCCTGGTGCTTTTGCAATTTGTCCACTGCCCAGCCCAGCACGCGGGGAAACTGCACCGCGGCCGCGTTGGTGGCGATGCAGGAGAGAGTGCCCCACAGGTAGCCCCAGCGGTAGCGACGCATGTAAACGAAGAGGGGGCGCAGGTCCCTGAGCATGGTTTTATTGTACGGGGCGCGCAAGGGAGCGGATCACGCCGGATTGTTTTCGCCCGGTTTCCGGAGCGTGCCGGTCAGGATGTGGGCGCAAGGAACGAAGCCGGCCTTCTGCAAGGTCTTGCGGGAGGCGATGTTCTCAGTGCTGCAGCGGGCGCAGGGGATGCTTCCAATCTCGTAGCAGACCCTCTTGAGCTCCTGCACCAGGTAGGAGCCGAGACCGCGGCGACGGAATGGCTCAGCGACTTCCATGTAGATGTCGCCGTAGGGGCGATTGTAGTGGAACAGAATTCCGCCAGTCGCCACGACCGCGCCGTCCAATTCGAGAGCCCAATCGCTGTCGGGCGTTTCGTGGCGGCGGAAAGTTACGCCGTCCGGCGCGTGATGGGTGGTCAGCTTGTCCTCGAAGACAATCTTCTCGCTGGTGATATTGTGCGCCCAAAGGTGGAGCATGACGGTGAGAAGCGCGTCGTTGGTTTGCGCCTTCATTGCGTTGGCGCTGCTCGACTCGAGAAAACAGGCAAACAGGTCGAAGACGCGCGACTGCTGCTCCGGCAGGACGTAGAACTCGAATGCTGTCCGGGTTCCGGTCCAGGGGCCCCCGATCAGGACGGAGCCGTAGCCTGCGACGGCGCCGCCAACCTCGAGCAGATAGGGCTGCGTCCAGCCTTCGCGGGGGTGCAGCGAATCGTGGACGATCTGGCAGTTCATCTGCCGGCGATAAAGGTCGCGCCAGGGCAGTATCTCCTTGACGGTTACCGGTTTGGCGGAGATGTCCATCGTCAACGCCACTAGGTTGGGGTTCTGAGCAGCAGGTAGCCGCCGACCAATCCGAATAGGATATCGGAGGCCCAGGCGGCGAGGGCGGCGGGGAGGTAGTCGACGTTGCCCAGGGCGCCAAAGGTGTTGTTGACCACGAAATACGTGAGAGCCACGCCGATGGCGACGGCGATGCCGGTCAGCGACCCGCGGCGGCCCATGGAGAGCGCAAAGGGAATGGCCAGCACGGCCATCACGATGGCGATGAGCGGATAAGAGAGCTTTTGCCAGAGGGCGACGCGCAGCTTCATGGTGTCGAAGCCGCTTTGGCGCAGGTCGCTTATGTAGCGGTCGAGCTGACCGAAGTTCATCTCCTGCGCCTGCAGGCTCTCCTTCTTGAAGTAGCCGGGGTCTTCGTGGATTTCAGAGAAGGAGGTCTGCGCGAATTGGTGAAAATCGCTGGTGTGGTCGCCCTGGATGTCGTTGACCCAGCCGTTCTGGAAGCGCCAGGAATCGGATCCGGTATCCCAGAGGGCTTTGGCGGCAAAGATGCGGCGGGTAAGCGCGAAGCTGGAGGGATCGAACTCGAAGACGGAGATGTTGGCGAACTCGTTGCGGTCGGGATCGAAGAATCGGTAGTAGAAGATGCGTCCAGGTTCGCCCTTCCCGGGTTGGCCGAAGATCCAGTTCTGTTCCGGGTGGGTGACGGTCTGCGCCGGCTTGCCCTTGATGACGTTGCGCAGGGCATCCTGGCGCTTGTTGGCCTGGGGCAGATAGAACTCATCGAAGAGGAAGAGGCTGACGGCGAGGATGGTGGCGATGGCCACGATGGGCACAACCAGGCGGTAGAGGCTGATGCCGGTGGCCTTCATGGCGATGATTTCAGAATTGCGGTTGAGCACGCCGAAGGTGACCAGAACGGCGATGAGCACGGCCAGCGGGGCGAGTTCGTAGAGGAACAGCGGCGTGAGGTTGACGAGGTAGGCGCCCACCGTGGCCATCTGGATGTGGTTGCGCAGGATGTCGCTGAGCAGATCGAAGACGGTGAAGACCAGCATGAGCAGCACGAAGCCCACCAGCACCAGGGTGAATATGTTGAGGAACTCAAGCACCACGTATTCATCGAGGATGCGGGGAAAAGCGCCGCGGGACACCTTGCGCTGCGGCCGGGCACTGAGCCGGGCCTGGGCGTAGGCCTGCAACCGGGCCCCCAAGCGGCCGAGGACACCGCCGAGGGATGCATCCGCAGATTTGGCCTCAGCGCCGGATTGCGGCTTTGGGGCGCGGGCGGCGAAGCCGGCAATGGCGCTGAGGAACTGCCCTCCGCTGGCCATTTGCCAGAGCAGGAAGAGACCGCCGGCGGCAAACAGGATGTTGGCCGACCAGACGGCCAGGAAGGTGGGAATCCAGTTCTGGCGGCCCAGGGCAATGCCGATCAGGGAGAGCGAGTAGTAGAGCACGACAAGCAGGATGGTGAAGACCCAGGCGGAGCTTTTTCCGCCGCGCCGCGAGATGACGCCGAGCGGCACGCCCACCAGCATGAGCACCAGGCAGGCAGCAGGATAGGCAAAGCGCTTGTTCAATTCGATGAGGAAGCGCTTGCCGTCGGGGCCGTGCGTGCGGGCCATGAGCTCGTGCATGGGCAGGGCGTAGATGGCGGTATCGAGACGTCCGAGGTGGCCTTCATTCTGCTGGCTGGCCGTGAAGGGCAGGTCGTTGATGGCAAAGGTGGAGACGTTGTACTGTTCCGGATGGCCGGGGACCGGGTCGTGCTCGGTTCCGTTGCGCAGGCGCATCAGCAGAGCCTGGGAGGAGTCGCTGACCACGATGGCCGAGGCGGCGGTGGTGATCTTCGGCGAGCCGGGGTCGGTGATGTCGGCCATGAAGACCTGGCGCCAGTTGGCCGCGCCGGGTCCGGAGATCACGTTCTGTACGTAGAGAACCTTGTCGCGAAAGTCCTCGTAGAAGACGCGGGGCTGAATTTCGTAGGTGGCCTGCGAGGCGAGGGCTTTGTCCAGTTCGAGAATGCCCTGGTTGGCGCGCGGAGCTACATACAGCGAGTTGCCCAGACCGATCAGCGTTCCGGCGACGGCGACGATGGCTGCGACGCGCACAAAGTAGCCGATGCCCAGTCCGGAGGCGCGCATGGCGATGATTTCGCTGTCGGCGGCCAGGCGGCTGAGGCCCAGCAGCACCCCAACGAGCACCGCCATGGGAATGGTGACCATGAAGAAGTTGGGCATGAGGAAGAGGACCACTTCCATCACGTTGGTAAAAGTGGAGCTGTTGCGGACCACCATGTCGAGGATGTGGGGAAGCTCGCGCATGAAGAGGATGAAGGTGAACAGGGCGCACCCGATGAGCGTGTGGGAGAGGATTTCACCGAGGATGTAGCGGGTGAGGATACGCACGGACTGGCTCCGTTCCTAGTCTATCTTTCCAAGCCGGCCTATGCGCCCGGGCTCTCGTTGGCCGGCTGCCAGGCGCGGAGGCGGAGGCTATTGGCGAGAACGCAGACGGAGCTGAGGGCCATGGCGGCGGCGGCCAGCCAGGGCGTGAGCAGGATATGGAACGCGGGGTAGAGCAGGCCGGCGGCGAGCGGAATGCCGAGCACGTTATAGCCGGCGGCCCAGAGCAGGTTCTGACGCATGACGCGAAGGGTGGCGCGCGCTAGGCTGAGGGCGTCGGGAATGGCGGAGGGATGGGCGCGCAGCAGCAGCACGTCGCCGGCTTCCTGGGCCAGGTCGGCGCCGGAGCCCATGGCAATGCCGGCGTCGGCCTGGGCCAGGGCGGCCGCGTCGTTGATGCCGTCGCCGGCCATGGCCACGCGCAGGCCCGCGTTTTGCAGGGCGCGAATGCGGGCCAGCTTGGCGGCGGGGTCGAGGCCGGCTTCGACCTCGGTGATTCCGGCCTGTTGCGCAATGGGCTCGGCCGCGGCGGCGGTGTCGCCGGTGAGCATGAGTACGCGCAGGCCGGCCGTGCCCGATTCGATGCGGCGCAGCGCCGCGATGGCCGCCGCGGCATCGGGACGCAGAGCGTCGCGGGCGTCGAAGTAGCCGACGGCGAGGTTGTCGAGGGCCATCCAGAGGCGGGTGACGCCTGGCTGCGGTTTGCGCACTGGAGTGGGCAAGGGGACGAAGAACTCGCGGAAGAGGGCTTCGTTGCCGAGCAGGCATTCCTGGCCTTCGACTTTGGCGCTGAGGCCCCGGCCGGGGTAGATCTGCAGGTCTTGGGCCGGGGGCCAGGTGAGGCCGAGGGCGCGCGCGTGGTCGACTACGGCGTGAGCGAGCGGATGGTTCGATTGCTCTTCGGCGGCGGCGGCCAGGCGGAGCAGATCGTTGGCCAGGCGTAAGGTGACGGAACGAACGCCGGAGAGAACAGGGCGGCCGACGGTGAGCGTGCCGGTCTTGTCGAGAACGATTGCGTCGAGGTGGGCGAGGCGCTCGAGGGCTTCGCCCCCCTTATAGAGAATGCCCAATTGCGCGCCGCGGCCCACGGCGACGGTGAGCGCGGCGGGCACCGCGAGACCCATGGCGCAGGGGCAGGCGACCACCAGCACGGCCACAGTGTTGGCCAGGGCCAGGCCAAAGGAGTGGGCGGCCATGAGCCAGACGCCGAATGTGATTCCGGCCAGGGCCAGCACGACGGGGACAAAGATGGAACTGGCGCGGTCGGCCAGCCGCTCCATGGGCGCGCGCGACGACTGCGCCTGCTGGACCATGCGCGTGATCTGCGAGAGCACCGTGGCTTCGCCGAGCGACTGCGCGCGGCAGGTTACGGCGCCGTCGTAGTTGAGCGATCCGGCCAGCACGCGGCCGCCGGGCTCGCGCGGCAGGGGCGTCGGCTCGCCGGTGAGCATGGATTCGTCGATGGAGGTGCGGCCTTCAAGGATGACCGCGTCCACCGGGAAGCGCTCGCCGGGGAGAATGAGCACGCTGTCGCCGGGCTCGATCTCTTCGAGTGGAACGACCTGCTGCACGCCGTTGCGGATGCGGCGGGCCGTGACCGGACGCAAGCGGGCGAGCGAGTCGAGCGCGGCCAGGGCGCGGCGCTTGGCGCGGCCTTCAAGGCTCTTGCCCAGAAGCAGAAAGCCGAGAATCAGCAAAACCGCGTCGAAGTAAACCTGGCGGCCGGGGGCGGGCAGGATGGTGGCGTACGCAGACCACGCAAACGCCACGCTGCTTCCAAGGCTCACCAGCGTGTTCATGTTGGTGGTGCCGTGCTGGAGCGCGCGACCGGCGTTGAGGTAGATGCCGCGGCCGGCCCAGGCCACAATCGCTGCCGTCACAACCAGCAGCGACCAGCGCAGAAGGGCGGGTGGGACCGCGTAAAGCCAGGGGGCGAGGTCCATCAGGGCGTGGTCGAGCGGGCCCATGGCGGAGTCAAGCGGCATGCCTAGCAGCATGGCGGCGGCGCCGGCGGCCAGGGTTGCCCAGGCTTTCCGCGCGGCCTTGGCGGAGATTGCGTCGTTGGATGAGGTTTGCGAGGGCGCGGCATCGGAGTGGGGAATGACGGCGTCGTAGCCGGCGGCGCGAATGGCTTCAACTAAGTTCGTGGGCGAGGTCGTGGCCGGATCGAACTCCACACTGACGCGGTTGGCCATTAGATCGACGTGGGCCGATTGCACGCCTGAGGTGGCGAGGAGCGCGGTCTCCACGTGATGCTGGCAGGAGGCGCAGGTCATGCCCAGGACCGGAAGGGTGAGGGATTCGGTTGCGTCCACCTAATCTTCCAGTCGCGCGGGGTAGCCGGCCTTGGCCAGCGCGGCCACGGCCAGTTCGACCGGCGCGGGGTTCTGGGTGGAGATGAGGCGAGCGGCGCCTACTCGGACTTCCTGGACTTCGAGGCCTTCGGTGGAGGCCAACGCCTGACCGACGCGGCGGATGCAGGAGCCGCAGTGCATGTTGTCGATTCGCAGCGTGAATTCCGGCATGTTGTCCTCTGGTTTCTTCGATGATAGCGCGGGCGAAAGGATGCATGGGGCCGGCGTATGGGAAGTGAGGCGGGGCGAGGCGGTTGCGCTGAGGTGCGGTCAGGGCACTATGGTAAGAGAGAGCGAGTGTGCGGCTGGAGGGGCGATGCAGCGCGAGTATCCCGAGGCGCCGTTGGTGGGCGTGGGCGCGGTGGTGGTGGACGAAGGCCGCGTGCTGCTGGTGCGGCGCGGCCGTGAGCCGCTTAAGGGCCACTGGTCGCTGCCCGGTGGCATGCTGGAACTGGGCGAGCCGCTGACCGCCGGCGTGGTGAGGGAGGTGCGGGAAGAGACCGGGCTCGTGGTCGAACCAGTGGAACTGGTTGAGTTGCTCGACCGCATTCATCGCGACGGGGAGCGCGTCCGCTACCATTATGTGATTGCCGATTATCTTTGCCGCGTGGTGGGCGGGGAACTGAAGGCCGCTTCCGACGCGGACGCTGTGCGCTGGGTGGAGCGGGCGGAGTGGAACAGCCATAGCGCACTCAAACTCGACCCGGTGACAGTGCGGGTGATCGAGGAGGGCTGGCAGAGGGCGCGGAAGTTTGAGAAGGATGGGGAGGGCCGTTGAGATTGGTCAAGAAGCTGCTGGTCATTGCGGGATTGCTGGGGTTGGTCGCAGGGGTGGGATTCTTGCGGCGACCGGTGAGCTACTTTAACGAATCGATGTACGTGCGCGATTGTCTTTCGGGCGTGCAAAACCGGGAAGTGACGGTTGCCGGCCATCGCATGCATTACGAGACGGAGGGGCCGATTGATGGACCGGTGGTGGTGCTGGTGCATGGGCTGGGCGGCCACGCAGAAGACTGGCGCAACCTGGCGCCGTTCCTGGCCGAGGCCGGCTTCCGCGTCTACCTGCCCGATCTGATTGGCTACGGCCGCAGCGAAAAGCCGCGGGATTTTTCCTATTCGGTACGAGACGAGGCGGAGATCGTTGTCGGCTTCCTGGACGCGGTGAACCTGAAGCAGGTGGACCTGGGCGGATGGTCGATGGGCGGCGCCATTGCGCAGCACCTGGCCTTCCGGCATCCGGAGCGGGTGCGGCGGCTGATGCTCTTCGACTCGGCTGGAATTCTTGTGCTGCCCATGTGGGACGTTCGTCTGTTTACGCCCACCACGCCGGTGGAACTGGATCAACTGGATGAGCTGCTGATGCCGAATCCGCCGCCCCTGCCGGGGTTTGTGGCGCGGGATATTCTGCGCGTTTCGGACCACAGGGCCTGGATCATTCATCGCGCGCTGGCCACCATGCTCACCGGGCAGGACGCCACCGACAACATGCTGCCGCAACTGAAGATGCCGGTTCTGATCGTGTGGGGCGAGTTGGACAAGATCACGCCGCTCAGCCTGGGAGAGGCGATGCATAAGCTCGTTCCCCAGTCAGAGCTGGACGTGATCCCCGGCTGCGGCCACCTGGCGCCAGGCCAGTGCGCGCCACAAATCGCGCCGAAGGTGGTGGGCTTCTTGAAGGAATAGATGCGCCTATCTGGTCGCGGTGGTCTGAGGGTCCGGGCACTTGGTTTTGTTCCGCAGCAACGCATTCTCCGGAACCCTGGTCGATTGGGCAATCCACTGCATTGCTCCGGGGAAGAGCGAAAGACCGATGGGCGCCAGCATACGTCCCACTCCGCTGACCATGGCGCGCGACAGAGCCGTTGCCAGGCTTATGCTCCGGGCGAGATGGGCGCACAGCGCTTGATGGTATTGCTCCGCGCTTTGGCCGGCGAGGACCATTTGCGCGGCCAGGGCTCCGCTGTGCAAGGCGATGGCCGTGCCGTCGCCGGTGAAGGACGGAATCACCGCTGCCTGGTCGCCTACACACCACAACCCGCACGGGCGTCCGGCCAGATGACCATACGGAATGGACGAGACGGCCAGAGGGCGTTCCCACAGTGGTGATGCGGCTTCCAACCGCCCCGCGATGTGCGGGTTTTCGTGCCGGATCGCGGCCAGCAACTTGGTCCACCCGCCTTTTGCGCGCAGCGTGGCGCGGCACACCACGAAGCAAAAGTTGGCAACGTCTTCTTCGACCAGCGACAGCCCGCCGTAGCCGCCGGGAAAGAGAAACAACTCGATGTAGGCGCGCAGCGCGGCCGTCTGCGCCGGCGCCAGCCGCCAATGCATCTTGAATCCGATCAGGTCGCCGTGCCGGCCCGGTTTGCGCTCCCATCCGCGCAGGTCGTGCTTGCCGGTGGCGAGAAAAACCTGGGCTGCGCACCACGATTCGTCGCCGCGTAGCTCCGCCCGCCACACGCCGTCTCTCGCTGCAAGGCTTTCTACCTGGGCGCCACGCTCGACCCTGCACCCCGCTTGCGCCGCGCGCTGGAGCATGGCCTCATCCAGCACCCAGCGCGACAACGACAGCGCTGGGAAGGGCAGTGCCGCTTCCACGATTCGCCGCCCGGAGGTGAACCGTACAAAATGAATTCTCTTCGCCCCGAGATCGAGCGGGTTCACACCCGCCTGGTCCAGATACTCCACCGCTTCGCGGCTGAGAAACTCGCCGCAGACCTTGTGGTGTGCCGTGCACTCGCGTTCCAGCAGCACGACCTCGCGTCCTGCAGCGGCAAGCCGGATGGCCACCATGGAGCCGGCAAGACCGCCTCCAATCACCAGGTGAGCAGCAGTTCGCGCGCAGGTGCTCATGGCTGCTTTCTCCGCGCCACCGAGAGCCGTGCGGGCTTGAAGGGGCGAATCGCAACGTCTCCATCCCTGAACCCCGCGGCCGCGCACATGCTGCGCCAATCTGCGAGAATGAATGACCGGGCAATGGACACGGGACCATCGTACTGCACGAACGGATGCAGCCGCATGAGCTTGGCGAAGACGCGAAAGAGATGGTAGGGGATGGGCGCGCGGGAAAGGTCGTTGATGAACCATCCGATCTCGGCGTGAAGTTCCATCCAGCGGAGGAATTGCACAATCTGGTCTTCGGAAAGGTGATGCGTGAAGAGGGAACTGACCACCAGGTGCGGCGGCTGCGGAGGTGTGTAAGTGACTATGTCCGCGGTGACCCACTTGATTCTGCACGACGGCGGGCTGGCCTCGATAGCGACGGCCGTGGCGTCGGGGTTCAGATCGAGTCCCGTCAGATCCACGGCAAGGCTGCGAGCTTGAGCCCATTGCTCCACGCGGCGCAGCCCGTCGCCGTAGCCGCAGCCAACGTCGAGGATGCGCAGCGGCCCTTCGAAAGCAGGCAGTGCTTCGGCGACTGCGTTGAGCCAGTGGAAGAGCGGGCGATAGGCGAGCGTCCAGCGGTTGGTGCGGGCGATGTCGCGCAGGCACGCGCGGAGGACTTCGCGGCTGCATGGCTCATCCATCAGCTCGGTGAGGCTGGCGCGTTGGCTGAAGTCCAGAGCGTCAGGCTGCATGGAAGAGCATGGTCTCCGCTGTGAGCCCTGGGCCGAAGGACATGGCACAGCCTTGCTGGCCGCTTTGCGCGCGCTGCATGATCTCGCGCAGGACAAACATCACGGTGGCCGAAGACATGTTGCCGAACTGCGCCAGCACGCTGCGTGAACTGGCCAGTGCGTCGGGGGCGAGTGCAAGCCCCTTTTCCACCGCGTCGAGGATCGAGCGGCCTCCAGGATGGACTGCCCAGAGATCCAGTTCAAGCGGGTCTTTGCCGCGCGTGACCTGGCTGCCCAACTGCCGGAGAGCGCCGCCGATTTCGCCCGGGACCTGGCCGGATAAATGCATGTCGAAGCCGAGTTCGCCAATGCGCCAGGTAATGAGGTGACTCGATTGCGGGATTTGGAGGGCAAGAAAGCTGTCGATCCCCAGGCCCTGTGGCTCCGCGCTGATAAGGGATGCGGCGCAACCATCGGCGAAGACCAGGAACGAGAGCACCTGCTCCAATTCCTGGGTCTCCTGAAAGTGCAGCGAGCAGAGCTCAAGATTCAAGACGATTACGCGTGCATTAGGTTCGGAGCGAACAATATGATGCGCGGACTTGAGTGCGTTGATGGCTGCGTAACAGCCCATGAATCCGATCATGGTGCGTTCCACCGAGGTGTTGAGGCCGAGATGGTTGACTACTTCAAAGTCCAGTCCCGGCGCGTAGAGCCCAGTGCAGGAGGTTACGATCACGTGCGTAATCGCGCCCCGCTCCTCTTCAGTGAGTGAGAGTTTATCGAGCGCCTTGCGAGCCAGTTGCGGGGCAAAGCTCTCGAAGAACTTCATGCGCCGCGCGGTGACGGGAAAATTCCCCGGTTCATAGACCTGCTCGGCATCCTTCCAGGTTCCATTCTCCGTGGCGACCGGCTGCACAAAGGAGTAGCGGTGTTCGATGGCCGACAAACGCGCCATGCGCCGGAAGAGATTGCGCACCGTGCCCTCGGGCAGCATGCCGGTGGCAAAGTCGATGAAGGCCTGGTGCACATCGTGCTGCGGAACGGCAGTAGCGATGCGGTTGATGAAGGCGGTTGTCATTTCGGCTTTCCTCGGGGAATGAGGCTGTTTCCACACGGTCTTTCCAGTGCAGTCTACACCGTGAGACAGACAGCGGAGATCGCCGTTAGCAGGCGGATGCGAGGAATATTGATGACGTCAATGACAGGATGCAGAAAGTTGACCGATGGGACGTGCGAGGGGAAGCTGGCGGGAGTTTCCCAGGCTTCTTCGCCGTGGCGGAAAAAACCTGGGCTGGCGGAATTATTCAGAGAAGAGAATTAAACGCCGATAACGGCGCAGAGTTCCTTCACCGCTTCGGCGCTCTTTTTGAGGGCTGCGTCTTCTTCGGCGGTCAGCTTGATCTCGACGATCTGCTCGAGGCCCGCCGCGCCCAGCTTGCAGGGAACGCCGATGTAGTAGCCCTCGATGCCGTATTCGCCCTCGAGGTAGGCGGCGCAGGGAAGAATCTTCTTCTTGTCCTTGAGAATGGCTTCGACCATCTCAGTGACCGCTGCCGACGGGGCGTAATAGGCGCTGCCGGTCTTGAGGTACTTCACGATCTCGGCGCCGCCGTCGCGGGTGCGCTGGATGAGGGATGCAAGGCGGTCGGGCGCGATGAGCTCCGTGATGGGGATGCCGGCCACGGTGGAGTAGCGCGCCAGTGGGACCATGGTGTCGCCGTGGCCGCCGAGAACGAAGGCAGTAACATTCTCGACGCTCACATTGAGTTCCGCGGCAATAAAGGTCCGGAAGCGGGCCGAGTCGAGCACTCCGGCCATGCCGATGACGCGCTCGCGGTTGAAGCCGGCCTGGCGAAAGGCGGCCTGGGCCATGGCGTCGAGCGGGTTGGAGACGATGATCAGAATGGCCTCGGGCGATTGCGCCACGACCTTCGAGACCACGTCGGACATGATTTTGAAATTCGTGTGCAGCAGGTCGTCGCGGCTCATGCCGGGCTTGCGGGGAATGCCGGCGGTGATGACCACGATGTCGGAGTGGGCGGTGGCGGCGTAGTCGTTGGAGCCGGTCACGTTCACGTCGCGCTTCTCGATCGGCATGGCTTCCAGCAGGTCGAGCGCCTTGCCCTGGGGAATGCCTTCCACCACGTCGATGAGGACCACATCGGCCAGTTCCTTGGCCGCAATCCAGTGGGCGGCCGTTGCGCCCACGTTGCCAGCGCCTACAATGCTTACTTTTTTACGCATATCTTTTTCTCTCCTGGTATTCAACTTGCTTTACATGTTGCCAATGATGCGCGTTGCGAATTCGCTGGTGCCCACCTTGGTAGCGCCGGCTGTTTGGCGCTCGAAGTCGTAGGTGACGAACTTCTGCTGGATGGTTTTTTCCATCGCGGTTTCGATCAGCTTGGCGGCCTCTTTCCAGCCGATGAAATCGAGCAGCATGACGCCTGAGAGGATCACCGAGCCGGGGTTGATGACGTCCTTGTCGGCGTACTTCGGCGCGGTTCCGTGCGTGGCTTCAAAGACCGCGTAGCCATCTCCGATGTTGGCGCCGGGAGCGATGCCGAGGCCGCCTACCTGGGCTGCTGCGGCGTCAGAGATATAGTCGCCGTTGAGGTTGGTGGTGGCCAGGATCGAGTAATCCGACGGGCGGATGATGATCTGCTGGAAGATGGAGTCGGCGATGCGGTCGTTCACGAGAATCTTGCTCTTCCACGCGCTGTTGCCGTGCGTCTTGCCGATGGATTCGAGCACGCTCCTAATCTCCGCATAGATCGATTCACGGAATTCCGGCGAGCCGAATTCGAGGCCGGGCTCGATGAGGGCTGCGTTCTCTTCGACTGTAATTCCGGGGTTGGCGTCGACGTTGCCAAGGATCCAGCTTTCCCGTTCGGTCACGATCTGGTCGCGGAAGTCCTTGATGGCCACTTCGTAGCCCCACTCACGGAATGCGCCCTCGGTGAATTTCTGAATGTTGCCCTTGTGGACCAGCGTGACGGTCTTGCGGCCGGTCTCAATGGCGCTCTGGATGGCGTAGCGAACCAGGCGCGTGGTGCCGAAGATGGAGATGGGCTTGATGCCCACGCCGGAGTCCTGGCGGATCTTCTTCTTGCCGCCCTTGAGCAGGTCGTTGTTGATGAAGTCGATGAGGCGGGCCGCGTCTGAGGAGCCCTGCTTGAACTCGATGCCCGAGTACACATCCTCAGTGTTTTCGCGGAAGATGACGATGTCGACCTTCTCGGGGTGCTTCACGGGGCTGGGCACGCCCTGGTAGTACTTCACGGGGCGCACGCAGGCGTAGAGGTCGAGCAATTGGCGCAGGGCCACGTTGAGCGAGCGGATGCCACCGCCGACCGGTGTGGTGAGCGGTCCTTTAATGGAGACGCGCAGGTCGCGCGCGGCGGACACGGAGTCGTCGGGCAACCAGGTCGAGAACTGGCGGAAAGCCTTCTCGCCGGCGAAGATTTCAAACCAGCGGATGGCGCGCTTGCCGCTATAGGCTTTTTCGACGGCGGCGTCGAAGACGCGCTGCGAGGCCTTCCAGATGTCGCGGCCGGTGCCGTCGCCTTCAATAAAAGGAATGATGGGATGATCCGGTACTTCGAACTTCCCGTCGTGGTATTCGATGGGCTGGCCGTTTGCGGGGAGTTCGAGTCCGTTGTAGGAGGTTTGCATGGCGTTTTGGAGGGTCCTTTCCGTGCTGAGTCAACAGAAAGGCTAACACCTGCAAATTGCGGGTGGCAATGGCGTGGGCGGCTTGCTTGGGCTGGAGCGGTGGAAGGCGCTTCGCCAATTGGCGCAATGTTCGAGCGAAAGGTAGTCTCGGATGGGCGACCATTCGCCTAAAGCAAGATCTCCCAGGCAGGGAAGATTCATTCGCGATGCATGAGTGCGGCGAAGAAGATTAGAACGTTTGCTAGGCAGGGCCATAAGCTGGCGGTGAGGGCACATGCATGTGCCAGGCCATGAGACCTCTCCAATTTTGGCTAATCTGCCTAGCGGTAAAGCGCCTCAAGATGCGACCATCTGGGACGCTCAACTCGTAGCCGAGCACCTGGCACATTATGCCTCCATAGCGGCTGCTACAAGGAGTCTCAGCAAACACGTCTATCGCGGAGGAATCCCCTGTCCAAGCAATTGCCGACATGTTGTACTCCGGATTCCTGGCAGTTGGATCGCATAAGGCGTTATCGCGCCTATCTGCTTTGCAAGGCGGAAAACTCACTACCATGTCTTGCTGCGCGGCAAAGGTGATGTCTTCCATTTGCAGACCAGTTGGGGTGATTTGATAAACAGCCACAAAGAAACCCGCAATCGAGGTTGTACCACCATCGACGAAGAAAGCCGATGAGTTTGGCGCCCAAAGCAGCTCATGAGCACCGTAGTCCAACTGTGCCTCGAATCGCCGGTTTGCGGCTGTTCTGACATGCAGGGAGTATGTTGGATATCCAAATCTCCGGCTTTTCACAGAGGATTTCAACTGAAACCCGATGATCGGGTGACGAGATCGGTCGGTTATGCGGCGAGCAACTCAGTTCGAGCACAGTTGCCTGTTTTGCCCAAATCGGCTTCTCTGCCGGTACAGTGGATGATGCCCTCTCCTTGGGCAGGAGGCCGTTGGAAAGTGCGCTCCCACAGCCCAAGCTAGTGAGCAAAGCGATAACCGCCAAGGCTTTCATATCATCAACTTACTCCTTCTCCGTGATTATGCACAGGTCCGGTTGAGTGCCTAGGAGATTGACATCATGATGTTCTTCAGTCTAGCATCAGGATGTGCGAACGACCCTTTCGATCGACGACGATATCGCCAAGCTCGTGCAGCAGGAGGTGCGGCGCTCCGGCGACACCTTCAAGGGCACAGTGAACAACCTGCTCCGCCTCGGCCTGAATGCCAGCCGCGATCCTCGGCCCAGAAAGCGATTTGTGGTCACCCCTATCGCGATGAATCTTGGTCTGGGAACGCGCTATGAGAAAGTTGAGGATCTGATTGAAGCGCTGGAAGGGCCAATGCATCGATGATCGTCCTGGATGTGAACCTCCTTCTATACGCTTACGATACGGCGAGCCTTGAACACAGGAAAGCGCGGAAGTGGGTCGAGGAGGTGTTTTCCGGCGATGAACCCATTGGGTTGCCGTGGCAAACCCTCACCGCGTTCATTCGCATTTTGACCTATCCGGGTTTGCTGGGTGAGCGCTTTACCAGGGGGCAGGCGCTCGCAATCGTTGACCAATGGGTGGAAATGCCCCATGTGCGAACTTTGACTCCTGGCGAACGTCACTGGACGCTCTTCCGCGACATGCTGGTGAATGGCAATGTGCGCGGAAAGGTCACCACCGATGCAGCCCTGGCGGCCTTGACAATTGAATACGGCGGCGTCTTGCACACGAATGACCGCGATTTTGCCCGGTTTCCCGGTCTGCGTTGGGTTAATCCTCTGGTGTAACAGCAGCCATTCCGGGTTCCGTCTCCGGTGCGCTCCCGAACCTGGGTCTGTCAAGGTTCGGTGAATTCCCAAAACTCCCTTTGTGTGCCCGCCCGGATGCGATAAACTCATGCGGGAACGTTGAATCGAAATCACAGTCTTAAAGACTCACGGAGGGTACATAGGAATTGGGAAAAAGCATGGTCCCGAAGAAGCTTTTCTTCACCAAGGGCGTAGGCAAACACAAGGAGCGGCTGACGTCGTTTGAGTTGGCCCTCAGGGATGCGGGGATTGCCTCGCAGAATCTGGTGCGTGTCTCTTCCATCTTTCCGCCGCGGTGCAAGGTGATCACGCGCAAGGAAGGATTGACTTACCTGAATCACGGCGAGGTGGTGTTTGCCGTGATCGCGGAAAACTCGACGCGCGAGCCGCACCGGCTTGTGGTTTCGAGCATTGGCGTGGCCATTCCGGCCGACAAGGACACATACGGCTACCTGAGCGAGCACCACAGCTTTGGCGAAACCGAGGAGCAGGCAGGCGAATACGCCGAGGAACTGGCCGCGGAGATGCTGGCCACCACGCTGGATGTGGACTTCGATCCGGACAAGAGCTGGGACGAGAAGAAGGAGATCTACCGCATCTCCAATAAAATTGTCCGCACCAGCAACGTGACGCAGTCGGCCGTCGGCGACAAGCGCGGTTTGTGGACGACTACGATTGCGGCCGCCGTGCTGATTCTCGAAGAGTAGCCATTGCATGGAACGGGCCATTGTGCCGTGCTGATTATAGGGGCCAATCCCGACAGACGGGGTTGGCCTTGCTGCGTGAAGCGGGAAGAGTGGACTGGGGGCAGATGAGCAAATGATGGCGAATGCGCGCAAATACGTTGTGGGCCTGGTGCAGATGCGCATGGGCGCGGACCCGGAGGCCAACTTTGCCTCAGCGATCAAGCATGTGCGCGAGGCGGCGCGGCTGGGCGCAAATGTTGTTTGCCTGCCTGAGCTTTTCCGGGCGCAGTACTTTTGCCAGCGCGAGGACATTCGGCTCTTCGACTTGGCCGAAGCGATACCGGGACCCTCGACACGCAAGCTGGCAGAGGTGGCGCGCGAGCTGCGCGTGGCCATTGTTGCTTCGCTGTTCGAGCGGCGCGCGCCGGGGCTTTACCACAACACGGCGGTCACGCTGAATGCGGATGGAGCCATCGCCGGCGTGTATCGCAAGATTCACATTCCGGACGATCCGCTCTACTA
>DATNHL010000322.1:0-4822 GCA_035604995.1 Occallatibacter sp. | reverse complement strand
AGGCGTGCGATAAGGTCAGGCGCCCACCGGCGAAGGGTACCGCGGCGAATTCGTGAGTACGCGCACAACCGCTTGCCGGCGCGCGCGGCTCCGTTAAGCGTCCGTATATCTCCCCATTGCGTGCGATAACATCTTCAGGTAACATCGGTGAGGCCAGGAGGGGCCGAACTAATGGATCTGGATGTCGCCGTAGTAGGTGGTGGTGTCTCCGGAGCTTATAGCGCGTGGCGTCTGCAAGGGGAGCAGGGATCCTCGGCGCGCATCGCCTTGTTCGAGTACAGCGACCGTATAGGCGGCAGGCTATACACCGTCACGCTGCCTGGCCTTCCCCACGTGAAGGCGGAGGTCGGCGGCATGCGGTATATCCCCGATGAACATATCGTCGTGGCCAGCCTGGTCGACTATCTTCAGCTCCCCACCAGGGATTTCCCCATGGGCGCGCCCCCGCCGGTCGGCTCCAACTGCAACCTGTTCTACCTCCGGGGGCGTCATCTCCGCCTGCACGAGCTGGCCGATCCGGCCAAAGTCCCTTACAACGTGGCATGGTCGGAGCGCGGCCTGGGTCCCACTAACCTCCAGGTCCAGGTGATGAATAACATCTATCCTAACTTCGGCAACCTGAGCCTGTGCGACCAGATGAAGATCAAGGCCTTCGGTCAACCCATCTGGAAGTACGGTTTCTGGGACCTGATGTTTCGCGTCCTCAGTAACGAAGGTTACCAGTTCATGAAAGACGCCGGCGGCTACGATGCCAACGTAGCCAACGCCAATGCAGTTACCCAGCTTCCGGCCACCGAGTACAGCGACAATACGAAGTTTCTCACTTTGGAGCACGGCTACGACCAGCTCCCGATCACCCTGGCGAAGCAGTTCAACGAAGGCCTTGACGGAGGCGTGCCCAAGAAAAAGCGCGTTCACATGAATCACCGGCTGGCCGAAATCGTGATCGGTTCCGGCGACTACCCCTATACGCTGATCTTTGAGCCGACCTCGACCAAGGACTGCAAGACCGAAGTCCGTCTGAACACCGCGCCCGTGAAGGTGCGCGCCAAAAAGGTGATCCTGGCCATGCCCCGCCGCTCGCTGGAGCTGATCAAGAGCAGCTTCTTCGACGACCCCTGGCTCAAAACGAACATCTCTTCCGTGCTCATCCAGAGCGCCTTCAAGCTCTTCCTGGCCTACGAGAGGCCCTGGTGGCGTGCGCTGGGACTGGTAGCCGGCCGCTCCGTCACCGACCTGCCCGTTCGCCAGATCTACTACTTCGGAACCGAGGGCGAACAGCAGGACGGCCTGCCGTTCCTGAACTCGCTGCTCATGGCCAGCTACAACGACATCAGCACCGTGCCCTTCTGGAAGGGGCTGGAAATCGGCGACCCATATAAAGGTTACCGGCCTTCGTGCCTGGAGCCGGGCGTGACCGACCCCATGCCCAAGATGGAGTTTCCGGTCACCGACCAGATGGTGCAGGTGGCCAACCGGCAGGTGGCCGCGGTCCACGCGCTTCCCGAGATCCCCATGCCCTACTCCGCGGTCTACCACTCCTGGAACGAAGACCCCTACGGCGGCGGCTGGCACGAGTGGAAAGCCAATTACCGCCTCGACGAGATCATGTGCCGCATGCGCAAGCCGGTCAAGGAGCAGGATATCTACATCGTCGGTGAGGCCTACTCGTACGGCCAGGGCTGGGTGGAAGGCGCGCTCGATACCGCCGAATCCACGCTCCAGGATTTCTTCGGCCTGAAGCGTCCCGAGTGGCTCAAGAAGAGTTATGCGCTGCTGCCGAATCCGTGCCCCGGATGCGGCTCGCTCGAAGGCTGCGTGGAATGGGACGACACCGCAAATCCGCTTGCCCAAATCACGCCGAGTTGCCTGAAGGCCGTGGAAGAGGGCTGAGGAACTGACATGACCGTCGCCGAATACATCATCGCGCGCCTGCAACAGGCAGGGCTCCGGCACCTGTTTGCCGTCCCTGGCGATTACGCCTCGCCGTTCCTCGATGCCCTGGATGCCACCCCCGGCATCACCCGCATTCCCAACATCAACGAGCTGGGGTCGGGCTACGCCGCCGATGGCTACGCCCGCTTCAAAGGGATCGGGGCCGCCTGCGTGCAGTACGGCGTGGGCAACTTCAGCCTCCTCAATTGCACCGCCGGTTCGTTCGTGGAGCGCGTGCCGGTGGCGGTCATCTCCGCCAGCCCTTCCACCTCCGACCGCAAGCTCGAGCGCCAGGAGGCCATCCTCTTCCACCACAGTACCGGCGATCTGCGCGCCGACCAGATCGTGTTCCAGAACGTCACCGTCGCGTCCGTGATCCTCCGCAATGCCGAGACTGCCCCGGCCCGCATCGACCGCGCCATCACGGCCATGCTGACCCACCGCCGGCCGATTTACATCGAGGTGCTCAAGAATGTCTGGACCGAGCCGTGCGCCGAGCCGCAAGGTACTCTCGCGCCCATCGTCAGGCCGAGCGACCACAACGCGCTCCAGGCAGCGCTCGACGCGACGTGCGAGCGCATCGCCGCTGCCAGCCTGCCGGTAATCTGGGCGGGCGTCGAGATCCAGCGCTTCGGCCTGCAGGATACGCTGCAGGCGATCGTCGATGCGAGCGGCCTGTATTTCACCACCACCAGCCTCGGCAAGACGGTCCTCGATGAGGCGCAGCCGCACTTCATCGGCACCTACGCGGGCCCGGCCTCCCCGCTGCTCACCCGCGCCGTCATGCAGGCCGCGGATTGCATTGTCACGCTCGGCGCCATCGTCACCGACGACTATCTGAACATCATGCAATCGAGCTTCGGCAGCATGATCGAGGTGAACGACGAGGAAGCGCGCGTAGGCTACCAGTATTACCGCCGCGTGACGCTGACGGATTTCCTCCACGGCCTGTTGGCTCGTTTTCAGGCGGAACCGGGCCCGCGCACGTACTCGCTGCCCGAGGTCGCCATCGAAATAGAGCCGGACGCGCAACCCGGCGACTCACTCACTTACAACAATTTCTACGACGAAGTCAGTGCCTTCCTGAAGAAGCAGAAGCTCACGGGCGAGGTGGCGCTGATACTCGGTGAAAGCACGTCGCTCTATGTGTTCGGCAATCTCTTCGGCCTGCCGCGCAACGCCTTCGTCGCGCAGGCCGCCTGGGGCTCCCTGGGGCACGAAACGGGGTGCGCGCTCGGCGTGGCCCTGGCCAGCGGCAAACGGCCCTTCGTGGTGGCGGGCGATGGCGGCTTCATGATGATCTGCCAGGAGCTCTCCAGCCTCGCGCGGCAAAACTGTAATGCCGTGGTCTTCGTCATGAGCAACGAGGCTTACGCGATCGAGCAGGCCTTCGTGGATCTCAAGGCCTTTACGCCGGAGGGCGCATTCGCCCCTTACGACCTGCTTCCGTCGTGGGATTACCAGGCCCTGGCCAAGGCGTTCGGGGCCAGGGGCTATCGCGTCCAGACGGTCGCCGACTTGCGCACCGTGCTCGCGGACGTGCTCGCTCTGAAGGATGTGCCCGCGCTGGTCGAGGTGGTGATCCCGCAGAAGGACCTGGCGCCCCAACTGAAGCGCCTGGCCGAGACGCCGCCCAAGATGCGCCGGTACGGCCGCAGCGCATAGGCCAAGTCAAGTCCGAGGGTGGCGCAGCCACTCTTGGCTTGCCACTCTTGGCTGCGGCGTCCCGACTCTCCAGCAACCTCGGCGCAAACCCTTGGAAACAAAGAAGTGGCCGCGACGCGGTTTCTGGCGCCAGAGACGTTCCCGGCAGGGATCGCTCTCCGCTCTTCGGGACGCCTCTTTTTCATCCTCCGTTGCCGCGCCGCGGGCGCATGTAGTACTCGTCTCGGCGCTTCTTGTAGTGGGGCAGGAGCCTTCCGCCTGCCACGCTCCTGTGGTTTAAAGCATATCTTCGCCGCCATTAGACCATAACCTTGCCGCACATATCTCAGCAAGTTCGTTGTTTGCCCTTCAGCGCGAAGTCAATCCTCCGACCGGGATAAACCATAATGTTGCCGACACTGCGGATTCCGGGCTAGTAGCAATACTGTTCACTTTGTATGAACAGCCTTGAAATTCTTGGTTGCCCACCGAAACTCACCGAGATGTCCGTTAAGTGAACGGCGTTTGGGGCTAGCAGCGATGGCGTTCCGGCCCGAAAATCAGTCGCGCCCACACCTTGCCGGCTCGTGCGCATCCGGTCTGGACAGTATTCAGGCTTCGCGGCACCCCATGGCTTCGGTGGGATGCAGCCTTTACGCTGTGGGAGAGAGATCCCTTTTCCACACACTGCGCAATGCGCCGAGCGTGATGGGCAGGGCACCGGCGAATAGGAAAACCATATCCCCCACCATGCGCAGCCATTCCAGCTTGTGGTAGGTGCCGCTCATCAGGAAGGTCAGGCGGCGCGCATGCCAATACCCGTTGGCGACGGAATCCCAGAGCTGAATCACTCCTCCGGGGAACAGATCCAGGACGATCATGAGCGCGAGGCCTACATTGGCGCCCCAGAAACCCACCCGGACGACCTTCTGCGTCTCCTTCCATGTGGCGTCGGATTGCATGGCCCTCAAGCAGAAAACCAGTACTGCTAATGCCAACATCCCAAAGACGCCAAATAATGCAGCGTGCCCGTGATTGGGCGTGAGCGTGGTGCCCACCTCAAAGTAGGATACGATCGGCAGGTTGATCAGGAAACCAAAGATTCCTGCGCCGACGAAGTTCCAGACACCCACGGCCATAAGGAAGTAAATGGACCACTTCTGGCCCCAGGCCAGATCGTGGCCGCACGCGGAACACTGCGCCTTCCTCAGCTTGATAAAATCCCAGGCGTCCAAAGTCAGAA
>DATNHL010000321.1:0-10154 GCA_035604995.1 Occallatibacter sp. | reverse complement strand
GCATCACAGGGGGAAGCGCGATGATCACTCGTGAAGAACTCCGCCAATTGGCCCAGTTGGAATCGGCGGAAAACTCCGCCGTCACCTTCTATTTCCAGCCGCAGACACCGCAGAACAAATCGCACCGCGAAGAGCAAATCCAGGTGAAAGACCTGGTGCGCGACGCCTTGCGCCGCGCCGAAAAGAACGGCAACAACCCCAGCCTGCGCGCCGACCTGAAGCGCATCCTGGAATTGGCCGAGCAACTGCACGGCAACCACGCACGCGGCAAGGCGGTCTTTGCCTGCTCGGGGAAGGGAATCTGGCGCGAGTTCGATCTTCCCAAGCACCTGAAGCGGACGCAGCTCTATGTCGCGCACCGCTTCCACCTGCGTCCGCTGGCGGCGGTGGCTGCCTCCGCGCCGCGCTGCTGTGTGGCGCTGATCGACCGCGAACGCGCGCGCCTGTTCGAGCTGTGGATGGGTGAGATCCGGGAGCAGGCCGAGATCGTCGATCCGCTGCCGCGCACTGGCCGCAGCAGCGGGGTCGGCGGCTACGACGCCGGCCACGTCGAGCGCCACGTCGAGAACCAGGCCATGCGCCACTTCAAGAACGTGGCCCAGCGGTTGCAGGAGCTGCAGAGCACCGGCTGCGACAGCTTCGTCCTGGGCTGCCGCGAGGACGTTTGGCCGCAGCTCGAGCCCCACCTCCACACCTACGTCAAGCAGAAGCTGCTGGGACGCTTCGGCATCGATCCTGCCGTCGCTACCGCCGAACAGGTGCGCGAGCAGGCACAGCGCATCCTCGAGGAGCACAGCGCCAGCGAGCGCCAGGCGCTGATTCGTGAGGTAGTGGGCGGCGCGCAGCGCAACGGGCGCGGCAAAGTCGGACTGCGAGGCGTGCTGGAAGCGCTGGAACAGGGCGAGGTGCAGACACTGCTGTTCGGGGAAGCCTTCTACGCGCCCGGAAGCGAGTGCGGCAATTGCGGCCACCTCGATAGCAACCTGGTGGACACCTGTCCGGCATGCGGTAAGAACACGCGCGAACTCGAGGACCTCACGGATGCGATCCTGCGCCGCGCCCTCGACGGCAATATCGCCGTGGTCTATATCGGTCCCGATGCTGAGTTCGAGAAGGCCGGCAAGATTGGCGTGCTGCTCCGCTTCCGCGCCGATCAGGCCAAGTCGGGGAAGATAGCGGGATGAAAAGCAGCTTTTAGCTCTCGGCTCTTAGCTCTTAGCTTGTACCGAGGCCGGCATCTTCGCCGGCCTTTTGTTCGGGACACAGCATGCTGCGTCTCTACCGGAAATTGTCTGAAAGCTAGGAATGAGAGCCAAAAGCCAAGAGCTAAGAGCTACGAGCCGGTTTTTGCTATCCTGTCGCGTCTCTCAGGAGATTCTCCATGCCCATCTCCCGCCGCGATTTTCTTGCCACGGCCGCCCTGGGTTCAACCTCGATGGCCATGGGACTGGCTGCCGCTCCGCAGGAGGGCAAGCACATGGTCCGTCCTCCCGCGCCCGCCGGCAAGCGTCCCGCTTTGATCGCAAAAACCACCGGGCTGCACTCGCTCGATGCCGCCTATGACCTGCTGCGCCGCGGCAGCGACACGCTCGACGCCGTCACCCTGGTCTGCAAGGCGCAGGAAGACGATCCCAATGACCAGACCGTGGGTCTCGGCGGGCTTCCCAACGAAGACGGTGTGGTCGAGCTGGATGCCTCGTGCATGCAGGGTCCGACGCGCCGAGCAGGAGCGGTGGGCGCGGTGAAGAACATCAAGAACGTTTCGCTCTTGGCCCGCGCCGTCATGGACCACACCGGCCACGTGATGCTGGTGGGCGAAGGCGCCGAACGCTTTGCCGAGAAGATGGGCTTCCCCAAGGAAAACCTGCTCACCGAGCGCTCGCGCAAGATGTGGCTGCTGTGGAAGGAAACTATGTCACACCAGGGTTGGTGGGGACCGGGCCTGAGCGATCCCAACTGGAAGCCTCCGGCGCCGCCTACGTCGGAAGAGTGGCGGCGGAAGCGGGAGCAGATGGAGCAAGTGGCGGCGGAACTGGGCATTGACCCGGAATGGCGCGAGTACGCCGTCGAGCGCGTGCTCCATCGGGAGCACGGCACCATCCATTGCTCGGCGGTGAACGAAAAAGGCGAGATGTCGGGCATGACCTCGACCAGCGGCCTGGAGTGGAAGATCGCCGGACGCGTCGGCGATTCGCCCATCATCGGCGCCGGCTGCTACACCGACCAGGATGTGGGCTCGGCAGGAGCGACCGGCAATGGCGAAGAAAACATCCGCGTCGCCGGCGCCCACACCGTCGTCGAGAACATGCGCCATGGGATGGCGCCGGTCGAAGCTGGAATGGACGCGCTTCAGCGCCTCGCGCACCTCTACAACAATGACATGACTCGCCTGCGCTACATCCAGATGGTCTATTACATCCTGCGCAACGACGGCGCCTATGCCGGAGTCTCATTCTGGAGCCAGAGCTACACCGGCAAGCGCATGCAGTTCGCGGTGCACGACGGAAAAGCGCAGTTGGAAGACACGGTTGCGCTGTTCGAAGGGCCATACATCGAGTGGCCGCCGGTGCCGAAAATTCAGTAGTCAGGAGTCCGGAGCCGGGAGTCAGCGGTCAGGAGTCGGATCGTGGTTATTGTTGTCACACGTAAGAACTGGATCATCTCCATAATTCTGTTTGTGATTCAGATCTCAGGCATAATCTTGACAGTTTCGAAAACCGCGATTATGGAGTGAATAGTTTGAAGTTCTTCTTGGCGGATGCAAATAGTGATCTCCAGCGCGCGAAATCACCCGTGTTCTCGGTCACGAGCGTGGCCCCTGCTCGGGTTGCTTCAACCGCTATCAGCATGTCGCGGAAATGGCGAACAAAGTCCATTTGCCCGAAGAGGCTTCGGGAGCGACGTAGCAGAACGCCGGTATCAATCCATGCGGCTGCGGGAGGCGACGAGAAGTGGCCAAGGGCATGGTGTGCCTGGCAAAGCTTATCCAAAGCTCGCTTCTCTCGCTGGCTGCGGGCGCCTGCGTAGAGTTCGGCGGCTACGACCGCCGTCAGGACGGTCCGCTGGAAGACCCGGGCATCGCTGCCCAGCCAGAAGTAATTTTCTCCTCGACTGAATCGGATGTAAATGCCGGTGTCGAACAGAAGCGGGCCCGCTGGCAGGGAGATCATTGCTTCTTCCCGCGAGCGCGCCCGAAAACATCCTCAGGGCCTTTGAGTCTTCTCAGGCTTCGCAGGGCGGCCAGACCCGTTTCCACCGCCAGTCGCTCGTCGATCACTCGCCGCACTGCTTCAGAATTGCTACGTGACCGGAGGGCCTTGCGAAGCTGCTGGATTTTCTCGCTCTCCAGCAACAGATTGGTTCGTGTCAATGCCGCCCCGCTCATGGCAATCTCCAGTGTGTAGTTTTGGCTGCAATTATACACAACGGAGCAGACACTCGCAATGGCCGGCGGCTCCCGCTTGGGAGGCCGCAACTGGCCACTGGCTACTGGCAACTCTCCTACGCGAACCTCACCTTCACATCCGGCTTCTTCTCCAGGTGGATGCTCTCGATGAAGCGCACCTTGCCGGTGTTGAGGGTGAGGACGATTGACGAGGTCCTCGCGCCCTCGCCGAAGAAGCGCACTGCTTTCATCATCGTGCCTTCGGTCACGCCGGTGGCGGCGAAGATGATCTGCTTGCCCGGCGCCAGGTCTTCGGCGGTGTAGATTCTCTTGACGTCCTTGATGCCCATCTTGTGCACGCGCTCTTCCTGCTCGGGCTTGGTCAGCATCAGGCGGCCGACCATGTAACCGTTCAGGCAGCGGATGGCGGCGGCGGTGAGCACGCCTTCCGGCGCACCGCCCGAGCCCATTACCGCGTGTACGCCCGTGCCGATCACGGAGGCGGATATGCCCGGCGAGAGGTCGCCGTCCGTGATCAGCTTAATGCGCGCGCCCGCCTTGCGGATGTCGGCGATCAGCTTTTCGTGCCGCGGGCGGTCGAGCACCACGATCACCAGGTCTTCGACGTCGCGCTCCAGGCGCTTGGCGATATTCTTCAGATTGTCGGCCACGGGCGCGTCCAGGTCCACGCAACCCTTGCACGACGGGCCGACGACGATCTTGTCGATGTAGCAGTCGGGCGCGTGCAGCAGCCCGCCTTTCTCCGACGCCGCCAGCACCGTGATGGCGCCGGGCGAACCGGTGGCGCACAGGTTCGTGCCTTCGAGCGGGTCCACGGCGATATCGATCTCGGGAACCTTGGTGCCGTCGGGGAACGCGGCCCCGACCTGCTCGCCGATGTACAGCATGGGCGCCTCGTCGCGTTCGCCCTCGCCGATGACGATCCGGCCGTTCATCGGGACCGTATCCATGGTCTTGCGCATGGCTTCGACCGCGACGTGGTCGGCGCCCTTGCGGTCGCCCTGGCCCATGACCTTGGCGCAGGCGATGGCCGCGTTCTCCACTACGCGCAGGAATTCCAGCGCGAGATCGGTCTCGATGTTCTGTCCGTAGCTTTTGGCGATGGCCTTGGCGGGCTGAGATGTGGTGGTTGCCATGAGTGCCTCCGGGAATATTAGGATTGCGCGCTCCTGGGGTGGAGTCGCAGACAGCACCGCGCATCATGCCCCTTCGGGGGGAGGAGGTCAAGGACAAGTACCGAGTAGCGAGTAGCGAGTACCGAGAAAGGCTCGACGAGAATCCGCGTCTATCCGCGTTAATCCGCGGCGGAGAAGTTCAGAAGAGAGCCGGCCCGACGATTAGCGCAGAAGCCGATCATAATCTGCGTGCGTACCGATCCAGAACCAGACAAGCCCATCTGCGGCCTCGACCGCGACCGTCCGGTGATGCAGTCCAACACGCGCCGACCAGAAGCGGGCGACCTTCTTGAAGTGAAGCGACGGATGCCTGGGGTCGTCCTTCAACAGGCGAAATGACTTGTCAGCAAGCTCCTGCACTGACGCCGGTAGAGCGCGATAACATGCCCAGAAGTCTGGCGAGGCGTGGTGATTCACAGCTTGGTGGACTTGCCGGTCGCATGGTCACGGAGAGCACGGTCGGCCAGGGAGTCGAGTTTGCCCGCCTTCACGTCTGCCTCGAACTGACGATCCCACGTCTCAGCGTCAAATGCGGCAAACCATTGCCGGAACGCCTCCAGTTCCTCCGGCGAAAACTCCTGCACCTGCCGTTTGATCCTTTCCACATTCCCCATTTGCTAGCTCCAGCTCGTAACCTACCATATAAGCGCCGAAAAAGTTCTGTCGCAATCCTTGTTCCTCCACGTTGATCCGCGGCGGAGAAATTCAGAACGCGTCAATCCCCGTTACGCTGCTGCCGATGATGAGCGTATGGATGTCGTGCGTGCCCTCGTAGGTCTTCACCGACTCGAGGTTGGCCATGTGGCGGAAGATGGGATACTCGTCGGCGATGCCGTTGGCGCCCAGCATGTCGCGGGCCAGGCGGGCGCACTCCAGCGCCATCCAGACGTTGTTCCGCTTGGCCATCGAGATGTGCTGGAAGCCGGCGCGGTCCTGGTCCTTCAAGCGCCCGACCTGCAACACCAGAAGCTGCCCCTTGGTGATCTCGGAGATCATCCACACCAGCTTTTCCTGCACGAGCTGGTGCGAGGCGATGGGCTGATCGTGGAACTGCTTGCGGAAGCCGGCGTATTGCAGCGCGCAGTCGTAGCAGGCCATGGCCGCGCCCAGCCCGCCCCAGGCGATGCCGTAGCGCGCCTGGTTGAGGCACATCAGCGGCGACTTCAGCCCGTCGGACTTGGGCAGCAGATTGGTGCAGGGCACGCGCACGTCCTGCAGGGAAAGGCTGGAGGTCACCGACGCCCGCAGCGACCACTTGCCGTGCACGTCGGCGGTGCGGAAGCCGGGCCGATTGGTTTCGACCAGGAAGCCGCGGACCTTGCCGCCTTCATCGTCTACTTTGGCCCAGATCACGGCGACGTCCGAGATCGAGCCCGAGGTGATCCACATCTTCTCGCCGTTCAGGATGTAATCCGCGCCGTCGCGGCGGGCGCGCGTGCGCATGCCGCCAGGGTTGGAGCCGAAATCGGGCTCGGTTAGGCCGAAGCATCCCAGGGCTTCGCCCTTTTGCAGGGCCGGCAGCCAACGCTCTTTCTGCTCGTCGCTGCCGAAGGCGTGGATGGGGTACATGACCAGCGCCGATTGCACGCTGACGAACGAACGCACCCCGCTATCGCCGCGCTCCAGTTCCTGCATCACCAGCCCGTATTCGACGTTCGACATCCCCGCGCAGCCGTAGCCCCTCAGGCTGGCGCCGAAGTAGCCCAGGTCGGCCATGGGCTTGACCAGTTCGCGCGGAAAGCGGCCTTCGCGGTTGCACTGCTCGATGATGGGGATGAGGTTGTCTTCGATGAACTGGCGCGTGGTGTCGCGGACCAGGCGCTCGTCGTCGGTGAGCAGGGAATCGAACTCGACGAAATCGACGCCGCGGAATTTGATGGCCATGGCTGCTTCCTCTGGTGGGCGCGGTCGGGGCGTGAAGAACAGTAGAACCTACCAGAGGGCCGGAGGAGGGTCAAATTGAAGCGTTTAGCAGGCCTTCGGGAGCTTCGTGCGCCCCGCGTGAACATTGCATCTGTGACGGCCATCACAGAATGGCGTGAGATTCTGGTGTCCAATCGAGTCCCCCGAAGCAGTGTCCAATGTCTGATGCCTCATCAGTAAGAGGAATATCGCGGGCCGCCACACGCGACCTTGCCATAGCTGCCGGCGGAGAGTCTGAGCTAGGAGCCACTACTCTCAGGACGCAACTGAGAATCCCATTCCTTGCTGTAGCGGCGCTGGCGGTGGCTATGCTGGTTGGTTGCGGCGGTAGCACGCAGGTGTCTCCGCCCGCTCCCATCTTTGACAGCACGCCAGTCACTGCGGCAACTGAGGGAAGCGCCTACAGCTATCAGATCGTGGCGACCGATCCCGCCGGGAGCGCCGTAACCTTCACTCTGACCAACTCCCCCGCAGGCGCCGCTCTGAGCGGCAACACGATCACCTGGACACCCACGCCTGCACAATCGCGTCTCGCGAACGGCTTCACTGTAACCGCAACCACTGCCGCCGGCGGCGCCGCCACCCAGTCGTGGGCCCTCACGCCCAATGGAACCATTCATCTCAGTTGGGTTGAAACCTACTGGACGGCCAGCGGCCCCATCGCCGTGCCGTTTGACTGGACGACGAATGTGGGACAGGCACAGGCAAGGCTCGTCAAGGCGCTCATTCCCCAACCGGATGGCTCTCTCCTGGCGCTAGGAGGTTCCGGCAATTCTGACGGCACCTTCAGTATCCCCAACGTGCCGGGAGGTTATTACTGGCTGCGAATCGCGCCCCTTGCAATCTACTGGACCAGCAGCAGCACTTTCGATTTTGGAATCGACTTGATCGGTCACCCTTCCAACCCGACAAGCAATATCACGAACACGGTCATAAGCGTAAATGTCGGGGGGCTCGACCCTATCCAGGCACAGGATTGGTTCGGATTTGCCGCCGACCTTCAAATTCCTTTGCCTTTCTTGGACTCTCCACTCTCCGGACCCTTGGGATCGACGACCTTTGGTTCAAGCGTAACCATCAATTCGAATTTCGACTTCTCACAGATCAACACCATTTTCCTCGGGCAGTACGAGCCCGCGTCACCGAGTTCGCTCGACGCCCTGGTGCTCGGGCCTGAGTTGACCCTGTCCAATGTGACCATCAACAACGGCACGGTCAACACTGTCGCCGGAACGCTGAACGCGAGCCCGAAGGCTTCGCTCGCCGTCAGCATCAAAGGGTCGGCATGGGCAAACCTCTTCAACCATGTAGCCCCGGCTCCTGTGACCCCGGTTGGTTCTGTTTTGACGGTCTCGGCGCAGCCTTTCGTCGCGGACCGCAATGCGGTTCCCATGCAATCGCTGCTGGGCCCAAATCTGCCGCTGATCACACCCGACCTAAGTGCTCTCCTGAGTAGGTTCGGATTCCTTGCCGGACCCGTGAGCGCTTGTGGGGACTGGTCCGGGCTTTTCGGGTCGAGTTTATACGAGTCCCCTATTCTCACCGACCAGGACTTCGGAACGATCCAATATGGCGACCCTTTTCCTGCGAGTTGGCCGCGGGTTTTCAATTTTTGTGAGATTGTATCCGTCCCAGTGGCAATACCCAATTCCAGTTCCACGTATGCCTTCCTTCTGTACTACGGCGAAGCGACGAATCTTCCCACCTTGCCGGTGTCTCCTCTGGTGTCGGCGGTGCAGAATCCGACTATCAATGGCTCCAGTTTCTTCGTGGCAAGTACGATCGACTCCACCTCAGTCACATTGAATTGGTCGCCCCCGACCGGAACGGCTCTGTACGGCTACTATGTGCGGCCATTTGTGCCTGTGACCCTTCCGGACGGGACTATGGCCTACCTCCCCGCCGGAAAGTTCGGCACTGCCAAGACTTCGATGACTGTGCCCATGCTGTCGCCGGGTCAAACCTACGTCTTCCTGCTCAGCGCGGAAGTGGATGGCCGCGCGAACATGGAAACGAGCCCCAATCGCTCGGCCCTGCCAACAGCGTATGCAAACGTCGTCTCAGCCCCGATAACCATCAGCTCGGCAGCTCTGCACAACTCATCCGCGGCGATGCCGACGGCGTTAGCCTCACCCCGCAACTGCCAACCGATCCAACACCTCAGCATTTCAACATTCGCCGAATCCGCTAGACTGTCAGGCGCGATCGGCGGCAGGGTTAGTGCTCACGGGCGACACAAATCCGTCGCTCAGGTAAACTAGATTTTTCGGGTTGATCCCGCTGATCGGGTGAGTTCTGTCAGGAGCGAATCATGGTCAAGGTAGCCAAGACGGCTGATCGAGTGAAGGTGATGGACACGACGAAGAGTCACGACTGTCCCAAGTGCGGCAAGCCCACGCGCATCGTCAAGCGGGTGAAGGACCGCGAGCGCGGCGTGCCCGGCGGAATCTATATTTCGTGCTCGGCGTGTGAGTTCTTCGAGAAGCTTTAGAGGCAGTGGGAAGTGGGAAGTGAAAAGTGGTCAGTGAGGGCCGCTACGGTTTTACCTACCACCGCTACGGTTTTACCTACCACTTCTCACTTACCACTTTCCACTTCTCCTGAATCTCTTCCGCCGCGCGGCGGGGGTCTGCTGCCTCGGTGATCGGCCTTCCCACCACCAGATAATCCGCTCCCGCCGCGATGGCCTCCGCGGGAGTGTTCACGCGCGACTGGTCGCCTTTACCCGAGCCTGCCGGACGGATTCCCGGAGTCGCGATCACGAACTCCGCGCCCAGATTTTGCCGGATCACCCGCGCCTCGTGGGGTGAAGCCACGACCCCGCCACAGCCGCAGTTGCGGGCCAGCGTCGCCAGAACCAGAGCATGGTCCAAGGTGCGTCCTGCCACCCCGATCTCCTGCAAGTCGGCATCGGAGAGGCTGGTCAGAACCGTGACTGCCAGGACGATGGGCGGTTTGGGAGCTTGCCGCGCGGCGTCTGCGGCGGCTCGCAGCATGGCCGAACCGCCCGCAGCGTGGACCGTGAGCATGTAAACGCCGAGCGCGGCAGCCGAGCGTACCCCGCCCGCCACGGTGTTGGGAATGTCGTGAAACTTCAAGTCCAGGAAGACCTTCTTGCCGGAGCCCACGAGCTCCCGCACTACGCCTGGACCCTCGGCCGTAAATAGCTGATTCCCAACCTTATAAGTCGAGACCGCAGGGCCCAGCGCCTGGACGATCTTCTGTGCCTCGGCGGCTGAAGACACGTCAAGGGCGACGATCAGGCGGCCTTCGGGCCTCATCGTTTTCCTCCCTTAAATTGCGGGGAACCCAGCAGACCAGGTTCGGTCTGCCAGGGATGGTTCATTCGCCGCCCATGTTCTGGGCCGTGGCGACCGTTTGCGGGGTAACCAGGTCCAACTGTACCCGTTCGACCCCAGCGTGTCGGAACTCCAACATGGCGGCGGCGCCATAGGAGAGGTCGATAATCCGGCTTTCCGGAACCGGCCCGCGATCATTGATGCGCACCATCAGCCACTTGCCGTTGCGCAGGTTGGTGACCTTAACCCACGTCCCTAGAGGCAGTTCCCGGTGCGCGGCCGTGAATTGGAACATGTCGTAGGGCTCACCGCTAGCGGTGGCTCTACCGTGGAAGGGCTTGCCATACCAGG
>DATNHL010000320.1:0-9644 GCA_035604995.1 Occallatibacter sp. | reverse complement strand
CGAAGGGACGGGGCGGATTTTCCCGATCTCTGCGTCCCTCGTCGCTGAAGTACGTCGAGTACATTGCGCTCCTCGCTCCTTGACCTCGAAAAAATCCGCTCCCGTCGCTGCCGTCCTATAAGTGTTAACAGGCCCTAGCTGCTGAACGGGCAGACCAAACCATCGGGGGCCGGCAAGGCGGATCATTGGTTCCATGGCCGCAACACGAGGTCCTTGCGTCAGCGAAGATCCACAGAAATCGGAAGAACATGAACCGGCTGAAGCCACGTTTTTCCACCGCTTCCGTCAATGCCCGTTGCTTCGATTGGTAGTGCCGGGCGGATCGCCGGCAATCCGGAGACAGACCCTGGAGCTGAAACCGGACCTTTGCGCACTCGAGCCGCATCCGCGACAATGGGAGAGCCTCCTCTTGAGGATGATTCGAGCGGCGGAAGGGGAGAGGGCGGACCGATGCCCTTTTCTTCCACCCGTTCTCCCGGCTACACTTCATAGATTCAGCACATTCCGTTTCCGGCGCGGAGGCCGGACCATGCTCAACCTTACGCAACGACTGATTCTCGGGTGCGTTCTGCTTACCGGCCTCACCCTGGGGCTGCTGGCCACAACCCACCGCGCGTTGCGGGGGGCTGGGCAGCTTGGAATGGCCTGGGGCTTTGTTCTGGCGGCGGTTCTGGTTGAGGTGGCGACGACCTATTTTGTGCTTAGGCCCATCCACAAGGTTGCCCGGGATGCGCGCAAGATTGCGCAAGGGAATCTTGAGCACCGCACCGACTGGAACAGCCGCGACGACTTCGGCGTAATTGCCGCGGAGCTGAACCGGCTGGCCGTGCGGTTGAGGGACCTGCACGAGTCCGAGGCCGGGCGGCGGCAGATGGAGTTTCAACTCTCCGACGCCGTGCTGCAATCGATCTTCGAGCCCATCATCGTGACCGATGGCAAGGGGCACATCCTCAAGGTCAACCAGGCGGCGGCGGAACTGCTGGGCGAGGCGGCCGGGGATCGGCTGGCCCTGGCCAACACGCCGGGCGGCGACAAGATTCTGAGCGCCATCCGCGATGCGGTTTCCATGCAGAAGGCGGTGGCCACCGAGGACGAGGCCTCCATGCTGCCCATGCGCATCGGCAAGCAGGAGCGCAGCTACCGGCTGCGCACCACGCCCATGCGCGACTCCGAGGGAAGGCTGCTGGGCACGGTGACTACGCTCGAAGACGTGACCAGCCTGCAGGACACCGACCGCTTCAAGACACAGTTTCTCAACGTGGCCAGCCGCAAGCTGCGCGACCCGCTCCTTCAGCTGCGGCGCGGTCTGTATGCGCTCAGCCATGGCTTTGGCGGGGAGTTGCAGCCGTTGCAGGCGGAACTGGTGGCCGCGGCCGGCAAGGAATCGGAGAAGCTGGATGAGCTGATGGGCGACCTGATCGAAGTGGCGGAACTGGACGCGGGCAAACGCGAGCTGAAACTGGAGCGGATTCGACCGCTGCAGGCTCTCACCAACGCCCGCGACCGCTATTGCGACGAGGCCGCGCGCAAGCGTATCCGCGTGGAAGTACAGGCCTACGCAGATCTGTCCATGGTGCAGGCCGACCGCAGGGCATTGCGCTCGATTCTGGACAACCTGCTGGCCAATGCCCTGCGTTATACGCCGGACGAAGGAGAGATCCTGCTGACCGCCGAGGAGGTCAAGGACTCGGTGCAGTTCACAGTGCACGACACGGGCCGCGGCATCGAGGCAGAGCGGTTAAGCACCATCTTCGACCGCTTTAACCCAATGTCGGAAAGCGGCTCGGGGCTGGGCCTCGCGCTGGTGCGGCGGCTGGTGGAGCAGCTGGGCGGACAGATCGCCGTCGAGAGCCGGCTGGGCCACGGAACCACCTTCCGCTTTACTCTTCCCGTGGCGGCAGTGGAAGCAAACCGTCATCCCGTCGAGGTGGGCTAAAGGTATGGCCGAGATCATCCTGGAAAAACAGCAGGAACCCGCCAAGTTGCGCATTTACATTGGCGCGGCGCCGGGAGTGGGAAAGACCTACCACATGCTCAACGACGCCCACATGATGGTTCACCAGCAGGGTCTGGACGTGGTGATCGGGCTGGTAGAACCGCACGGCCGCAAGGAGACCGAGGACCGCATTCGCGATCTGGAGATCGTTCCGCAAAAGGTGATTCCGTATCGCGGCGTGAACCTGAAAGAGATGGACGTGGACGCCATCCTGGCGCGCCATCCCCACACCGTCGTGGTGGACGAGCTGGCCCACACCAACGTCCCTGGAAGCAAGAACCGCAAGCGCTACGAAGATGTGGTGGAACTTTTGGACGCCGGCATCAACGTGATGACGGCGGTCAACATCCAGCACCTTGAAACACTCAACGACGCCGTCAACCGCTCCGCCAACACCGTCATCCGCGAGACCGTTCCCGACAGCTTTCTAAAGCGCGCCGATGAAGTGGTGAACGTGGACGTGACCGTGGACGAGCTGCGCACCCGCCTGCGCGCAGGCAAGATCTACGCGCCGGAAAAGGTGGAGCAATCGCTGGCCAACTTCTTCCGCAAGGGCAACCTGAACATGCTGCGCGAGCTGTCGCTGCGCGTCACTGCCGAGCAGGTGGGCAACCGCGCTGCGGAATACCGCCGTATCCAGGGGCTGGAGCAGGCGCCGATTCCGGAAAAGGTGATGGTGTGCCTGAGCACGCGGCCCGGAACCGAGCGCCTGCTGCGCGTGGGCGCGCGCATTGCCGGGCGCCTGGCCAGCAACTGGTTTGCGGTGCACGTGACCAAGCCCGACGACAAGGGGCACGGCGACCCGGAGGCCTATCACCGTCTGGAGGAGTACCTGCGCATGGCCCGCGACCTGGGGGCGCAGGTGGTTTCGATCACCGACCGCAATGTCTCCGACGCGCTCATCCGCTTTGCCCAGCAGGAGAGTATCTCGCACGTGGTGTTCGGACAGCCGGCACGGTCACGCTGGGATATTCTGCTGCGCGGCTCGGTGCTCAATCGCTTTCTCTCCGAGGTCCGCGACGTCACGGTGCAGGTGGTCCCCATGCACAAGCCCCAGCGCAGAGTGCCGCAGTAGAGAGCGACAAGCCCTACTCGCAGAAGACGCGCACCTTGGTCGTGTTCCCCTCGGAGCCGTTCACGTCGACCGTCAGGTCTTCGAGGTGGTCGATCAGTTTCTCGAGATTCTCCGGCTTGATCTGCGAGAGGGTGAGCGGGACGCCGTGCTTGTTCAGCGCATCGTCCAACTGGCCATGGGCCTGGGCCGGAATCAGGCTGGCCAGCCGCACGCCGGCGCGCAACAACTGCATGGGTACGCGGACGTTGACGGACGTGGGGCCTTTCATGCCCGTCATGGACTCGTCGGCATCGACAAGCACGCGCAGGTATTTGGCGCGGGCCTTCGCGGCGCCGTTGCTTCCGCTGGCGGCAGCGGACCCCGTTGCTTGCCCCGCGGCAGTGGCCGTTCCCGGTTCCAGGGCGGCGATCAGTCGTTCGGCTTCGTCGGCGGTGATCTTGCCGGCGGCCAGCATTTCCAGAATTTGACGGCGATTCTCGTTCATTGCATTCCTCCCAAACGGTGCCCGATCAGCGCAAGGGCATGATGGAACGTCCCCCAGGCAACAGCGCATGCGCAATGCGTAACAAGGCCGAAAGTCCTTGTTGCGGGTTGAGTTGAGCCAGCAGCGCAGCGGCGATGCAGGCGATGAAGATCCAGGCCCACTCGCGCCCTTCATTCCAGGCAATGAGGAGGCGTTCAGCCTCGGCCGGGGTGATGCGGCCCAGAGCGACAAGCGACAGAATGGTGCGGTGATCGGTTTGCATAACCACCTCTACAGGATGCGAACCAGGACCTGGTTGCCCTCTGCGCGAACGTGTATGTGTGTGCCGGGCAGGCTGGTCAGGATGCCCCAGACGACGGCGATGAGGCGCCAGATACTGGTTTTAGCGGCAATGGCTATGCCCACCAGGATCAGGAAGATGAAGGGCGAAAGCAGGATGACCGGAATCCACAGCAGGAAGACCGGAAGCCACAGCCGCGGCGTGTGCCAGTCCGGCGTCTGAATGCCGATGACGGCGAAGTTGGGAGTCATTTGAGGGCCTCCAGGGTGCGGATGGCCTCTTCGGCGGTGATCTCACCCGTCTTGAGCCGCTCCAGCACCTCCGCGCGGGATGGAGACGGATCGGTTTCGACGAAGTGCAGCAGGCCGGAGATGCGGTTGAGGCGCGCTTTGATGGTCGGATAACTGACGCCGAAGGTCTGCTCCATCTCCTTGATGGAGCCGTGGGAGCGGAGAAAGGCGACGATGAAGACCTGGTCCTCGAGGCTGAGGCGCGCCAGCTCCGGGAGCGTGAACTCGCCCTCGACGGCGATCTGCTTTTCCGGGATGCGGACGCGCTCGACGATGAGCGAGCCGCCTTGCGCGATGCGGAGCAGTTCCTGCCAGTCGGAAGCGGGTCTGGGGTTGGAATTCATTCGGAGTGTTTCTCGTTTCTCAACTACATTGAGAATAGTAATTCATATTCTTAAGTTTTGCAATGCTTTTTATAAAGTTTATTTATTTTCTTCTAAACGAGACCGCTGCGATGGCGGGAGCGTGCGTGGGCTCACAGCTTCAGGTGAAGAACGGGGGAGGTGAAGGCGGTTCGGACGGGGATAAAGAGCCGAAGAGTGGACCCATTCTCAGGGGCTGCAAGAAATCATAGCCACCCTCGTGCCGCTCCAGTTTCGACCGGTGCTAGAATCGTCCTCAGCCTGGTGGAGACTCCAGACGCCGTTCGATTGAGTTGGAGGACTGCGGTGCAATGGGGAGGTCCGGTCGGGAATCCACGCGCGTGCCCCAGGACCGCCGGTTGCAGCGATCTGCTTCAAGGAAACTGGCAGTCTGGCTGCAGGTCCTCGCGATTGCTTTACCAAGCGCCGCGCAGGGAATCAATCCGAAGGAGTCAGAAGAGATTGCGGCACAGTTGAAAGCCGCATCCGCCTTCCACGAGCGGGCCGATTATGCGCACTCCATTCCGATTCTCAAACGGATCGTTCAAATATCCCCGCGGAATTATCGCGCAAACCTGATGCTGGGCGAAGATCTGCTTCGCAGTGGCAAGCCCCAGGATGCCCTGGCCCCGCTGCGGGCCGCATCCGAGGCAAGGCCCGATGACCTGGTTGCTCTGGACTTCACAGTGGCGGCAGCGGAGTCATTGGACGATCCGGCCACCGAGTCGGAGGCGCTTGAGTCCGCAGTTGCTCGCTCAGGCGGAGATGAGCGGCACCTGTTGGTCTGGGCCAACTTCTGCCTCAATCGTTTCCACGCGTTGGAGATGGCATTGCTGGCCACCAGGCAGGGTGAAGGCGCGGAACTCCGCATTTCAGCCTGGGGCAATCCGGAGGGGTCCGAGGCCCGTGAGTCGTTGCTGGAACAATCGGCCGCCGCAGATCCTCAACAGCGCGGAATCTGGGGAGAGCTTGGCATCGCGCAATTGGAACTTGACAAGCAAGCCGAGGCACGGAAAAGCCTGAATGAGGCAGAGAGCCGCGAACCTCAGGAAGCCGCCACCCTGCGGCTCGAAGCTCTTCTTGCAGCCGCTGAACACAGTTGGCAGCCAGCCGAAGAGCGGTTGCTGGCCCTCGGAGCCCGATCGCCTGCCGAACTGGCAAAGGCTCTGCGGTTCTGGCCTTCAACCCTGGCGCCGGGACCATGGGACACCGGAGCGGTGTGGAACTGCATTCGCACCACAACAGCTCCGTGCCCTCTGCTCGCAGCGCCGCCCCAGGGCGGAGAAGGGCTCAGCGCGAAAGACCTTTACGCGGAGGGTCGATGGGAGCAATTGAAGGCGCTTCCTGAAGTTGCAACGGCAGATCGTTCCGAATGGTTTTGGCGAGGCGTGGCCCAGGCCAGGACCGGCGACTGTCTGCAGGCCATTCCGCTGCTCGAACGGGGAATGAAAGCAAACGAACGCGAGGATAGCCTCTACCTTCAGGTCTGTTACGCCAGCGAAGAGCAGCGCAGCGAGGACAGGCTGGGTGCAGCGGGCAATCAAGGGGCGTTTCATGAGCTGAAGGGGGACAGTGCGCTTAGCCTTCGCAATGACCCCGCGGCCGCCCAAAAGGAATATGCCAAAGCCGTGCGGTCGCGGCCCAAAGACGCCCGCCTACTCTCCAGATTGGCAGAGGCCTACAGGTTGGTCGGCGATCCGGCGCATGCCCGCGCCACCGCGCTGTCCGCGCTGGCTGTCGATCCTCGCCAGCCTTCGGCGATCCAGACCATAGCGCAGGTGGATTTGAACGAACGGCAATACGCCGAGGCGCTTGTGAGGCTCAAGCAGTTGGCTGCCCTGCTGCCCAGGGATGCGTGGACGCAGGTTGAACTGGGCATAACCTATGGGCAACTAGGGCAACCCGGCGAGACGGTGCACTACCTTGAACCGCAGTTGGCCGCCGGCTATCCCGACCCGAAAGGCGCCCTGCACGCACAGCTCGCCAATGCGCTGCGGAAGCTTGGCCGCGCTGACGAAGCCAGGCAAGCCGCCGCGGAAGCTTCAAGGTTGGCAAACGCGTCGCTCGAGAGCCACGAACGCGAAAAGAGCGATACCCAGTAGCGGACGCAGCTTTCTGCTTCGGAGCGCGGCACTCCGGGTTGCGTTCACGGAGACGCCGGGCTTGTTGGAGTTGAATCCTCGGAGAGGCGATATCGTCTGCTGGTTGACTTGGCTGGGTTGGCATTCGCGCGCAACTCGACAAGGCGTCTCAAGAGCGCGGGAAGCTCATCTTTCTGGTCCGATTTCCGCATCGCCACAATCAGGTGGTAAACGGCCTGCTGGTCGTTCGTGTCGAGAGCCAAGGCGGCCCGCGCATGTTCAATGGCCAGCTCCGTGTGTCCATTTTCCAGATAGACTGCACTGAGCAGGTCGTGCGCTGCAGCCAGCCTGGGGTCGAGTTTCACCGCGCGCTCGGCAGCCGCGACTTCCTCCTTATACTCGGGACTGCCCTCCGGCTTGCCTTCCTCCAGCAACTCCTCGGCAAGCAGGTAGTGTGCATAGGCCTCGTTGGGATGGGCCTTGACATCCGCGCGAAACTCCATCAGCGCTTCGGCCGGCTTGTGCTGTTGCGATTTGACAAGACCCTCGGCCACACCAAGAAACGAGAGCTGTGGATCAATCCGGCTGGCCGCGTCGAAGTCTTCCGCGGCTCGCGTAAACTCGCCCAGTTGCGTCAGCAAGATGCCTCGAACAAGATAGAGCCGCGGCTCGTTTGGCAACTGAGTGAGGCCGGCATTGAGCATATCGATGCCCACCTTAGGTGACGTGTGATCGTACGACAGCATGGCGAACTGCAGATAAGAATCCACTTTCTTCGGATCCGCCAGAATGGCTTTCCGCAGAAGTTCGGTGGCGCGGGGCGTGTCTCCTTTTGACTCAAGGATTTCGGCAGCAAGGCCCAATGCATCCTCGTCGGCTGGCGTCGCATCCATCAGCGGCTGCAGCGTGGCCAGCGCATCGTCCGCGTGATGAGCATCCCACTCGGCGAGGGCCAGGTTGTAACGAGCCTCGCGCACGCTTGGGTCCAGCGCAAGAGCCTGGGCAAAGGGCGTGACCGCATCCTCGTCGCGGTTGAGAAGAGCGAGGCACGCGCCATATTCGCTGAGCGCTCCTGGCTGACCGGCTATTGCCCCGGCTGCTTTCCGGAAATGGTCTACGGCGTCCGTGCAATTCCTTTTGCGGTAATCAAGAACGCCGAGCATTCCATGCGACGTGGGATCGTCCGGCCGCTGAGCCAACACTCTCTCGATCAGCGATCTCGCCGCATCGTGGCCCATCTGAAACTCGGTTTGCGCAGCCCCTTCCAGCGCGGGCAGGTAATCCGGGTCAAGTTTCAAAGCGCTCCGGTAGGCCGACAGCGCCTGCGGCAGGTTGCCCATTCCTGCCGAAGCCATTCCGCGCAAGGTCCAGATCCTCAAGTCCCCGGGCCGCCTTGCCAATGCGGCTTGACTCAAGCTCAACGCCTGGGCGAAATCACGATTGCGCAGTGCGTTGGTAATCGGGCCAACATCGTCGCTTGCGCCTTGACTTTGGCCAGGACAGAGGGACGCACATGCAACCAGGACGCACAAAAGAGGGACAAGCCAGGCCTTGCTTTGCATGGATCGAAACCCGCGGCCGGGATAGAACGCCAGAAGACTCTCCAATCTGCTCATCTCATATCCCATTGAGCTTCGCGAAGATCAGTCGGCCGCACTTCAACGGGCAAGAGTCTCGGTGAGCTGAGGCGTCACATTATCGAAGAAGATTCCCTGTAACTGGCCCGGCCCCATCTGCGGAATGTGCAGTTCAATTGTATGCCGCATGTCCGGCGTAACCGCGGAAAGATCGGCGTAGAAGCCGACAAAGCAGGGCGCATCGGCTCGACTTGAACTGTACGCCGGCTTGAACGTGAGGGGCTGGCCATCCAGCTTGGCCTCCACTTTCATGGAATCCTTTCCATCCGCTGCCTGCACAAAAAGCAGCAGCCGCTCTGGCGCCAGCCAGGTTGTCTCATAGTCCTCCTGTGTCCAGGGGATGGGCCACTTCAACTTGCGAGCGGCCAGTTGATCGAACACTCGCTGCGGAACCATGAATGTACCCGACAGCTTGCCGTCAACGCCGCGCGCGACCGAGATTTCCTGCGCCTGCGCAAATCGCACTCCATCAAATTGCGCTTGCGCCTCGACGTAGGCGCCGGACTGCGTGTACTTTACGGCATTGCCGTTGACCTTCATGCTCGATACTCTGTGGTCCACCCGAAGGAGCACTCCGAGTTTTTGAAGTGTGCCTGGCTCGCCGGCAACATGCGCGACCGAAAGTGCGCTTCCTTTCAGACCTACTGTCGGCGGAACATCGGCGCGCAGTGCAGTGGCATTGAAGAGAACTGGCTGGGCCACCTCTCCTTTGGGAATCAGTTCAAGTACCGTGGCGCTGGTGCCGGCGAGCACCAGTTGCACAGCGTCTCCACGACTCCAAACACCGGCGCCAGGCTTGCCGAACAGGCGCCCATTCTCCGGATACACTTCCTTCAACAGGAACTTTTCGCCGGTGGTAACTCCAATGCTCTGGTCGAGCGAAAACTCGGCGGGCAATTGCTTGTAATTCGGATTGAACAGGAACAGATAACCGCGATCTCCCACAATTGCAGCCGTCCCGTCCACATGGCCCATGGCCGGCTGATCGAGAATGGTGCGCGTGTGGCGCAGATACTCCTTGTTCTTCACCGTCCAATCGAGCCAGCTGTGAATCCATGCTTTGTCTTCCGCCGAGAAGTACTTGTCTTCCGCAGCGTCGCGTGCCGGAATCATATTCACGACATTGTTCCAGCCCCCGGTGCCAATGGAGGAGATGAACGAGTATCTGTAGCCCAGGTAGTCCCAATCCCGCGGCCGGTACCGCGTATACATCATCTCGACATCCTGCCGCTGGCCACCTGCGCCGGCAGTATTCCGCGAACGCTCAGTCTGGTGGGTGGCATAGCCGGGAATAATCTCCTCCGGCGCAAACTGGTAGTTGCGGTACCAGTAGTTCACGAATCGCGAGCGGTCCGCGGAGACCCGATCGAAATGCAGATCCGGATACGGCTTGAAACTCTCCGCTTGCTCATCGTTTCCGGTGGGGTGAGGATAACTTC
>DATNHL010000319.1:0-2875 GCA_035604995.1 Occallatibacter sp. | reverse complement strand
CGAACTGCATGATGACCGGTACCGGGCCGTGGGCATTCGCCGGAGTCGTCAGCGTCAGGTCGATGTTCACGGTGATCGCCGGGTAGGACGAGTTGTCGACGTGGCCCACCAGCTTCTTCGTGATCACTGAAACATCACCGTTCAACTCACGGCTGAGGCTGGTTACCTGCCATTTCACTTTCGGCGTGTGAGGAGGGACGCGACCATACACTTCCCGGTTGAATTCCTCCATGACTTCGGGACGCCGCTCGCGCCACCACATCGCAGGCGTGGCAACCTTTGTGCCATCCTTCATAACCAGCGGGTCCGGCAACGCCGTGGACGGCCCGGCCTTGGAGTCGTCGTAGTTGACCGCATTCGGCGCATCAAGGTGGTTTGGGTCCGCTCCTTTCCGGAGTGAGGTGATGTGCAATGAATCCATCGTCCTCTGATGATCCTGCTCAGAGGTCAATTGCCCCGCCGGCGCCTGGGTGCTGGTAGGCGACAGTTGCTCGCCAAGAAGCCAGACGGACGCGACAAAGAGGATTGCGATGAAGAGGTAACGAAGAAACCGGTTTTTCATCAAGCTTGTCCAAATTACAGACTGACCATCCACTGACGACCGGCGGCTTCGCCTTGCCGTGCGCGTTGCTATCAACCAATCTCAACTGCGCCGGCTGAAAGGCTCAGCCTTTCAGCCGGCGCAGTATGGAATAATCATCTGATTTCGTACGGAAAGTCGGAGAAGCTGTGAAATTTTTGAAGATTTCGCTTGACTAGCTGTATCACTAGTATTACCTTGTTTCCATGGGATACCTTTCCAAAGTGCAAGTGATCGAGCGGGCGGGGGGCAGCCGCCAATTTTATCTGATCTGTCCTGCCCAGTTAGCCGAGGCGCTGGAGATGGAGAAGGGCGAGGAGATCGAGTGGGTGGTGGAAGACAAGCACACCCTGACGCTTCGGCGGCGGCCGGGGCGGCGGCGGGAAGCGAGGCCGCATGAGCGCTGAGCAACGGGTGTTGGTCAAGTTGGAGCAGCAACCGGCGGCACCCTCTCCCAGCGCCCCGCCGAGCGAACGCAAGCTGCGTTTGAAGGCTGTCGATCGCCAGCAGATTTGTTGGCGGGCCATCGATGCGGAGCGGCTGGTAGAGGAAGATCATCCCGTGCGGGCCCTCTGGGATTTGCTAGGGGGGTTGGATTTGAGCCGTTTTTACTCGGGCATCGAGGCGGTGGAGGGGCGGCCGGGGCGCGACCGCTCCGACCCGCGGGTACTGATCGCGCTGTGGCTCTACGCGCTCAGCCGGGGGGTGCGGGAGGCGCGCGCCTTGGATGAGTGGGCGCAGTACGAACCGGGCTGTCAATGGTTGCTGGGGCTGGGACGCATCAACTACCACACCCTGTCGGATTTCGTCACCGCGCGCGGAGCGGCGCTGGATGAACTGTTCGTGCAACTGGTGCACGTGCTCATGCACGAGGGGCTGGTGGATCTGGAGCGAGTGGCGCACGATGGCACCAAGATTCGCGCCGCGGCCAGCGGCAAGAGTTTCAAGCGGAAGGAACGTCTGGCCGAGTGTCGGCGGTTGGCGGAAGAACACTTGGCGGCCTTGCAGCAACAGCCGGAGGGAGAGTTGAGTGCGGCCCGTCGTAAAGCCCAGCAGCGCGCTGCGCGGGAACGTTTCGAGCGGGTGCTGCGGGCCGAGCAGGAACGGCAGCAGCAAGCGGCGAAGCAGGGGCCGGGCAAGCAGGAACAAGTGCGGGTGAGTGTCACCGACCCGCAGGCGCGCAAGATGCGGCACGCGGACGGAGGTTTCGCGCCCAGCTACAATCCCCAGATCTCCACCGACAGCCGGCGCGGCGTGATCGTCGCCTACGAGGTTAGCCAGGCCCCCGAAGACAGTCATGAATTGCCGCCGGTGGAGCGGATCGAGAAGAACACGGGACGCGTGCCGAAGCAACTGCTGGTCGATGGCAGCTATACCACCCGGCAGAACATTATGGAAAGGGCGGAAGGCGCGCCGGAATTGATCGGCTCGCTGGGGGAGGACCGCTCGCAGAACAAGCTGGTGCGGCGCGGCGTGAGCCCGCCGTTCTTCCCCGCGCACTTCGTTTTCGATCCGGCGCTCAACCGTTACACCTGTCCGGCGAGGAAATTTCTGACTTACAAAGGGCGCAAGCAATTGGGGGGCGCTAGCGAGAAGCACTATCAGGCGAAAGCGCGTGACTGCCAGGAGTGCGCTTTCCGTTCCCAGTGTTGCCCCAAGAGTAAAGGCGGGCGCATGGTGGTGCAGACCGAAGAACACCCCCAGGTGGCGGCGTTTCGGCAAAAGATGCAGCGGCCCGAGTATCAAGCGATCTATCGCCAGCGGGGACCGGTGGCAGAATTCTCTAATGCCTGTCTGAAAGAGAAACGAGGATTGCGACAGTTCCTGCGGCGAGGTTTGGCCAAGGTCCGAGCCGAAACCGCTTGGGCCTGCCTGAGTTGCAACGTGGCGATCTGGATCCGGCTGGTGTGGAAAGTTCGCCGGTCCGTCGCCACCTAGGAGGCTGGGCCCTCGCACGTACCGAGGGCCGCAGAAACGACCAGCAAAAACCGCGCAGAAAGGATCAAACATTGGATCGTTCCAACGATTCAATGTGGACCAACGCCCGGTCGTGCAAAATCGCTGCGGAAAGACATTAATTTCACAGCTTCTCCGACTTTCCGAGCGAAGTTAGATGATGAGTTCTTTCCGCGCCGCCTGGAAGGCTGAGCCTTCCAGGCGGCGCGGATGAGGATGGACGGTCGAGCCGTGCTGTGAAAAGGCACAGCCTTTTCACAGAGCGGGCGGCGAAGCCGCAGATCGATCGCTCCTAATCAGAGCCCAATCTGGCCAAGCCTGGTCTGCGTCAGCAACTTA
>DATNHL010000318.1:0-7186 GCA_035604995.1 Occallatibacter sp. | reverse complement strand
CGAAGGGACGGGGCGGATTTTCCCGATCTCTGCGTCCCTCGTCGCTGAAGTACGTCGAGTACATTGCGCTCCTCGCTCCTTGACCTCGAAAAAATCCGCTCCCGTCGCTGCCGTCCTATAAGTGTTAACAGGCCCTAGCTGGCGTGAGCGGAAAGCCGACGCGCTGCTATCGCAACGGAGCCTGCGAACGGAGTGGAGTTACGGCGGCGGGCGGTGGAACTAACTGCTCTCCTGCTTCGTACAGGTAGGCAAGGAGTTACGACGATGCGAGCATTGCGTCTTGTTGCACCTGGCGCCTGCGCGCTGTCCTTGATGGCCGGCGCGTTGTTGTCTGCCCAGACGGGCGGAGGGAATTGGCAGAAGTCCTATCCGGTTTCAGGGAAGGCCTCGCTCACCTTGAGCACGGGAGATGTTTCGGTTGAGCTTCGCTCGTGCGGCGAATGCCGCGAGGTTCGGGTTGGCGTGGAGTGGAGAGATCGGAAGCCCGGGGACTTTACCATCAACGAGTTCCAGACAGGCGACCATGTGAACTTCGAGTTGAAAGAGAAGCCGCACATGGGCATCCACATTGCGATGGGAAGAGTCCGCGAGCCGCAGGTGACGGTGGAGACGCCGGCGGCGCTGGATCTAGAGGCGCGGACGGCCGACGGCGGGCTGAAGGTTTCCGGGGTGCAAGGCAACCTGGAACTGCACACCAGCGACGGCGCGGTGGACATTGAGGATGTGGGCGGGGCGGTGCGGCTGACTGCCAGCGATGGGGCAATCCGGATTCACAATGTGACGGGGACGCTGGAGTCGCGCTCGTCGGATGGGCAGGCGAGGGTAGACGGTAAGTTTACAGCTTTGCAGATACATACGAGCGACGCCAACCTGGAGGTGACGCTGGGGGAAGGCTCGCACCTGAGCGCGACTTCGCGGATCGAGAGTTCGGACGGGCAGGTGACGGTGCGGCTGCCGCGCACCATGGCGGTGGATCTGGACGTGCATACCAGCGACGGGGAGATCAACTGCGGATTGCCGCTGACGACGGAGGGGTACAACACAGCGCATAGCTCGGGGCACAACCTGCGCGGGCATTTGAATGGGGGCGGCATGACATTGAGCATTCACACCAGCGACGGGAATGTGACGATCGCTGGGCAGTAAGCTTCAATGCGTTGAAGGAACCGCCTGAAACCGAGGCTCGCCGGGGGGGGGTTTCGCGTGTTTCCGGGAGGCAAGCTGACAGCCGCCGGTTCGCTGCGAAAGCGGCAATAGAGCGAAGATCGTCTGAACTTGTGTTCACGTTCGGCAAATGTGAGCAGAATTGAACACATCGAATGGGCTAAGCCCTGTAAGATCAGCGAGACCGTCCAGCGGGAAAACTCGGCATCGCTCCATCATGCGGGAAGACCAGCCCGCCATCGATTCGTCCGATACGAAGACGCTCTCTGAGACCACTTTACTCGATTGAGGAAAGGTTGGATCCGATGAGCGTTCATCTGGTCAATCCCAGCGATAACTCCTTTGGAACCGCGGTGATTACGCCGCGCTGGCTGTTTGTGCTTGCGGCGGCGACGCCGCGCGCGGTGGGCGATCCGATTCTGGTGGATGAGTCGCTGGAGCAGATTGTGCCGGAGACGATTCAGGCGGGCGACATTGTGGGCATCAGCGTGCACACGGGCAATGCGCTGCGCGGCTACCATGTGGGGCGCATGGCGCGCAGCCGTGGGGCGTGGGTGGTGTATGGCGGCATTCACGCGACGCTGTTTCCCGAGGAAGCGCTGGAGCGCGGCGAAGGGCACGCGGTGGTGAAGGGCGACGGCGACATTGCCTGGGGCAAGGTGGTGATGGATTGCCTGGCCGGCGCGCCGGAGCGGGTGTATGAAGGCGGGCGGATTGAAGGCAGCCAGTTTCTGGCGGCGCGCTGGGACCTGATGGATCCGGCGAAGTATATGTGGGCCTCGGTGCAGACCATTCGCGGATGCCCGAAACACTGCTCGTTTTGCAGCGTGTGGCGGACCGATGGGCAGAAGCCGCGGCAGCGCAAGTTCCAAAGCGTGGTGGATGAGATTGTGGCGCTGCGCAGGCTGGGGTTCCGGTTCATTGCGCTGGCCGACGATAACTTCTATCCGGTGACGTTTACCGATTTGCGGCTGGCTCGGGAGCAGGGCAATACGGCCAGGTTGGAAGAGTTGACGACGATTCGCAATGAGCGTCTGCAACTGATGGAAGAGCTGGCCAAGCTGCCCAAGGACATGGTGTTCTACACGCAGATGACCATGGAAGCCGGCGAGGATGGCAGTTATCTGGATGCTATGCGCAAAGCTAACATCAAGGGCGCGCTGGTAGGTGTGGAGGCGGTAACTCCGGAAGGACTTAAGGCTGTCTTCAAGGATTGGAATTACTCCGGCGAGGCTCTGGCGAAGCAGTTACAGACGTTCAAGAAGCATGGCGTGCATGTGCTGGGATCGTTTATCTTCGGGCTGCCTACGGACCGGCCGGCGACCTTTGACGCGACGGTGGCGATGGCGATGAAGGCGGGCGTGACTTTTGCGCAATTCGTGATGATGACGCCGTTTCCGGGAACGGTGGATTTTGTACGCTGGGAGAAGGAACAGTCGCAGCATCCGACCATGGTGGGCGATGTGCCGATTACGCGGTACTGGCTGATTCCGACGGAGGTGCGGCCCAAGATGTTTACGCCGCATCCTACGATGAGTTCGGACGAGATCAGGGAGCGGACGCAGAAGGTGTGGGATACGTTCTATACGTGGGGGGCTATCTGGAAAAGGTCAGCTTGCACTCCCACCTTAAGGGCAAGAATTGCTTTCATGTTTCTGTCGAAGTTATATCGGCAGATGTATGCGGGGACGGGGATTTCGACGGACAGCGCGCGGCGGAAGAAGTCGAAGCGGTGGGCGAAGTGGACGGCGCGGCAGTGTAAGAAGCTGTTCCAGGCGCGGCCGATGCCGGAGCTGGCGGGGCCGGAGTGGGAGATTGGGATTCCGGAGCTGGCGCAGGCGGCGTTTGACGGCGGCGGCGAGATGGGTGGGCCGTTTGTGGTGCTGCCGAAAAACTGAGTCTTGCAGACTTGACGGTTGCGCAGGGGCAGTTGCTTTAGTATCTCTTCATGAAATGGATGTGGCGATCGCTCGGGAGGGCTGCGGCGGTTGCAGCGGCGGGAATGGCTCTGAGCGCGGGCGGATGCGGCGGGGCGACCGGACAGATGCAGGTGACGCCGATCAGCGTAATGGTGCAGCCGACGGTGACGGTGACGCAGGGCGGGATGACGGTCATCGTGCAGATCAGCATCGTCTCGACCAGCGAGACCGCGCTGGTGATGTTCACGGGTCTGCCTGGCGGAGTGCAGGTGAAATACTCCGCGTCTGATACGAGTCCTTCCGGAACCCTCAGCGTTTCCGCAGGCGCTTCGGCTGCGCCGGGAAGCTATCCGGTGACGGTGACGGTGAACTCGGCAGAGCAGACGGCTTCGACGAGCTTCACGCTGATCGTCGATGCGGCGAAGAGCTGAGAGTGAGGCTACCAGCCGAGGACATAGGCGAAGATCAAGGGCGCGACGATGGATGCGTCGGACTCGATGATGAACTTGGGGGTATCTTCGCCTAACTTGCCCCAGGTGATCTTCTCGTTGGGGACGGCGCCGGAGTAGGAGCCGAAGCTGGTGGTCGAGTCACTTATCTGGCAGAAGTAAGCCCACAGCGGCACATGCTCGCGCTGCAGGTCCTGGTGGAGCATGGGGACGACGCAGATGGGGAAGTCGCCCGCGATGCCGCCGGCAATCTGGAAGAAGCCGAGCGGAGTTTCAGCGGTGGTGGCCGTGTACCACTCGGCTAACTCCATCATGTACTCGATGCCGGTGCGGACGGTGTGGACGTTTTTCACGTCGCCGGAGATGCAGTGGCCGGAGTACATGTTGCCGAGCGTGGAGTCTTCCCAGCCGGGGACGAAGATGGGGAGATTCTTCTCGGCGGCGGCGAGGAGCCAACTGTTTTTGGGATCGATCTGGTAGGACTTTTCAAGGTCGCCCGAGAGCAAAATCTTGTACATGAACTGATGCGGGAAGAAGCGCTCGCCGGCCTGGTCGGCGCGGACCCATTCTTTAAGGACTTCGTTCTCGATGCGGCGCATGGCCTCCATCTCGGGGATGCAGGTGTCGGTGACGCGGTTCATGTGGCGCGAGAGGAGCTGGGCTTCGTCGGCGGGGGTCAGGTCGCGGTAGTGGGGGACGCGCTCGTAGAAGTCATGCGCGACGAGATTGAAGACGTCTTCTTCGAGATTGGCGCCGGTGCAGCTGATGCCGTGAATCTTGTCCTGGCGGATCATTTCGGCGAGGGAGAGGCCGAGCTCGGCCGTGCTCATGGCTCCGCCGATGGTGACAAACATCTTTCCGCCCGAGGCGAGGAGCTTGTTGTAGGCTTCGGCGGCGTCGACGAGGGCGGCGGCGTTGAAATGGCGATAGTGGTGCTTGATAAACGAGGTAATGGTAGACATAGATTGTTCGAACTCCACTAGATAAGGTACCACGGTTGGATTTGGGGATTGTTAAGGCGCGAGAGGCCTGGGTGGCGGGGGAATTGGGGCTGTGGTCTCCCACCCTTGACGCGATAAGACTGCGTCAAGGATGGGGCACCCAGCATTCCGAATAGGCGCAGGACCTTATGGCTTTGCAGCGTCGAGTAAGGCGTTGAGTTTGGCCATGACGGGGAAGGCGTCGGCGACGTAGACTACGTCGGCTTTGCCGCGGGTCCAGCCGCAGTTGGGGTCCAGCGAGATGGCGCGGCGCTCGGCGATGAAGCGCCAGCCGACAACGTGGGGCTCTTCGCCGTGGCAGCAGGTGGAGAGGCCCTTGGGGTGGCGGGGCGTTGCGCCGGTCTGGCCGATCTGGTTGAGGTGGGTGAGGAAGGGAAGCACGGATTGGCCCTCGCCGCCTTGATCGACGAGGGATTTGCTGCTGCCGAGCGATGCGGAGGTGGCGCGGAGGAAGCCGAGGATGAGATCGGCGGCTTCGGCGACGTGGGTCTGGCCGTCGGGCTGCTTCTTGGTCCAGCCAGCGCCGGCTACGAAGAGGAGCTTGGCGTCGGGGCGGATTGTTTCCGCTCCTTGCTGCGGGGAGCGGAGGCCGGTGACGGTGGTGCGAATCGCTGGGAGCTCAACTGGGACTTCTCCGACCAGGAATGAGGCGCGTTCACCGGTAAAGGCTGCGTGCGTGCCTGCGTCGAGGAGCAGGAACCAGGGACGGGCGTCGCGGGAGAGGACGGCCTCGATGCGCTGGCGATAGAACCAGCGGGTGGCTTCGACGGATTCTGTGCCAGCGATAGAGGTGATGTGCGTATCGATGAAGCCGCCCAGGCGGTGGGCCACTCCGGCGGCGACGCGGGTGAAGCGGGAACTGCCGGGGGCGAGGACGATGGTGGCGGCGGCGGCGCGGCAGAGGGCTTCGCAGGCGGCGGCGTCGGTTGCGTAGCGGGGCTGGGCGAAGGCTTCGCCGGAGACGGCGAGGAGGCGCCCGCCGGTGGAGGCGAGGGAGTTGGCCGCGGCTGTTGCGTCGGCGGCGACGATGCCGATGGCGAGGGGGGCCGAGAGACGGGCGGCGAGGGCGAGGCCGGCGGTTACGGCTTCGAGCGAGGGACGGGTGAGGGCCGCGCCGGATTCGTCTGCGTGGGTTAGTACAAGAATGCTTTCCATCATTCGGCTCCGATCCAGGCGGCCAGCTCGGCGGCGATTTCGTCGGGGGTTAGGTCTTTGACTACGCGGGTGGTGCGCTGCTGCTTGGGCAGGGCGACGGAGACGTAGCGCAGGCCGTTGGCGGCGAGGGTGGCGGGCTTGGCTTTTTGCAGGGCGGGCATGAGGGTGCGCATGTTGGCCATTCCAATTTGAGGATTATTGCGCGGCTCGGCCAGATTGCCGGTGGCCCAGCCGAGGACGGCGGGGGTGCCAGCGCAGACCGAGACCTGGTGGCGACCGCCTTCTACGCGTTCGAGGACTTCGAAGGAGCCATCTTCGCGGAGGGTAATTTGATCGACGCCCTGGAACTGGTCGGCGATGCCGAGGCGCTCGCCGACGAGCTGGAGGGTGACGCCGGCACCGCGGGTGGCCGACTCCCAGCCGCCGAAGAGAAGGAGCTTTGAGCGGTCGAGGCCGGGGAGGGCGGCGATGGTCTCGGCGAGGACGGCGGCGGTCGAGTGGGCGTCGGGGAATCCGCCGATGGGGCCATCGATGGGAACCAGCTCGAAGGGGACTCTCTGGGCGATGGTCATCATGACTTGTTGGAGCTTGGCCTTGGGGCCGAGGCTCACTAACCAGACCTTACTCGGGTTCTGGGGGCTGCCAGGGTTCTTGGCGGCAAGCGCTGCGGCTTCGTAGAGGGCGCTGGCGGCCCAAGGGTCGAGGACCGCGGGGAGGACCATTTCGTTTTTGAGGCCGGGGCCGGCGGGCGTCGTGGTGGGTTCAAGTGTTTGGAGCGGGTCGGGAACGATCCCGGCGCAGACGACGATTTGAACTGATGTTGGCATTATTCTTTCCCACGCAGCTTAAATGTATTTGTTGCGGATTCATCGGGCACAATCGTATCTTTCACGCCGATTGTTTTCTGCGGTTACGTGGTGGCACTACTAGCCTTCCTCTTCAGCAGACACCGGGACGAGGACGCGTTCGAGAGGAAGCAGCACTTTCGATGCATCAGTAAGCTTCTCGTAGTGGTCCTGAAGCATTTTGAGCAGGTCCTCCTCTTCCATGGGGCGGAGCAGCTTGTCTCGGTTCTCTCTCCAGTAGCTCCAAGCCGTCGCAGTGAAACCATACGGGGCTACCATCAGTCCGAATTCGTTTGGCTTCAAGGTCCCGAGCAGTTCTTGAAACTTGGGTCTGCCGACTTTCTCCATTTGGTGTTTGACTTGGACAATGATTCTTCCGCCAGCTCCGAGCGAGTCACGCGACAAAATGATGTCTATTCCTCCATCGGAACCTGTACCAGCGCTGTTTTCAATCACCGTGTACCCATCAGCTTCGAAAATCGCACCTACGAGGCGCTGAAAATCCCGGTCATTTAGCTGTTTCAGTTTCTCGCGCACCGCCTTTTGAGCCTTGCCCGATAGGTTCTCAATCTCCGATCTGGAACTCGCTTCGGACTCTGCAACTCTTTTGAGGATGGTTTCCGCCTGGTTCGGGGATTCGGCAGCGCTAATTA
>DATNHL010000317.1:0-6643 GCA_035604995.1 Occallatibacter sp. | reverse complement strand
GTTCTATCCCGCCTACGTGCCGGCGGCGAACGAAAGCATCGAGGTGAGATACCGCAGCCGCGGGTTGTCGCTGGCGCGCGTCGTGGAAGGAAACAGCGCCGCCAGTCTCGCCCTCGGCCCCGACCCCGGCGTCCGCAGCGGGGCGCGGCATGTCACGGCGCCGCCGCCGCGCACCACCGCCGAATGCGAGATCGCCGCCCTCGCCGTGTTGGACGATACCTGCCAAAAGGCCTGGGTGGGAGAGTACAACGTGTGGAGTGATTTCTTTCCTGCCGCCGGTGAAGACGTTTTCCCGGGAGATTCCATTGCCGTGCAGGTGCCCTCCCGCGGAGCCAGCTTTACCGCCATCGTGCGCGAAGTCGACTGGCAATTCGCCGACTTGGCGGCAGAGCGCGGCCAGTACAAGATCAGTTTTGCCAACGATGCCGCTGCGCCTTTCGGATTCACGTTCGCGGGCGCTAAACCGACTCCGCCGGATCTGACGATCACCACGGCGCAAGTGGGCAATTCAGTCATTTCCGGCCTCCCGCTGGCGGAGATCACCGCCGTTACCTCCACGACGGTGACCCTGGATGCGGGAGTAGCTCCTCCGGCGGGCGGCGGTATCGAGGTGCGCCGCAGTGACTACGGCTGGGGCGCGGGAGGCGATCGCTATCTGGTGGGGCGCTTCAGCACCCAGACGTTCACGGTACCGCGTCTCTCTCGCAAACAGGATTACTACCTGAGGCAATACGACGCCTCATCGCCGCCGCGCTATTCGCGGTACTCCACGGCACTGCATCTCAATTATCCCTACTGAGCCATGAACGAATTCGAGTCAAGCGTGCTCGCCGATCTGGCCGAGCTCAAGACCCACATGCGCTGGCTGATCGGCAACGGCAGCCCTGGCCGGCTGCAGGAACTGGAAGCGCGCGTCGAGCACCACGAAGCCATGCTGCAACGCGGTCTCGGCATCGGCGCCGCGGTTGGCGTGCTGCTGACGCTGGTCCACATCGGCATCGACTACTTACGCATGCACTACTCGCGCTGACTGCACAACACATGACCAAAGAAGAATTCATCGCCGCCGCCACTGCGGCGGCGCAGGCTTCCTCCGCCACCAGCGGCTTCCCGCCGGGCGTGACCGTGGCCCAGGCGGCGATCGAGAGCGCCTGGGGGAACTCCGGACTGGCGCAGGCGGCTAACAACTATTTCGGAATCAAGGCCAGGGCCGGCGGCCAAGCCATCGAACTGCCCACGCTGGAGTACGTCGGCGGCGTGCCGGTTCACGTCCCGGCGAAGTTCGCGAAGTACGCTTCCATGACGGAGTGCTTTGCCGACCGCGACCGCATGATTGCGTCGCTTCCGGCGTATCAAGAGGCCCGCGCCGCGGCTGCATATCCCGAGGCGTTCGTCCGCGCACTCGCCCGGCACTGGGCGACCGACCCGGGCTACGCAGAGAAGGTGCTGTACCTCTATCGCGTGCACGGACTCGACAAACTTGACGAGCAGTGATGGCCGAACAATGCCCAACTGCCTGAGCGAAGACTATGAGCGACAATCCCACGGCTGGCGGAAGTGTGATCGCTGCGGTGCGCGGTGGCGGGTACTGGAAAGAGATTGCCCTGATTGCCGCCCTGATCATTGCCGGGGTGACCGGCTATTCGTGGCTGAAGGCCCATGATGCCTGGATCCGCTACGAAGCCCTCGCCCAACAGAAGGATGCCCAGATCGCACAGCGTGATGCCGAGGCCAAGAAGTACCAGGCCGACATCGAGCAACTGAAGCAGCAGGCGCAGACCCCGCAGCAGGTGGTCAAGCTCATCCCGCAGATCGTCAAGGTTCCTGCTGGTCTGCCTGAGCCAGTAACGATCGAGCACCCCGACAAGCTGACGCAAAAAGATGTCACCCAGTTGCCTGATTCGCCCAGCACGCTTCTGCCGGATCAGACCGTGAAACTTCTTGCCGACCAGGCGGCCGACGATCTGGCTTGTCAGAAAAGCTGGGCAGCGTGCCAGTGGAATTACGCCGACATGAAGAAAGAGCGGGACGCCGCGGTCAGCGCAAGGAAGGGAAGCTTTCTGCAGCGGGCCAAGCAAATCGCAATTGGGATTGCAATCGGCGGCGCCATCGGTTACGCGGCGCACAGATAGGAGGCAGGTGGCAGGACGCAGGCGGCAGGTTTTCCTGCTTCCTGCCTCCTGCTTCCTTGGCTGTTAGAAAAAGGAGAGAACATGGAAGCACTTTTGGTAGGTCTGGGAGTTGGGTTCGCCGGCGGTTTCACCGTTGCTTGGCTATTCGCAGGGGGCATCAAGAAGGAGATAGCAATCCTCTCCAGCAAGATTGACGGTTTCCTCGCCGCCATCAAAAAAGTATGATCCACCCCTGCCTTCTCTGGCTGCTCTACTTCGCCGGGCAGGCCATTTCCATCCTCGGGCGCGCGTCGGCCTCGGCGTCATCCCAGTTCACGCCCTGGAATTCCGTGCGGGACTATGTGAAGTGGCATTGGCCGGCGCTCGCCTTCCGGCTGTTCGCCTGCACGATGGGATTCCTGCTCTGGTGGAATAACACGGCGTTCTTCGATGCGCTGGTCAGCCATCAGCTCGGCGTGACCGTGGGCATCCAGAAGTCGATTCCGCTGACGCCGGCAACCGCGGGGATCTACGGCCTGCTCTCCGACGTGCTGCTCGACTGGGCGTGCGCCAAGATTCCGTTCCTGAAGGGAAGGATCCCCAACGGGGGAAGCAGCACCCCGCCAACCACCGCATAATCCAATCGAAACATCTAGATAACGCAACCCCTCGATGGGCGGCCAGTCACCGCCCTAGTGCCTTTGGTTATCTTTCAACAGGTGCCGCGAATGGCGATAATCATGCGGGATTTCAGGGAGGCAACGCCCGTCTCTTAATGAGACTCTAACCGAGGCGGAGGGGATGCAAAGAACCGCACAGTTGACAGTCGGCTATCGACACTGCAAGAATGGCGGCTCTTTCTCGGCTTGGCCCCCATCCCCCAAGGATTCGCATCATGGCTGATTGCCCAATCCCGACCGTGACGGCGATGTTGGTGTGCGATCAGACAATCGCAGAACAGGGAACCAACAAGAAGAGCCTAATCGGTATTTTTGAACAGGTCGGTTCAAGTCGGTTCCCGACGGCGATGCCGCGGCTTTCCGTCTACGTCAGATTGGTAGACGGCTCTGGAAGGTATCTGTTTAAGCTGAGGGTTGTAAGCCTGAAGGACGAGGCTCTGCTTGCCGATATAGAGGTGGATGCGGAGATCTCGAACCCTATGCAAGCGGCTGAACTAGTTTTCAACATCGTGGGGTTCCCGATCCCCGAACCCGGAAAGTATGAGTTTCAACTGTACACAGGAGACGTTTACCTCCACCGCGTCACTATGGAGGTACAGGCAATGCAAGGAGGTATACCGCCATGGCAACAGCAGTCACGCCCCCGTCCGTCCTAGCCGACCTGTTCCCATCTGGAATGGCCGGTACGAAGGCCGAAGGACCAAGCGGCGCTATGCTCCCCGGGCAAGTAGCGCAACCCGAGCGTGTGTCGAAAGTCGAAGTAAAGTTCTTCCTCGCAGCTCCAGCAGGCCCCCTACAGACCTTGCCCAGTGCTCGCCCCGGTAAGCTGAAGTTTGGTGCGCTGAATGACCCTCAGTACCGACTACGGCAACCCATACCACTAGCTGTGACCGTTGAAGGGGCAAGCGTGGTCGTCGGCTGGACCGAGGCTGATGAATTTGGGGTGGGAAACACCCTCAGCGCCGCCCTTGACGATTTCGGCGCTTCGGTACGTGAACTGTACCGCCGTATACACGAAAGCGAGCAACTCGGCCCCGACCTTGAAAACATCAAGCGTATTTTGGGCGAATATATCGCACCGCGATCCCGATAAATGGACGCCAAAGCCCGCGAGATCGACAAGATTATCCGCAAGCTTGGAATGGAGACACGGAACACGTCCGACCTGCACGCGTGGCTTGTGTACGATGGAGTTCCAGTCATTAAAACGCGCCGATCATTCGGCAACAGCAAGTACGTTCCGGCCGACAAAATTCGCTGTCAGCTAAAGGTCAATGAACAGCAGTTCGCTGGCTTGATCTCCTGTGATGTCACGAAGGAAGACTACATCAAGATTCTCATCGCAAAGCGTGTCATCATCCCAAAGCAGGAACAACCACCCGCAGACCAGACGCCAAAAGCCCCCTGCTAATTTTGTATTTGACGCAACGGTTGCGCCAACCCAAATTAGGCGTGGCGAACCTACCCAATATCCTCGTCCCACTGCACCAGTTTCTTTTTGACCACGGAGAGGAACTGGTCGGCAACGGCGCCGTCGACCACGCGGTGGTCGTAGCCCAGCGACACGTGCAGAATGTGGGCCACGGCGAAGTAGTCGTTGCCTTCGGGATCGGTCTTGACCACCGGCGTCTTGAAGATGCCGCCGATGCCGAGGATCGCCACCTGCGGCTGGTTGATGATGGGCGTGCCGAACAGCGGCCCGTACGGCCCAGGGTTGGTGATGGTGAAGGTGCCGCCCTGCACGTCGTCGGGCGAGAGCTTCTTGTTGCGGGCGCGTTCCGCCAGCTCGGTGATGGCGCGCTGCAATCCCAGGAAGTTCTTTTCCTCGGCGTGCTTCACCACCGGGACGATCAGACCCCAGTCGAGCGACACCGCGATCCCCAGATTGACGTTGCGGTGATAGCGGATGCTCTCGCCCTCGACCGACGCATTGACGATCGGCCACTCGCGGATGCCGGCCAGCACGGCGCGAGCGAAGAAAGGCATGAACGTCAGCTTCGCGCCGTTGCGCTTTTCCCAATCGGCTCGCTCGCGCTCGCGTAGCTTGACGACGCGAGTCATGTCGATCTCAAAGATCGAGTGCACGTGCGCGCTCGTGCGCTTCGACGTCACCATGTGCTCGGCGATCTTCTTGCGCATGGTGGACATGGGCACCAGGTCGCCGGGTACGGGCACCGGAGCAGCGCCGGGCATGGCCGGCACAGGCTGCGCCGCTGCTGCCGGAGCAGGCCGCCCGCCAACGGCAACCGCCGGCGGAACTCCTGCCGGATGCTGCTCCACGAAACGCAGGATGTCTTCCTTGGTGATGCGCCCTCCCAGGCCGGTAGCCGGAACCTGTGCCAGGTCGACGTTGTGGTCGCGGGCGATGCGCCGCACCAGCGGCGACGACCGGACACGCTGTCCCTCCTCGGTCGACGGGAACTCGATCACGCTCTCGGCCTGACGCGCAACCGCCTCCCTTGGTCTGGCCGGTTCGGGTGTGGGAACAGGCTGCGGGCGTGCGCCATCCCCCTTGCGAGCCACGGCCGCGGCCGGCTGGGGTGCGCGGGGGCTGGGCGCGGACGCCGCCGGGACAGCAGCCGCTTTGGGCGCTTCCGGCTTCGCGGGAGCGGGGGTAGCCGCTGCGGCGCCTTCCGCATCGATCACACCCACCACCGTATTCACCTGCACGGTGGCGCCTTCCGCGACCTTGATCTCCTTCAGCACGCCGGAAGCGGGCGCCGGGATCTCCGCGTCCACCTTGTCGGTCGAGATCTCGAATAAGGGCTCATCGCGCTGTACCTTGTCTCCGGGCTTCTTCAGCCACTTGGTCAGCGTGCCCTCGAAGATCGATTCCCCCATCTGGGGCATGATCACATCAGTCGGCATGATCTCCCTTCCCCCAGCACAGCCGGATGGCTCCGGCACATGCACCGCAATGAACCATTATATCTCCCGGCCGGACACGCCCTGAAGCGGGCCTCATTGTCCAGTTTCGAACTTGGACTTTACCGTCGGCGGCAGCTTCTTCCATTGCCCAAGGAAGGTCGCGACCTTCCAGATATCGTCCTCGCTCAACATTTTTCCCCACGCCGGCATCGCCGTGTAGCGTATGCCATGCTTGATGATCCAGTAATTCTGGTGCTCCGGCATGTCAGGCGGGTCCTCGGTGAACTGCGGCGCCGGTGGATACTCGCCGTTGCCGAGTGTCTGTTTGCGTGTGGGAGCCCCGTGACACTGGGCACAATTCATGCTGTAGACCAGCATGCCGCGGAGAAGGTTGTCCTCGGTGGGTTGGATGGGGTTGTTGATCTTGGGGGCCTGGCGCTCGACCGACGCGTCCATGGCGTGCCCGCCCAGGAAGGTCTCCATTTTGCCGGGCGCGATATCTGCGTTTACCGGCATGTAGCCGAAGTAGGTGTAGAACAATCCGGCCACGACTAATGCTGCAACGGCAAAAACCATGCCGGAAACGAACTTTCCCATGGTGTCCCCTCTTTCCTCAAAGAGAATTGGAATCAGTACGACTTCAGCCGCCGCGCCTCGCGCACTACGTCCGCTACCTTGGGAAGGAAAAATTCTTCCATAGGCGGCGAGAATGGCACGGGCGTGTCCAGCGAAGCGATGCGCACCACCGGCGCGTCCAGCCAGTCAAAGGCGTCCTCATTGATGACCGCGGTGATTTCCCCCGCGAGGCCCGCGGTGCGCGTGTCCTCGTGAAGCACGATGACCTTGTTGGTCTTCTGCACCGTACTACCGATCGCTTCGCGATCGAGCGGTTGCAAGGTGCGAAGGTCAACGACCTCGAGCTCGATGCCTTCTTTGGCCAGCGTCTCGGCGGCCTCGAGCGCCACCTGCAGCATGGCCGCGTAA
>DATNHL010000316.1:0-32991 GCA_035604995.1 Occallatibacter sp. | reverse complement strand
GTATATGCCACCCACAGATCCTCTTGCCGCTCTCGATCCTTGCGCGTTCCCATCGCCATATCTTGATTTTACGAAGGACTCCTGTGGATACCGCTCGATTTTCTCGGGAAGGTATCGGGACTTGCACCACAGGCTGTTAGAAATTATTGAATAACTCAATTGGAAACTCGTTCTTATTGCGCGGGATAGGGCGACAGACTGACGGGGTCGTTGTCCGGCTGCACGAGCCAGACGGTGCGGTCCTTGTAGTAGTGGATCAGCTCCTGGTTGTTGGCGGCGTCCATCTCGCGGGCCCAGATGATTTTGGCTTGGTCGATGTCCGGGGCGTTGTAGACCCACTCATCCAGGGAACTGTGGTCGGGCGAGTACCGGACGAGGATGAGCTGGTTGCCGGACAACTGGTTGAGCTGGTCCTCGATGTGCTTGCGGGGCAGGCCCATACGGCCGGGCCCATGCCACGTGGAGGCCCATGAGCCGCTGGGCCATTTGGCGAGGCCGATGTGGAGCGGCTCGGCAACCAGGCGCAGCGCAGCGAGAGCAATGCACAGGGTTACGACGAAGCGCTGGATCGCGACGCCGACGGGCTGTCCGCCGGGACGCCATTGGCGCAGGTGGCGGATCATCTGCAGGCCAAGCGCGTAAAACGCTGGCGTAATGGCGGCGAAGTAGTGAGGGATGAGCCAGGTCTCGACGATGACGGCGCAGTAGACGACGGCGATGCACACGACCAGGAACCGGATGCGGCGATCCATGAAGACGCGACGCAGCATGATGAGGGGCGGAAGCAGGGCAAAGCCGGCAAAGAAGAGGAACATGCGCAGCGGCTTGAAGAAGAGTTCTTCTGCGAGCAGGCCGCCGGGGGTGTGCAGGCGCATGGCGGAGCCGAGTTCCTGGTGCACATAGAAGTCGCGGATGACTTCGTGCCTGTAGACGGGCACGGGGCGCGGGGATTGCCAGATCCAGTAGGGGGCGGCGGCGTATTCGGCGCGGTCGACGGTGTAAGGCAGGGTGCGCAGGTTGCCGAAGGCGCGATAGTCGTAGTAGGCGAGCCAGGCGACGGCGGCAAGGACGACGGCGAGCGGAAGAGCGGTGCGGCGCAGCACGAGCACTACTGAAGGGCGACGCTTGCCGAAGAAGATCGAGCGCGCGAGGAGGACGGCTGCGAGCAGGCAGAGGAGCAGGCCTTCATAGGGACGGCTTAGCGCGAGCAGGCTGACGCCGACGGCCATAAGCAGGGCGTCGCGATGACGCGTGTGACGGATGAAACGGGGCAGGCCTCCGAGCAATAGCGCTGCGCCGAGAGCCGCGACGGAGCCGCCGCCGGAGTAGGTGTTGATCCAGTAGCTGAAGAGGCCGATGCGGAGGATGGCGATGACGCCGCCGAGCAGAGCCCATTTGGGCGGGAGCCAGGCCTGCAGCATCCAGCAGAAGGCCGCGCACATCAGGGCGTTGATCAACAGCAGTCCGAACCAGGGATGGCCGAGGAGCACTTTGCCGGCGCCAAGGATGAGCCCTTGCGCGGGAAAGTACATGGACATGTAGGTGGGCTGCATGGTGATCTGGATGCTTTCAAAATGGACCCACATGGCCGGAGTGGGATTGGTGAGGCGGCCGAGGGCGAAGGTGTTGGCCGCGAGAAGGAAGCTGAAGTCGTCCTGCACAAAGGGCAGGGGAATGGGGCAGAAGGGGAGAATGGCCAGACGGAGGAGAAGGGCGGCGGCGCCGACGGCGAGGACGGAGAGGCGTTTTCTGCGCGCGAATTGGGAGAATGCGCGTTCGATGCGCGCGAACCACGAAGAGCCGAGCCGGGGCAGAGCGAATGCGATGGCGAATGCGATGGCGGTGAGGCTGCCTTCGATGAGCATCATGGAGGGGCCGTTATCGGGGCTCGGAGTCACCATACTCTAGCGGCCTGCCTGCGCGGGTGTTGGGGGCTTGGGCGATGCGCCGGGATACTCGAAGACCACATGACAACCTGAGCGCAGCGAGCCGATGGTCTCCGGCATGGAGCCGCAGAAGCTGCCGACATAGTTGTAGCCGATGTTAAGCAGCGATTGAAAGCGTGGTGTGTTCAGGTTGGTGGGTTCAATGGGGCCGGTGTTGCGGGTTTCGACAAGAACGATTTTGGGGTGAGAGGGCAGGATGGCGTTGAAGCGGTCTTCGGTTGGATTGGCGTTGTCCCAGGACCAGTAGAAGTCGGGCATGTTGACGAAGATGTTGTGGTCGAAGTAGGGGAGAATGCCGACTGCGCGGAAGGCGCGCCCCTCGGGCTCATCCCAATAGGTGATGGCGACCGATGCGCCTTGTTGGAGGAAGGGCTTGAGATACTGCGCGGCTGCGAGATCGGGCGAGTAGGCGTTGTAATGATCGAACTGCAGGGCATTGGCTGCCCACGCGATTTGCACCACGGCCAGCAAGACCATGACGATGCGGCCGGCGGCTTCGCGACGACCAACAGCGACGCCGGGAGCGGGCCAGGTAATCCAGAGAAGCGCTATCAACAGAGGAACGAGAAGGCCGGCGTGCCACCAGTTGCAGTGGGCAGCGGCAGAGAAGCAGGCAAAGAAAAGGGCCGGCAAAAGAAAGACGAGGCTGCGGCGGGCGATGAAGCAGGGCACCATGGCGATCCAGAACAAAATCGAAAGCTGCCAGGGCTGCCAGATTCCCCAGAAGAGCGCAATGGCGACCCAGGCAAACGGCGAGACCGATTGCGCGTGGAGGTAGGCCATGTGGTTGGAGAGCGCTTTGGGCGGAAAAGCTGTCCAGAGGGCAAATGCATAGAAGCAGAACACAATGGCGGAGAAGAGCAGGAGTTGGCGGCGGCGGGCGTCTTTGAGGGCGCCGCTGCGGATTTGTTCGATGAGATAGACGCAGGCCAGTCCGCCGGAAATGGCCGAGGCATGAAGGGCGACGTTGGCCAACAGGCCGAGCAGGAAAGCAAGCAGAGTGGGGTTCTTCTTCCAGCACCAGGCGATGAGGAACAGCAGCACCGGGGCGAGCACGTAATTGCGCGCCACCACGGCGTACTGAAACACGAGGAAGAAGGTGAAGGGCAGGGCAAGCTTCAGATAGCGGGGGAAGGGACCTTTGAAGACGAGGAGCGCGGTGGCGGCAACAGCGATGGCTCCGCAGACCCAGTGCATTCCGGCGTAGCTGACGTGGAGGCGAACCAGAATCCAGAGGAAGAAATGCCACAGGCCGGGCGAGGCTTCAAAACGGATGTAGGTGTGAAAGAGATCGGCGAGCGAGAGGCTGCGCGCAAGCTGCCATGCCTGGGCTTCATCGGCCCACGGCTCGTGGTAGGGAATGGCAAAAGCGACGAGGGCTGCGTAGAGCGAGAGCGCGGCCCATTCCGGCCAACGGCTGTGCGTGGCGCGCGGTGCGGTGGTTGTGTCTGGATGCAGGTGCATCCCCCTCTCCGTTGTTCGTGCTGCTGGAGGTTTGCCAACTGCTATTTTCACGCGCAGGGGGGCAGCGGCGCCATGGGATTTTGCTCCGAACGGCGACGGATGAACCATCGATGAGAAGGGGCTTCAGGAGCCTTGCTGGACGTGGGCGTAGTACTGCTGCGTGACTTTTCTCCCCCGTGCGCCGAAGAGCGGGGAACGCAGGATTCCCGTCTTGTGGGCGACGAAGCGTGCGGTGGTTGCGAGCACGCCAAGGCCGTATTCGACACTGCGCCTGAAGTTGATGCTGGAGGCTTCTTCAAAATACTTGGTGGGGCAGGAGATCTCGCCGATGTTGAAGCCGAACATGACGGCCTGGGCGATCATCTGGTTGTCGAAGACGAAGTCGTCGGAGTTTTCGAGCAGGGGCAGCTTCTCAAGCAGTTCGCGCGAGAAGGCGCGGAAGCCGGTGTGATACTCGGAGAGCTTGACGCCGAGGAAGAGGTTTTGAAAGGCCGTCAACATGCGGTTGAAGATGAACTTGTAGAGAGGCATTCCGCCTTTGAGCGCGCCGTTGCCGAGGATGCGGGAGGCGAGCACCATGTCGTAGACGCCGCTCGAGATCATGCCGGCCATGGCGGGAACGAGCAGGGGCGTGTACTGGTAGTCGGCATGGACCATGACGACGATGTCGGCGCCGGCGGCGAGGGCCTCGCGGTAGCAGGTTTGCTGATTGCGCCCGTAGCCGTAGTTGGCGTCGTGGACGAAGGTCTGCACGCCGAGGCGGCTGGAGAGAGCGGCGGTCTGGTCCTTGCTCGAGTCATCGACAAGGATCTTGATGTCCACCACGTCGGACAGTTCGCGGACTGTCTTTTCCAAGGTCTTTTCGGCGTTGTAGGCAGGCATGACTACCGCAATGCGCTTTCCATTGATCATGGTTCCGACTCCTGGGGCGGATCTTCTTTGCGTGGTGCGACAACTATGAATTATTCGCGGTCGCCGGGACGGTTGCCCATACGACTTTGGGGCTATCGGTGGGGCGCGCGCTCTAGAGGCAATGGCGGTGTGGATTGTGATCTGTTAGACGCGTTCGATGACGCTTGCCGGCTTGGGATCGGGGACGGTGCGCTGCCAATAGACCCATAGATAGAAGACGGCAATAACGAGCAGGATGATTGGGGCGGGGCGAAGCAGGAGGGCTGCTTTCAGATGGCCTATGAGGCCCGGTTCCACGGACAAGTGTCCAGTGAGAATGGCGAGGCCTGTCGAGGGGATATCGCCGGTGAACACGATTCCCGCGGTGCTTGCGAGGAGCGCAAACCAGCTTTTGGGATCGCCTTCGGCCCAGAGCATTGCGCAGGCGGGGATGGTGAGCAGCAGGAGCTTGGCGTCGTGCTGGCGGTGGTAGGTGACGAGCATGGTGAGGGCCGAGATGGCTGCAAGCGCGAGCCAGGCACGGGCCGGTGAGACGCGGGAGCGGAGGGTGGCGATGGCCCAGGGGACGAGGAGCGCGGCGGAGATGAGCAGGGCGGCCGGGACGTAAAAGCGGGCGTCGTCGCGGAAGACGCTGAGGACGGCTTGCAGATTGATGATGGGGTCGGGATGGTGGAAGCCGATCGAAGCGGGTCCGGGGTCGTTGAGCTGTCCGTGCGATGAAGCCGCCTGCAGGTTTGACTGGAGTTCCGGCAACCAATGGGGAGCGACGTACGAGACCCACAGGAAGGCCGGCAAGGTCAGAACCATGGTGACGACGAGGGTTTGCAGGGCGCGTTTGCGAAGGATGCCGCCGGCAAGCAGGAAGTAGAGCCAGACCAGGCCCGCGTCGTGGGGCTTGATGGCGAGGCTGAGGGCCAGGCAGAGAATGCCTGCGGGCACAAAGCGGCTCTGAAGAAAGCACCAGACCGCGATGATGCAAAGACTAACAACGAGGCCGGCGGCGTTGCCGTCTTTGAAGAGGATGACGCAGTTGGCCAGGAGGAAGCAGATGAGACACAGAGCGATTCCCGGGGACGAGTCTGCCGCGAGGTTCCAGACGAGGAAGGCGGCAAGAGTGAGGCCTGTGGCCATGAAGAGCAGCCAAAGGGCGTAGGCCGATCCCAGCGGCAGATGCGCAAAGGGAATGACGAGGAACAGGGTCGTGGGCAGGTTGACGCACACCAGCACGGCGCGGCGAAACAGGGTGGCCATGGTGGGCTCGGTGGGAATTTGCCAGCCATCGGCCTGATAGACACGTAGAAGCTCGGTGTCTTTGTATGGGTCGGCGTGTTGAACCAGGCAGCGGGCGCCGTAGTAGACGGCTTTGAAGTCGGCCATTCCGCCGGAAGAGGAACGAGCCAAGGCAGAGCCCCATAAAACGGAAAGGCCACTGCTGAGGAGAATCAACAGCAGAGCGATCCCAGGTCTTCTATCCATGGTCGGCTTCACTCTCCGCGGTTTCAACCGGCAGCGAGGAACTGCTTACGGGACCGGTCGCGATTCCATGATACGGGCTGATAAAGCAAAAGGAGAGAACGCACGGGAAGAGACTCGCCCGGCGTACTCTCCTGAGTACCATACAACGCTGCGATTGAACAGTCCCGAATCCGGCTGAGGAGGGTCGGGAGAAGAAAAAGCGGTTTGCGGCCGGCAGCTTTCCCGGCAGAGAGCAAGTGAACTGCACTCGACCCGACGGCGACTAGCTGATGTAGCTGCCGAGGGTGGTGCTGATGCCCTGGAAGGCAGCGTTCAGGCCAGAGGCCAGAGACTGCATTCCGGCAGTGGCGCCGAAGGCGATCAGAGCAACGACCAAGGCGTATTCAACCAGATCCTGACCTTCCTCGCAGCTCGCCAGAGCCTTGAACCTAACATAGAGCTTGAGGAACATGGTGTTCATGCGTGTTCTCTCTTTGTATTGTGGTGCGATTGGTTGCGAGTTGGGGTGGAACCTCTTGCGGGGGAGAGGACGCGTTGCAGCGAGTTGTGCTGTGCGTTGCTCTCCCGCGAAAGGACAAACTTGCGTGTTGAGCTGTTCTGTCCTCGCAGGGACGAGAAACTAGCTGATGTAGCTGCCGAGGGTGGAGCTGATGCCCTGGAAGGCAGAGTTGAGGCCGGTGGCCAGAGCCTTCATGCCGGCGGTGGCGCCGAAAGCGATCAGAGCAACGACGAGGGCGTATTCAACGAGATCCTGGCCCTCTTCGCGGCTGGCCAGATCCTGGAACTTGACATAAAGCTTGAGAAGCATCGTGTTCATGTGTTTTCTCTCCGAAGTGATGGGTGTGACTGCGGTGGGTGCGGGCCCCTTACGGGGGAGAGTACGCTTTCTCAGTTGTGGTGCTGTGCGTAACTCTCCCGCGAAGGAGCGAACGTCGGGTTGGCTGTTCTGTCCTCGCAGGGACAAGAAACTAGCTGATGTAGCTGCCGAGAGTGGAGCTGATGCCCTGGAAGGCAGAGTTGAGGCCGGTGGCCAGAGCCTTCATGCCGGCGGTGGCGCCGAAGGCGATCAGAGCAACGACCAAGGCGTATTCAACGAGATCCTGACCCTCTTCGCGGCTGGCCAGGTCCTGGAACTTCACATACAGCTTGAGGAGCATGGTGTTCATTTTGTCTTCTCTCCGTAGGTTGTGTTTCCCAGCCTCAGCCGGGGCACCCTACCCATTGCACCTGACGTGCCAATCGTAATATGGAGGTTGTTCTATATAAATCAACGACTTACTGGAAAGCGCCGCGGCGAGCCGGTTGTGGGTGGTGTAAACGCCTGTATACAGGGGCATTTTGAAAGAGAGGCCTCGTATACATGACCTGAAGGTAACCGACCGGAAGGTGGGAGCCGAGAATAACCCGTTGGTGGAGCGTGTGCGGGTACCGGCGACCGGGCGGATAAGGGTGGGACGCAGACGATTGATTCATCGGCAGAAAGTAGAATAACGTTCATGGCAAGCAAGGCGGATCTGCCGGCCGGCAAGGGCGAATACGACATTGCGGAATTCTCAATCGCGATGGTGAGCGGGCTGACGCTGGCGATTACCGCTCTTTTTCTGTGCGTGGCGCCGTTGACGGGGCAGATTGCCGGCGCGCGGGACTTTGTTGTGTACTGGGCCACCGGCCAGCAACTTGTGCACCATGCCAACCCCTACGACGTAGACGCCATGATGCGGATTGAGCGTGCCGCGGGGCTTCCGACGGCGTACGGCGTTCTGTTCATGCGCAACCCTCCATGGGCGCTGCCCCTTGCGCTGCCGCTGGGCCTGCTGGGCGTAAGGTCCGGAGCGCTGGTTTGGTCGCTGGCGCTGCTGGCATGCCTGTGGCTTTCAGTGCGCATGGTGTGGGAGATGCACGGCCGGCCCAGGAAGCTGCTGAACTTTCTCGGGCTTTCGTTTGCGCCAGCGCTGGTGTGCCTGATTGTCGGGCAGACCTCTCTGTTTGCGCTGCTGGGGCTGGTTCTGTTTCTGCGCCTGCACGGCACCCGGCCGTTTCTGGCGGGGATGGCGCTATGGCTGTGCGCCCTGAAGCCGCACCTGTTTCTGGCCTTCGGCGTTGTGCTGCTGGCCTGGGTGGTGGTGAGCGGGTGCTACCGGGTTCTGCTGGGCGCCGCGACGGCCCTGGCTGCAAGCGGCGCGGCTTCCTGGTGGATTGACCCGACGGCATGGGCCGATTACGCGCACATGATGCGGACGTATGGGATTGAGAAGGAGTTCATTCCCTGCTGGAGCGTGGTTCTGCGGCTGTGGGTGAGGCCAGAGGCGATGTGGTTGCAATATCTGCTTCCGGTTCTGGGCTGCAGTTGGGCTCTGGTGTACTTCTGGAAGCGGCGCCATGCGTGGGATTGGACGAAGGATGGCGGAGTGCTGGTGCTGGTTTCGGTTCTTTCGGCGCCGTATTGCTGGGTGTTCGACCAGGCGGTTGCGGTCCCGGCGCTCTTGCAGGGGGCCTATCTCTGCCGGTCCCGTGCGCTTCTGGTCTTTCTTGCTCTTGCCAGCGTTGCCATCGAGGCCGGGCTGGTGAGCGGGGTCAAGCTGCCCTCGGCGCTCTATCTTTGGACTGCTCCGGTGTGGGTTGTGTGGTTCTTGCTGGCCATGGCTTCTGCGCGGATGGCGCGGGAGGGGGAGCAGGCGGAGTAGGCGGACGCGGGTTTGGGCTGCGTGACCTTTTAATCAATGGCGGGCGCCTGTGCCGGCGAGAACTCGAGGACATCGCCGGCCTGGGTCTGGGTGTCGCGGATGGTGCCGGCGGGGAGCTCGAGGATGGAGTGCGCCGTGAGGCAGGCAGAGAGGCGCCAGGGAGGCACTGCGGCGCGGGTCTTCCTGACCCGGTTTTTGCGGTCCAGGTAAACCAGGTCGATGGGGAACTGCATAAAGAAGGTGTGAACCGATTCACACGGGGAGATCCAGAGCCCTTCGCCGGGCGCGAGTCCCTTGCGGCCAAGCAGGCCTTTGGTGCGTTTGGGAGCGGTGTCGGCTACTTCAAGGGATGTGGCCAGAATTGTGTTGCGGGTGAGATTTGCCACCTGCAGGCGAAGGTCGGGACCTGGCTGCCGACTGACGGCGCCGGGCTGCTCAACGTTGCTGCTGAACGGGTTCATCGGATGGGTGCAATCCTTCTACGGAAGCGTTACGGAGATCTCAAGAGTCTGAGACGCCGCGCAGTTCACAAAAAGGCAGAGGCGGCGCATTGCCGGTCCAACCCGACTGAAATCGTAACAGGCAGGGAAGTCTTCGAGGGGAGGGTCGCCGGCCGTCCGGGGGGACGACCGGCGATTGTCTTAATACTGAGGAGCAGCGCCGGGGACTGATTGCGTGGCACCGCTGATTGCACCGCCTGCTGCGCCGAAACTGGTTCCGCCTTCGATGACCAAAGCGGGCTCCGGCTTCATGCTCTCGATCAACTTCTCAACCGGAATGGTCGACGGCGGTTCAGGCAGCGTGTTTTCCGGCGTCTTGGCGTCTGGAGTGTTCATCGGAATCCCGGAGTTGGCGGGCAGGAACGCAGTCGGGAATTTCAGCTCCGGCACGGTCGAACCAACCGGGATGGGAGAGACGAGTTCCGGAGTGACGATGACGATCAGCTCGGTGTTCGTCTTCTTCCTGTCGATGGACTGGAAGAACTTGCCGAGGATGGGGATGTCTCCCAGGAAGGGGATTTTCTGAAAGGTTTCGGTCTCTTCGTTGTCGAGCAGTCCACCAATGACAAAGCTTTGCCCGTCCTTCAGCTCGACCTCGGTTTTGACTTTGCGGGAGGTGATGGCGGGTATATCAAATCCGGAGATCTGGACGGCATGGGCGAAGTCGAGGGCGCTGACTTCCGGGGCCACCTGAAGGCGGATGGTGCCGCGGGGAGTAATGGTGGGGATAAAGTTGAGGCGAATGCCGTATTCCTTGAACATGATGGTGATGGCAGACTGTCCACCGGAGGAGGCCTGAGCCATTGGAAAAGGATACTCGCCACCAGCGAGGAAGCTTGCTTCCTTGCCGTTGACCGCCATGACGTTGGGTTGGGCGAGAACCTGGACGACGCCCTTGCTTTCGAGGGCCTCGATGGTTGCACCCAGATTGAGGCCGGGGAAGAATGCAAAGAGATTCAGCTCATTGTTGACGGTAGCCGTGGCGGCTGTTCCAGCGGAGGGCAAATTCACGGTGGGAGGAGTGAACTGTCCGGTGTTGACGCCTCCGACGACATTTCCCAGGCCGGTGTTGAAGACGTTGATGCCGAGCTGCTTTTCCTTGCTGCGGTCGACACTGGCGAAGCGCACCTTGAGCAGAATCTGCGGGTCAGAAGGGGGTACATCGACGTTGAGCAGGTTGACGACCTTGCCGCCGGAGGAAGCGATCTGAACCGCGCGGGCAGAGGCGGTCAGGTCCTTGACCGTTCCGCGGAGAAAGACCATGTTGTTCTCGGATGTCACCTTAAAGCGCTGCCCCGGAATCTCGATGGCCAGCTCGCGGCGGATGGCGTCGAGATTATCAGTGGAGACAGCGGAGCTGGGCCGGACGGTGATATTGAAGAATTGTCGTCCCCCGCGCCTGTCCCAGATGATCAGGCTGGTTTCGCCGGCGGCTTTGCCATTGACGAGAATCTCGGTTGGGCTGACCGCCGAAGCCTCCGCGATGTCTCCCAGGCCGACAGCGACGCGCGCGATGGGGCGCGCGGTGTCGATCAGGAGGGTTTTGCCCACAGCGACAGCGACATCATTTGTCGAGTCGGAAGCGGGGCTGCCGCCGGGCTGGGAGGAGGTCGTAGGGGTCTGGGCCCGCAGGCCCGACTGGGCGCATAGGAAAACGGACAATGCGCAGAAGCATGCGATGGGTATTCCAGTGTTAGCTCTCACTGTTTTGCCTCGGGAGAACCAAATTTTTCCTCAGTCCGCTTCGAACCGTTGATGACTTCGATAGAAAAGGGTGCGGGGGCGGGTGCGGCTTTCTTGACGGCCCTGGCCACAACCTTCTTGGCGGGCGCGGCGGTGACATCCGTGAAGATGTTGCCCATGGCGGTCATGGGGACCGTTTCCGTTTTCGTGTCGAGCGGGTTGCGAAGGACGAGCTGGATTTTTACACCGTTGCCGGCAAGGGTGAGCGTTTCAGCCTGCTCCGGAGTGACGAGCAGGTTGACGACCTGGACCTGCTGCGGCTTGCCCTCGGGATCCTTCTGGATGCTGATGCCGGCGGAGAGGACCTCGATATTCTGCAGAATGGTCTTGACCAGCGTGCCCTCCATGGCCTCTTTGGAGCCGGGGGCGTAATTGACGCCCGGCGGGGTGCCGGAGCCCAGCACATCGACGTGCGAGCGGGGGGTGACGAAACCGGCTACGCCGACCACCTCATCGACCTTGACGGCGATGGCTCGCATGCCCTGGGGGATGGTAGCGGCCAAGCCGCCGCCGGAGCCGACCGGGGCCAGGCGGCTGTCCAGAATGGGTTCGCCCTGGTAGAGGTCGGAGATGACGCCGCGGCCCTCCAGGCTGTTCTTGTCCTTATCGAGGATGGCTCCCTTGGGCGCTTCTCCCGCAATGTCAACCGTGGTCAGGTTCGACGCGGTGAGGACCGTTCCAAGCTTGATGTCGCTTGCAGCGGCAACCACACGGGTGGTGGCCATTGGACGAGCCGCCCCCAGTCGGTTTCCGATCGCTTTATACACCAGGAAGGCGCATGCGCCTGCAATGACGAAAGCGAGGAGTAGGATCGTCAGTAGTCTCTTGTTCATGTTGGAGCCTGATTGAACTGGCTACCCGGCCAGCTCCGCCTTTCTGTCTCATGAGCATTGTCGCACCCAGCGAGACAAATTTCTAATTCCCGCCGACCCGGGGATAGGGCGACAGATAGCCAAACAAGTTCAAACGCGAGTTCAGTGTAGCTGTTGATGGGCTCATAGATAAGAACGGAAAGGCACGAGAATTCAGGCAGGGTATCAAGAGTGCTATGAGGCGGATAGGTGCCGAAATGGGAAGAGTAGGGGCTAGAATGAAGTTCTGAGGGGTCTTGAGGGCCCCTGTGAGCGGTTCTCCAGTTTACGGGATGTTTCTGGCGATGGTGAAGGTGGCTTTTTCTTGAAGGAAAAGCCACTTAGGCGCTGCGGTTTCACCCAGGGAGCAACTGGAGAATCGCAGTAAGTGTTCGGCCAAGCGATGACTGCCTCAAGAGTCAGCAACCCACTGATGGAAAACGCGACGGCGCGAGGGAGGGAATCGAACCGAACATGAGCTCTTCGCGCACGATCACTCTTTTTACTGAGCGGCCGGAGCTGAGTCAGCGGCCGTCCACTTTTGTGGTTTCGGTTCTGGCGCACGGCGTGGCGTTATCTCTGCTGTCGTTCGGGATCATCTACACGCCGGAGACGAACAACCGGATCGTGGCTAAGCGGTATACGGTGCGGCACCTGGACCTGCACAGCCCCAAAACACAAGCGGAGCGCCTGGGCGACGGAGGCATTGCTTATCCAGGCCCCCTTTCCAACGATCACGAGCCGGCGCCGGGACAGGATCCTGTCATCCATCAAGCGGTGCTGCGGTTCACGGCAAACGCAGACAAAGGGCCCCAGACGCTGGTGCAGCCGGATATCTCCGAGCCGGTGAAACTCACCGAGGAGACGCCGGTGCCGACGGTCGTGATCTGGTCACCGAAGAAGGTGCAGGTGAAGCAGATTGTGGCGCCCCTGCCAGAGCCGGCAACGGCCTCAGACGTGAAGCCCTCGGTGAATGCGCCCAATCAGGAGATCGACCTGGCCGACCTGAGCGTGTCGTCGACAAACCACGCGACGGAGAAGCTGCCGGTTCTTCCCAGCACCACATCGCCATTGGTGGTTCACGGCCCGAAGATGGTGCAAATGGCTCCGGCGACGACGTCGCAGTCATCTCAGCAGCCCACGCCGACAGCGGTCATGTCGCTGTCGGATCTTCGCATGCCGGAGGGAAGGGCGACGCTGCCGCCGGTGAACGAGACAGCGCTGCAGAATGAGGCAGGAGCGCTGGCTCCGGGGCAGGCATCGCGCGGCAACCGGTCAAATCAAGCTGGGGGAAAGGGCAACGAGGAAGCGGCGGGAGATTCAGGAGACCCCGTCGGCATGGCCGGCGATCGCAGTCGAGCGAAGAGTGACCCCGGAGCCGGTTCCGGATCCGGATCGGGCACGGGACTGACCACGCAACTGATCACGCTGCCCAAGGATGGCCAGTTTGGGGCGGTGATTGTGGGGGCATCGCTGGAAGAGAAGTTTCCCGAGATGTCAGGGGTGTGGAACAACAGGGTTGCGTACACGGTTTATCTCCATGTTGGGCTGGCGAGGAGCTGGATTCTGCAGTACTCGCTTCCGCGCGCCACCGAGGCTGCGGCAGGGGGGAACGTGACGCGCCTGGAGGCGCCGTGGCCGTATAACATCGTCCGCCCCAACATCTCACCGGATGCAATCAACTCCGACGCACTGCTAGTGCATGGCTTCGTGAACCAGGCGGGCCGGTTCGAATCGCTGACGATCGCCTTTCCCCCGGAGTTTCCCGAGGCGCAGTTTGTGCTGGACTCGCTGCGGCAGTGGCAGTTCAGGCCGGCGTCACAGGACGGGCAAACGCAGAGAGTGGAAGTGCTCTTGATTATTCCGGAAGAGCGGGACCAGGCGCAGGTGACGGCGCCCGCCGGGCGGTAGAGCGGGGAAAAAACTCCCGGCGGGCCCGATGAGCGGACCCGGCCGGGAGAGATGCTGCTCCCCGACCTGTTCAGCCGCCTAACTGGCGGTGAATGTTATGGTGTTGGGAACCAACCGCGGCTTCGTCAAATCCCCCACGATGGCAGTGAAGATTCCGCTCAGGGTGTTGGTTGACCCGTTCATGACGACCGATGTAGCGCCGGGGCAGGCTACGCTCGAAGTGTCAACAAAGAAATTCGCATCCGAGCTGGCCATGTTCCGCAGCGTGTAGCATGCGTTGTTATACGGACTCACGTCCGTGCTGCATCCTCCGGACGCGACGCCATAGCCCACAACGTAAACCTTGGTCCCCGCCGCCTTGGCTGCATTCGCCACGGCAATCGCCTGCTGGCACTGGCCATTGGCTGAGGGGTATACACCGGCCGAATTAAGGCTAGATGAACCCATTTTGCCGCCATTCGCGTCGCCGTCGCCGAGGAGGATGAGCACGTTCGCCGCGTTCGACCTCCCATTGATCGCAAGATACTGCTGCGCCGTGAAGAGCGCGCCCGCATAGAAGGTTGATTCTCCGCCCTTGGCCTGCATGCCGGTACACGAGGTTCCGCCAAAATAGCTGTTCCCGCCAACCGCATTCACGATAGAGGGGGTGGTGGAAGTGGGGGCGGTGGAACTGACGGTCAACGGGTTTGACCCGGTAGTGCTGTCAGAGGTGCGGTAATTGCTCGATAGAGGCACAACCCCATATTCGGACACCAGGGTATTCAGATTGGCCGTAGTGGGCAAATTCGTAAGGGTGCCAAGAGTGGTGCTATCAGGGTATTTAATAGGGCTGGGGGATGGCGTGGCGCAGGGTTCGTCATCGGCCACCTGAGTGCCAACTGTCTGCGCGGGAAACGTAAAAAGGGAGACCTCATCGACTGGTTGTGCAACGTTTCCGTTGGTAGCCGAGCCGCAGGTGGAGCCCATCAGGCAGGGTTGGAGCTCGGAGAGCAGAATCTGAGCTCCCTGCTCTGCGCACTGGATTTTCGTGCCGGTGCAGTTGCTGCCGCCGTCGCTAGTTTGCATCGACGCGGTTGTATCGAGGACGAGCGCAACGTCGTAGGGCCCGCGCAGCGCTCCTCTCATGACCGCGGTTGATTCGGCCGTGAGCGAGATGGACTGGGCAGCGCTGATCTTGAAGACGGCCAGTGCCCGGATGAAGAACGTCGGAACGGTGACGGTCTGTACTACCCTGACGGCGTTGGCCACCACGGAACCGCCGCATGACGGCAGGCCGGTTACGGTTACGCAACCCGGAGTGACCGTGACGGCCGCGCCAGTGACGGCGCTGGGAGTGTTCAAGCTGCCAAAGGCGTTGTAGTTTCCGGATTTGGAGCTGAACAGTGTTCCCTCCGATATGGCTGTCGCCTTGGTGGGAAGAGCCGAGGCCGCGGCCAGCGCGGCGGCGTCGGTGCTGGCCTGGAGCAGGCGATAGCAGATGTAGGCGTGCCCGATGTCGACTGTCAATCCGCCCATGCCTAACATCAGGCCGAGCAGGAAGATCGCCCATACATAGACTGTCCCTGCCTGATCGTTGTGCATCCGGCGGAGAAAAGACTCGCTCTTGCGGTTCATTGGACAACCTCCGTGATCTGCTGCGAGATGGAACAGCCACCTGGCATTAAGTTGTTGCCGTAAAACTTGAGACTGCAGGCTGTATAGGTAGCCTGGATTGTGACAGTCCCGCCCGAAACCAGATTCCCGGGCGCTCCGGTGGTGGTGCTGCTGCCTGAGCAACTGGTTGAGGCGCCCGTACCGGTGTAGTTGTGGTTGTTGGCGGTAAGATTGCCGGGGATTGGGTTGAGCGTGATGCTGTACGAGATGCCGGCTGCGTTGAGGATTGGCGCGCCGCTTGCAACCGTCGTGGCCGCCAGGGCGCACGGGTCCAGGGTCTGTCCTGCACTGACCGAAACAACCCGCCCGGCGCTGTCCACGCCTTCGGTCAGACTCATTATCTGCGTCTCGTAGATGCCGAAGACCATAATGCCCGTAACGACCACCAGAAGCATCGGCAGCACCAGCGCGAACTCCACGAGTGATTGCCCCTCTTCGCCGGCGAGCAGCAGGGCGCGGAGCCGCCGGGGGGGGGAGCCGGGCTCGCCATGCGCCTGCGGCGCAGCTGCGGCACGGACCACTCTACGCCAGAGCACCCGTGCGATTCCTTCGAATTGCGGTTGATACTTCATGTTTCCTTCCTCCGTGCACCGTTGGAGGTGATTCTTGTTACCCACCGGTTCTGTTCATGGCACTCGATGTTTCCGTTGCCCTGAGACTGCTAGCCCTGGCTCTTGCGGAGCCGTTGCAGGAACTTGTCCAGGGCTTTCCGATCCGCGGCCCCCATCGTGGGGTCGTCACTTTTTTGCAAGACAAACTGCAGGCCCACACCGTCCTTGCCCCAGCGAACGGCCCGGGAGTGGACGCAGATGGTACGCTCCGCGACTTCCGGTCCAAAGGCAGTGTTTTGCAGAGTCACGAGGATCAGGGTTCCCGGGTACCAGCGTTCCTCAGTGACCACGTACAAACCGGTTGAACTGATGTCCCTGATCTCATGGGCTTCCGGAGGGCCGCCGGTCCAGTAGTAGGCGGCGAGTCCGGGGGCCGCATCGCGCGGAGCCTTTCTGGGGTCCGGGGACCACCAGCGCTCGAGCCAGCCTCTGGGCGGCTTGACGTTCTCCATATCCGGCTGGATGAGTCCCATGAGATGTGTCTGGCGGGTTGGGGGAAGCTCCGGTTCGTTGCGTTTTTCCAACTCCAACAGCCCAGGACCGCCGCTCCAGAGCGGTTTTTCTCGGAGAAGAACAGCACTTTGCACGACGGTGGCCGGGGCACGCTTGGGCGCATCCTCGACGAGAGTTGGAGCAGGGACGGGAGCGGGACGCTTGAGAGGGGACGGGACCGGAATCGGTCTGGGCGCCACCGCGGCGCCGGGGACGGCGCTGATGCCCGTGAAGCGCTCGAGGCGCTGCTGCATCTCATCGGCCACGCAGAGAACCAGCTGATCGCCGAACTGGGTTTGCGACGAGTAAATGGAGTGGGTTGGCAATGCCAGCACGCTTGCAGGCTGGGGAGTGGAAGCATTGGCGCGGAAGACGGGGTAAGATTCGACGACGTCAATGACGCGGCAATCCTGGTCGAGATAAAGGAGGTCGAGGGGGACGCGGATGCCCCATTCAGGGAGCCCCCTGAATGGCACCAACCAGAGGCCCTCGCCGGACTTGAGAGCGAGAGACGCAATCCGGTCCTTGAGCTTCGCGAGCGGGAGGTCAGCACCCTCGACCTCCAGGCCGAGGAAGCATTCGCGAGTCTGGTTGTAAGCGCAAAGTTTCCGTGAATCCATATTGCCTCCCGCCTTCTGCGATCCCCCGGCGGCCGGGTGCTGGTCCAGCGATCCTTTGGACAATTTGAATTGTTGGTTGCGGCGCATACAGCAAGTCCTTTCTCATTGATCGCCGGAGGATGAAGCACCCCGACCTGGCCGGCACGAGAGAGACCCTGCGGAAACCCGCAAGAGAGCACACTCCACCGTTCCCGATCTCGCCTGCACACAAACAGACACTCATCGCGTTGGCGGCGAGGTTCCCGGCGAGCGGGACAATTCTGCAGGCGGGTGGACTCCGTTCAGGTCTCGCGAGCCGCCAGCCTTTTTTTCAGGGCCGTACTACTTAATCCGTGTGCGCCGGCGCTGGATCAAAATGACCAGCACGATGACGAACAACACGCCGGCAACAATCCGGATAATCGTGGCACCGTCCATGTCCAATCCCCCTTCTTTCAACTACAAGCTTTCCAAGGCTTTGTCTTTCGTTTGCGGTACCATCGGCAGCGAAGCGGCGAATTTTCCGGTCGAAGACCGATGTTTTGGCCAGCGGGGCCCGTTGCGTTTCACAGCGCCGCCGGGTGAAGTGCGCAGCCGGGCTACTTCACCCGCGAGCGGCGACGCTGAATCAGAATGACCAGCACGATAACAAAAAGGACACCGGCAACAACCCGGATCATCGTGGCACCGTCCATTGTGACTCCCCTTTCTGACAACCATTATGATGGATGCTCCCCTGGTGCGCTTGACGCCCGTTGCAACACGAGGCTGCAACAAATCCGCGACCTGGGGTTGCGAAGCCAGCCGGGCGGGGCAGTTTGAACGACCTGGCCCCGCCAGAAGATCCGCACAGACTGCGTTAGCTGATGCGCGAGCGGCGGCGCTGAATCAGGATACCGAGCACGATGACAAACAGAACGCCGGCAACAATCCGGATAATCGTGACACTGTCCATACAGATCCTCCTTTCCTCAGTGGGTAAACATCGTTTTGAACGAATCCATCATGATGATGATTGCCGGTCCCAGAACGACCAGGAACAGCGACGGAAAGATGAAGAAGACCAGCGGGAAGATGAGCTTGATGGTCGTCTTTGCCGCCGCCTCTTCAACCTGTTGAATGCGCTGGGTTCTCAGGGTGTCTGAGTGGGTGCGCAATGTTTTGCCGACGCTGGTGCCAAACTGTTCGGCCTGAACCATCATGTTGACAAGCTGGCGGACGCAATCGACATCGGTGCGCTCGGCCAGGTGTTTCCAGGTATCCTGGCGTGGGCGTCCGGCGCGCTGCTCGAGCACCACAACGTGCAGTTCATCGCAGAGCTCCGGCTGGGCATGGGCCAGCTCTTCTGAAGTGCGCACGGTTGCCTGGTCGAGGCTTAGGCCCGCCTCGATGCAGATGACAATCAGATCGAGGACATCGGGAAGGCCGCGGCGAATCTTGCTCTGGCGCTTCTTGATCTGCCGTCCCAGCCAGAAATCCGGGGTCAGGAAGCCGAGGCCCAGGCACACGGCATAGACGAAGAACGGGCTGAGATCGCCCAGGCCGGTGACCAGGGCCACGATGCAGAGCAGCAGCGGGACCACAACCTTGGAGCCATTGAAGATTCTGACTGTGGATTCCTTGCGATAGCCGGCGCGGATGAGGCGCTGCTTGACGACGGAAACTTCGGCCTGGCTCTTGGGCAGGACGCTGTCAAAGTGCGTGACGACGCCGCCGATGGAGAATCCCGACTCCTGGAAGGAACTCAACAGGGTTTTCGGTTTGGCATTCGGGTTGATCACCTCGGAGATGCGCTGCAGCATGGCTTCGCGATAGAACAGGAGGAGCCCGCCGCTGGCGATCAACAGGAAGATGACTAAAAACGCAACTATCGAGATTCCCATACGCTCCTCAAATGTCCATGTTGACGATTTTCCGAATGATCAAACCGCCGATGACGATCATTGCGGAGGCAGCGTAGAGCAGCTTGACTCCGATTTCGCGCTTCCACAGGAGGCTCATCATGTCGGGGTTGACGGTGTACAGAGCGCCGGCCAGGACAATGGGGAGCAGGGTAAGGACCCAGCCGGTCATGCGTCCCTGGGCGGTGCGTGTGGCCACCTCGCGGCGGAGCCGGAACCGCTCGCGGATCACATGTGCGGTCTTGTCGAGGACCTCGGCGAGGTTTCCGCCGCTCTCCTTCTGGATCAGAATGGCTGTGGAGACAATTCTGAGGTCCTGCAGGGGAACGCGATGGAGGAGGTTTTCCATGGCCACCTTGAGTTCAAGGCCGAAGTTCTGTTCCTCGAAGCAGGTTCTGAATTCGATGCCGATGGGATCGATGCATTCGCGGGAGACCATGCCCATGGCCGCGATGAGGCTTTGTCCCGCGCGCAGGGAGCTGACCATCAGATCGCAGGCTTCAGGCAGCCCCTTTTGAAATTCGGCGAAGCGCTTGCTTCGTTTGAAGAGCACAAAGGCGATGGGACCGAAGCCGCAGAGCAAACCGACCAGCGTGGCAATGATCGAGGAGCCGGTTTTCCAGTGAATCATGAAGGCGGGCACCGCGAAACAGACGCCGCACATGGCGAGCAGGGTGCCGGCGGACCACTGGAGGTTGGCCTGGTGGATGAGCGCCTGCAGTTGCGGCCCGATTTCGAGCTTGCTCAGCCGGTTGTTGATCCAGGGGATGGCGCTGAACTGCTCATTCTTGCGCAGATTGACGATCTGATCGCGCATCTCCTGGCTTTCCGTAGCCAGGGCAGAGTCGAGCGTGGCCTGGACCTGCTTGGCCTTTTCCGAGGCCCCGGCCCCGCCGGCGTAGATCAACAGCGCCGCGACCGAGAAGACACCGACGAATATCAATGCAATGATCGTTGCCATAATCGTTGACCTCCTTTCCGCCTAATAGTTGACCGGCGTTTCTTTTTCGAACAGGCTGGGCGGCAGGATGATGCCCGAGACGCGCAGCCTTTCGAGGAACTTGGGACGGATGCGAGTGGGCTGGAAGGCACCAATCACCTTGCCGTCGGGCCCGATGCCCTTTTTGTTGAAGGTGAAGATTTCCTGCATGCTGATGATGTTCTCTTCCATGCCGGTAATCTCGGAGATGCTGGTGACCTTGCGCGAGCCGTCGCTCATGCGCGTGGCCTGCACGACGATGGTGATGGCCGAGGAGATCTGCTGGCGGACGGACTTTTCCGGCAGATTCATGTTGCCCATGGCGACCATGGATTCAAGCCTGGAGATGGCGTCGCGCGGGGTATTGGCGTGAATAGTGGTCATGGAGCCCTCGTGGCCGGTATTCATGGCCTGGAGCATGTCAAAGGCTTCCTCGCCGCGAATTTCACCCATGATGATGCGGTCGGGGCGCATACGCAGGCAGTTGATGAGCAGTTGGCGCTGGCGGATGGCTCCGTTGCCTTCAATATTGGGCGGGCGGGTTTCCAGGCGCACGATGTTTTCCTGGGCGAGGCGGAGTTCGGCCGCGTCTTCGATGGTGACCAGGCGCTCATTGTTGGGAATGTACTGGGACATGATGTTCAACAGCGTCGTTTTGCCGGAGCCGGTGCCGCCGGAGATGACGATGCTGATCCTGGCTTTGACGGCGGAGGCGAGCAGCTCCATCATTTCCGCGGAGATGCTCTTGAGCTCGACCAGTTGGTTGGCAGCCAGGGGGCCGGTGCCGAAGCGGCGGATGGACAGAGAGGGCCCATCGAGCGCGAGCGGAGGAATGATGGCGTTAACGCGGGATCCGTCGGGCAGGCGCGCATCGACCATGGGCGAAGACTCATCCACTCTGCGGCCGACGCGGGAGACGATGCGGTCGATGATTTGCAGCAGGTGGCGATCGTCGCGGAATGTCGTGTTGGTCTTCTGCAGGAGTCCGCCCTTTTCAATGAAGACGTGGTCCTTGTCGTTGACCAGGATGTCGGAGATCCGGGGGTCGCGGAGGAGAGGCTCCAGGGGACCGAGGCCAAAGACTTCATCGAGGAGATCGGCCTGGATCTTTTCCTGCTCGTCGAAATTCAGGGGCACGCGCTGGTCGGCGATGATCTCCTTGACGATGCCGGAGACGGCCTGGCGCGCCTGGGTCGAGTTGACGCGCGAGAGCTTTTCCAGATCGAGCTTGGAGATCAGGGTCCGGTGAATCTCCGCTTTGTAGTTTTCCAGGTTCAGAAGTTCCAAGTTGCACCTTCGATCGAGACGGAATGATCCTTAATCAAGAGCGTCATCCGAAAAGTTTGAAGCCCTTCTTTTTTGGCTGCGTGGCACGCTGACCGCAAATGGAGGTCGCCATCTGCCGGATGAGGCGCGCGACGGGGGAATCCCCAAGGGCCAGCGGAGTTGCGGTGTTCTGCATCTGGCGGACGGCCGAATAGTCGTTGGGGATCTTCCAGTTTGCCGGCCGGGTGAGCGCCTTGGTGATGGTCTCATCGGAAACGCCCAGGGAGCGTGGTTCGTAGCGGTTGATGACGATTTCGAGCTTGGGGCTGCCGACGGTAAAGAACTGGCCGATGAGGCGATTGGAGTTGCGCAGTTCGGGGATGCCGGCCTGGGTGACCAGGTAGATGGTGAAGGCATCCTTGAACAAGGCGGACTCGGTCAGGTCGAGCCTGGCTCCCACATCGACCACCACGTTGTCGAATTCCTGGCGGGCGACGGTGATGAGCTTGTTGATGGCCTCATTGGTCGCATGGAACTGGGGAAACTTGCCGGGAGCGGCGAGCACGGAAACGCCGGAGCTATGCTTGATGAGCAGCTTGTTCAGGAATGCCGCATCCAGGCGGTCGGCATCCTGCAAGGCGTTGACGGTAGAGTATTCGGTCACGATGCCGAGGTTGAGAGCCGCGTCGCCGAGGGGCAGATCGAGATCGATGAGCAGGGTGCTCTGGCCGGACTCCTGGGCCAGAGAAACGGCGAAGTTGCAGGCCAGGGTGGTGACCCCCGAGCCGCCCTTGGCGCCCAGAAATACCAGCAGCCTGCCGCCCGTCTTTCTGGGCAGGCGGGTTGCCGAGCGCCGGGCGGAGGCCCGCACCAGTGCTTCGGCCATGGTGTTGTGCGCAAAGGGCGGGGTGAGAAACTCCCGTGCGCCGGCCCTCATGCAGCGGACGAGCAGATCCGAATCGGGCTTGGACGAATAGACCATCACGGTTGCCGAGCCGTTGGCGCAGATGCTCTCGACCAGTTCGAGGGCGTATTCGGGGCTGCTGTCCAGATCAATAATGATGACGTCGTTGCGTTGTTCGATCAGGCGCGGCACATCGTCCAGGCTGGCGGGATAAGCGGAATACTCGCGAACTTCGGCCCCATCGCACTTGAGAAGAGCGGCGGCGGCCTCCTTGCGGCGCTGCTCGTCGGGACCGATCAAAGCAATCGACAAGGCGTCAGCTCCGATGGAATCGGGGGAGTTTGCATCGAAGTACGATGGATGGTTCGAGTTCATTTGATTGCTGCTCCCTGCTGCGTGCGCCGTCCCCATTGGGGTCGCCAGAAAATGATACGTTGTCTCCGACTCAGGCATATGTCAATTCCGGACCTCAATGTGCAAAAAATGAAACAAGCGTTCCGATGGCGATGGCTGGAGCGTAGGGCATCTTGCGCTTCAGGTGGTTTCCGGCGCCCTTGAACATGTCTTTCAGGAATCCGCCGAACAGGGCCCAACCGAGGACCATGATGCCGCCAGCCATGGCGGTAACAACCAAAGCAATAAACAACTGGTTGGGGCCAATCCAGGCTCCGATCGCGGCGGCCAGCTTCACGTCGCCGGCTCCCATGCCGCCCATCCAGAAAAGAAAACCGTAGATCAAAAGTCCCAGTCCGAAGCCAGCCAGGCTGTGGCCAAGCCCATTCCAACCGTGGAGCCATGCGGAAGAAACGAGCCCGACTACCAGAAACGGGATCACCAGCCAGTTGGGGATACGCCGATTGCGCAGATCCGTGAAGGTCGCCACGGAGAGAACAATCAACGTCGGCCACCAGGCGAACGAATGCATACCTCGAGCTCCTTTCCCCGTCAGCGTCCAGGGAACATTATGGTCAGAGCAATTGTCCAACCAAACCGCAGAAGACTCAAGCATTTTGAATTGAGAGAGTTAACGCTGGGCTTTCCGGCGGGTGTACACGCCTGTTTACGTCTTGGGCGTGGGGGTGGCGCGGGGCGTATACACTTGGCCGGGAACCGGCTGGGGCGGGGCGAGGGCCGATTTCGGGAACAAAAGAGGCAGATCGGCGATAGGCGCCGTAACGAAGCGGCGGCCGTCCAGGTCGACGCTGGTCAAGTCCTTGCTGGGAATGAGTTTCTCGACTTTTTCGAGGTATTTGTCGTAGTCAGGGTTGCCGGCGGGAAGGGGGAAGAGGACGAACCGGGAACAGCCGGCGGCAGGCAGTCCGGCGAGCAGGAAGGTATCGCGCCCCTGCATGGCGAAGATGCGGGTTCCCTCGGTTAGTCGGGCTTCAGGATATTCGATGGTGAGGTAGCTGGGCAGGTAGTAGCCGGCATGGCGATAGCCGAGGAAGTGGTTGTCGAAGGAGACGATCAGCAGGTTGTCCGGGGCGCCCAGCTGGGGCAATGCGGTCTGAGTGGCCTGCAACTCGGCTTCGAACCGGCGCACGGAGCGATAGGAGCAGTAGGCCGGGAAGGCCAGGAAAATGAGGATGTTGACGATGGCGGAGGCTGCGATGAGCCCCCACTTGAGGGGTTTGGGCCAGGCGGCTTGGTCGTACCAGGCGGCGGCCCAGGCGCCGAACCAGACGCAGGCCGGAGCAGCCACCAGCAGCAGGTAGCCGCTGTTGACGAGTTTGAGAAAGATGAAGATGAAGAAGCAGAGCGCGGGCGCGATCCAGACGGCGGTGAAGAGCTTCTTGTCTTTGCCGCTGGGAGCGGGGCTGGAAGCGGCGCCCAGCGGAGCCAGGACTGCGGCGCCAAAGCACAGAAAACCGATGTAGACGATGGTCATGGCGCGGGCGACGGAAGTGACCGGCGAGGAGTTGAAAACAGTGCCCTTGGAAGGCACCATGAGCCACAGGGAAGAGAGTGCCCCGAAGTAGGCGGCCAGTCCTCCGCTGGCCCAGATCATGGGCAGGAACCACGCGCCGAGGGTGAGGCCGAGGGCCAGAATTCCGAGGAGAATTTTTCTTTTGGGCGCATGGCGCAGCGAGAAGAGAAACAGCGGCCCGAGGAAGAGCAGGGAAGACGGGCGAATACCGGCGGTAATGCCCAGGACGATGGCGGTTGGGAGGATGAAGGCGGCGTTGCCGCGCTCGATGCGCCAGCAGAGCAGGCCCACCAGGGCCGAGGCGGCTGCTTCGACGCTGTAGGTGAGGGCTACGGTGCCATGAAACCAGGCAAGCGGAGAGAGCAGAAAGAGCAGGCCGGCGAAGGTTGCAGCGCGGGGGCCGAACCAGTCGAGCGCGAGTTTGTGGATCAGGACCACGGAGGCCACGCTGGCCAGGATGCTCACGAGCACGAGGGCCAGGTTGGCGTCGTGGACCAGGGAATTCATCAGCCGGCCCAGGCAGACGTAGAGGAAGTAGCCGGGCGGGTGAGGCTGATGGACGCGCGGGTCGAAACGGCCGATGGCCAACGCGAAATTTACGGAGTCAAGGTCGTAGAGATCATGGCTGCGAAAGGCGAAACGAGTGACGGCAACGGCGCCAGACAGCAGACACAACTCCAGTTTTGGCCGAGAGGTCACACTTGAACTTTAGCAACTGGTGGGCCACTTGGCGGCATGGACCGCATGGAATGGAAAGAGAGATTGCACGGACAGTTACCTCGGGAGCCTGGGCATAACACAAAAGTGTTATGGGCCGTGCGCAATGCCACGGCGATTTACCGGTGGCGCCGCCGGCAGACGGTGTCGCTGCTGAATGTGGCTGCAAGGCATTCACAATGAGGGTATTGCAGAAAAAGAGCGACCCCTGCACCCAGTGCTGGGGAGTATGCGCCCCATGATTGCGGGTGAGTTCCTGGAGCGGAATGCACACTTGGTACCTCAAGGCGTGTTACCAAAGCAGCATTGACGCGGGTCTGGCCGGTCCATAATCTGGCGGATAGAGATTCATATCTAGTGGCCTCGGCGCGCCTGGGTCTGCGTCGAATCAGGCGTGGTCAAGGTGTGCAGTGCATCGATTCGCGACGCGGGTTACCGTTCGTCACCTCAATTGTATTACCAAGGTTGCAGTGAGCTAACGCAAAACAGGCATTGGCATATCTTGTGTCGATTAAGGATCATGGTGACACGTCGCCGATTCTGCCTTGGTAGCGCGTGGCTGTACTCAGTGGGAAAGGTCGCCCATTCATGATCAAGATTGGTTTGTACTCAGAGGATCGTACGCTCCACCCGCTTCTTTCCTCTGCACTGGGGAGGGAATTCCAACTCCATTTGAAGTCGGATCAGGAAGAGATGAACGACCTGGTGTTGGCTGGGGAGTGCGATGTCGTAATTCTGGATCTGAACTCCAATCATGATTCGTTGCAGGAGCGCATCGGATTTTCCCGGCGCTTGATCGCAGCGCAGGTTCCCTCTGTGGTGATGGCCGACGATGGTCTTCGGTCGACCGCATTCGAACTTGTCCGCACGGGCGCGTTCGGCTACTGCCGCAGGCCGCCGTCCATTCGCGATCTGAAGACCATGCTGAGCCGGGCCTATGAGAACTCGTTGCTGAAGCGGCAACTTGAGACCGTGCAGCAGCGCATGGAGGATCCGACCACTTGCGATCAGCTGATCGGTTCAAGCGCGCAGATGCGACAGTTGTATCAGATGGTGCATCGGGTGACCAATCTGAATGCCGCTGTGCTAGTGACCGGCGAAAGCGGGACCGGCAAGGAATTGATCGCAAGGGCCATCCACAATATGGGTTCCCGGTCGAAGCGGCCGTTTGTGGCCGTCTCCTGCGGCGCGATTCCCGAGACATTGATCGAGGCCGAGTTATTCGGCCATGAAAAGGGCGCCTTCACCGGCACGGTAGGCGCGCGCGAAGGCTACTTTGAGCAGGCCGGCGACGGCACGCTGTTCCTCGATGAGATCGGGGACCTGAGCGTGTTTACGCAGGTCAAGCTGCTGCGCGTTCTGCAGCAGATGGAGTTCAGCCGCCTGGGCAGCAACAAACTGATCCCGCTGCGCGCGAGGCTGATCTTTGCCACGCACCGCGACCTGGCTCAGCTGGTGGCGGAAGGAAAGTTTCGCCAGGATCTTTTCTACCGCATTAACGTCATGCGGATTGAATCGCCGGCGCTGCAGGAGCATCCGGAAGATATTCCCCAGATTGCCGAGCATTTTCTGCGGCACTATTCGCAGATGTTCCAGAAGCCGATGGACAGCATTGAGCTGGACGCGATCAACATGCTGCAGAGCTATCCGTGGCCCGGCAATGTGCGCGAGTTGGAAAATGTGATGCAGCGGGCGATCATCCTGGCCCCTGGAATGACGGTTCGCGCCGAAGACCTGACTCTGTCTCTTCCGGAAGAGGATGGCGTCGATAACGAAGACGTTGTCGATATCGCCGACTACCATCCCGCAGGCTCCTTTGAGCGGCAGCTTCGCGACTACAAGATCAAGCTGGCTGTGACGGCGGTCCGGGAGAACAACGGGAACAAGACGCTGGCCGCGCGCAAGCTGTCGATCTCCCGCGCGTATCTGCACCGGCTGATCCGCCTTGCCGAACCCGATCAGCTCTTTGAGCACGACCTGCAGGAGACAGTAAATGCCTGAGCCCGGCATGCACGGGCGCCGGGGTTGAGGCTCCAGCGGTTTTCCAATTACTGTAGATTGAAACGACCGGCCCAGGGCGCTCTTTCCTGAGGAAAGAGCGCCCTGCTCGATGCCAGAAAGACTACCCGAGTTGGAAAACCGCTCCAAGTCTGTGAACATCCCTTTCCTTCGAAGGGTCTTCTCCTTCCAGGCAATGCTGGCCAGCGTCCTGCTGATTCTGGCGGTGCTTACGGTGCGGTCGCGATTCGACGATCCGGACCTGTGGTGGAACCTGAAGACGGGCGAGGTCATCTGGACCACGCATTCGATTCCGGTGACCGATCTGTTCTCGTACACAACCAATCATCACGCGTGGATTCCGCACGAGTGGCTGGCGCAACTGGCCATCTACGGCGCATACAAGGCCGGCGGCTTTCCGGGGTTGGAGCTTCTGCTGTGCATGCTGACTGCCACCTTGCTGTGGACCGGCTATGCGCTGTGCACGCTCTACTCGGGGAACTCCAAGGTCGGCTTCGTGGGCGCACTCATCTTGTGGATGTTTGCCACTGTCGGGCTCTCCATCCGCGCGCAACTGATCGGCTACATCTTTTTTGTCGTGGAACTGTTGCTGATCCAACTGGGGCGCACGCGCAGTCCTCGCTGGTTCTATTGCCTGCCTGTGCTGTTTGCGGTGTGGATCAACTGCCACGCATCGTTCATTCTCGGCCTGGTTGTGGGCGCGGTGCTCCTAGCCGCATCGTTTGTGAGCTTCGAAGCGGGCGCGATGCTGCCGTCGCGCTGGGATCCCAAATGCCGGCGAACTCTGGCGTTGACACTACTGCTTTCCTGTGCGGCGCTGTTTGTGAATCCGGTGGGCATCGAGCAGATCCTCTACCCGCTGGACACCCTGCTGCACATGCCTCTGCTGGTGGGCAACGTGGCCGAGTATGCGCCGCTCAACATGACGGAAGCGCGCGGCATTGCGCTGCTGGCCATTCTGCTGTGCAGCTTCTTGCTGCTGGCCATGCGCCGATCGACGATGTACTGGGACGAGCTGGCTTTTCTCGCAATCGGCACGTGGATGGCGGTCAGCCACATGCGCATGCTCTTCGTCTTCGGCATCCTGGCCGCGCCGGTTCTGTCGCGGCAGCTCTCGACCCAGTGGGATGCGTACGACGCTGAAGGCGATCGGCCAGGTCTGAACGCTGCATTCATTGCGTTGGCCCTGGTTGTGGCGTATTTCGGATTCCCCAACAGCCGCAATCTGCAGGAGCAAGTGGAAGACGGGAGCCCGGTGAAGGCGCTGGAATTCGTCAGGGCGCATCATCTTCAAGGGCCCATGTTAAACGACCATGTGTATGGGGGCTACCTGCTGTGGGCGGCGCCGGAGTACCCGGTGTTCATTGATGGCCGCACGGACGTCTTTGAATGGGCTGGAGTGCTGCGCGAGTTCGGAGAGTGGGCGACACTCCAGACCGACCCGAATCTTCTGCTGGATAAATACCGGGTGAATTTCTGCATCCTCACCCGCGAGTCTCCGATGATTCAGGTACTTCCCCTGCTGCCCAGTTGGAAGCTGGTTTACGAAGACAAGAACTCCGCGGTGATTGAGCGGACTGCCAAATAAGGCGAGCGGGAATCGTGCCGGATTCGGCTGGCGCTACGTGTGCGAATTCAATTCGGGCGGGCCGGCCAGGACCAGGGCGCTCTTCTGGCGGCCGTGAATGTACCAGCAGCACCAGTTGGTCTCGTGGGCTTCCTTGCCGGCGGGCGCAATCAGGTCGTTGTAAACCACTCTGCCGCGCAGATAGATTCTTTCTTCCCAGTCTTCGACGCTTTTGAACTTCTCGCCTGATCCGCACAGCTCTTTCACATCGTCCCGCTTGAAGGTCTTGATGGCGGCGTATTCTCCGGACAGCAGAACGATGGGGCGGAAGGGAGCCTTGGGCTCTGCTGGTTCGAATTCCGATGCGCCGGGCAGATGCACTTCATCAGAGGCAAACAGAAGCTGGTCAAGCGCTGAGGTGATGGTCGCCGGGGAGCGGCCGCGGTTGGTTGCGGTCACGTTGAAGCTGTTCTCCACGCCCAGCGTCGGCTCAACCGTGATCATGAGCCAGGGTCTCTCGGCCTGGACGATGGATTGAGCGTGCAACAGCGCAGCCTGGGCGGTGTCCGCGGCGGCGGCTGCAGCGACCTGAGCGGCGGCGGTGTGGCGCTCGACCTTCCTCAACGTGGAGACGGCCAGCATGACTCCGGCGTATCCCACGAGGGCGAGTACGAGGTAGGCTGCCCACAAGATGCGATCGTGAGTGGGCCAGGGAGTGGGGGCTGGAGCGGGAAGCGTGACGATGACGCGCGGCTGCTGCTCCTCGCAGGGAACGCCGTTGCAATCGGGCCTGGGCTGGCCTTGTGCGGGGTAGGCGTAGGAGGGGGAAGCCTGCTGGCCGGAACTGGAGTGACTGGGCTGGCCCTGCGCGGGGTAGGGGTAAGAGGGCGAAGCCTGTTGGCCGGAGGTGGGGTGAGTGGTTGTCTGTGCAGAGAGCAATGCAGGCGCGGAAGCCAGCGCCAGGAGCACCGCGAGTGTGGCCAAACCCTTTGCGATCATGGCGTCAATGTACCACACGGGGGCTCTTTGCAGCCGAGCCCGCGAGGCAACGCTTGATGCCTTCAAGGCTGTGCGGCGATCAGGCAGCCGGCACCTCAAGATGTGCCTCGAGAACCTCAAGAAACCGCGCCAGCCAGGCAGGGTGCGCTGTCCACGCGGGTCCGGTGACCAGCTTGCCGTCCACCACTGCGTCGAAAAAGTCGACCGCGACGAAGGTGCCTCCGGCCAGTTCCACCTCCGGCGCGCAAGCCGGATAGGCGTTGAGTTTGCGGCCCTTCAGCACGCCTGCCGCGGCCAGCAGTTGCGGCCCGTGGCAAAGCGCGGCGATGGGCTTCGCGGCCTGGTCGAAGTGGCGTACCACGTCGAGCACCTTGGCGTTCAGGCGCAGATACTCCGGCGCGCGGCCGCCGGGGATGACCAGCGCGTCGTAGTCGGCGGGATTCACTTCGTCGAAGGTCGCGTTGAGCGTGAAGTTGTGGCCGCGCTTCTCGGAGTAGGTCTGGTCGCCTTCAAAGTCGTGGATGGCGGTGCGAACCTGCTCGCCCTTCTTCTTGCCGGGGCAGACCGCATGGACGGTGTGGCCCACCATCTGCAGCGCCTGAAATGGAACCATGATCTCGTAGTCCTCAACAAAATCGCCGGCCAGCAGCAAAAGCTTTGCGGATTTCATCGCATCTCCTCCGTGACAAGTTTGCCATATTTCGCTGGTGGATTGGCAGCGCGACTGGCGAGGTCTCAAATTCCACTTGTGCTTCGAAGGCTGCGGCGGGCGGTACAATCTGAGCGAATCAGTCTTCGAGAAAGAGACGCACCATGACGGAGAAGCTGAGGCTGGACCGGCGGAAATTTCTCAAGCAGGCGGCGGGAGCGGTGGGCGCGGCCACACAAGCTGGAAGCCTGAATTCGTTGGCGCAGGAGCAGGCTGTACACGATGGGCAGGAGCACAGCCAGCCACACTCGGATGTGAATTATCCGCGGCGGTTTCGCGGGCGGCAACTTCGGATGATTTCGTTTCCCCTCGGGGGCGTGGCCGCGGGGAGCATTGGGTTGGGCGGGCGCGGGCAACTGGTGAACTGGGAGATCTTCAACCGGCCCAACAAGGGATTCCGTCCGCCCTACGCGTTCCCGGCCATCTGGGTGCAGGCGGGCAACAACAAGCCGGTGGCGCGCGTGCTGGAGTCGCGCATTCTGCCTCCGTATGAGGGGCAGGATGGGTTGGGCTCAGGCAACGTTCCGGGGTTGAGCCGGCTGGAGTCGGCGACATTCACCGGCGAGTATCCGCTGGCGCACATCGATTTTGAGGATCGCTCGCTGCCCGTGAAGGTGGAGCTGGATGCGTTCTCGCCGTTCATTCCGCACGAACCGGATGACTCGGGACTGCCGGTGGCGATTCTGCGCTATTCGGTGACCAACTCCGGACACGAGGCAGCCAGGGTGGGCATTGCGTTCTCCATCGAAAATCCGGTGAGGAGGAAAGAAGACGACGGCGGGGCCGCGCAACAGAAGTCGGATGAGGGACGGCGCAACGAGTATCGAGCCGGGAAGGAGATTGCGGGCCTGGTGATGAGCAATGCCGCGCTGGCAGCGGACGACCCGATGATGGGGGAGTTGGTGCTGGCGGCGAGCGTGAGTGGCGGCGCGGAGGTTTCGCATTGGGAGGGATGGCCAGCGGGCCGCTGGTGGAATGCGCCGCTGCATTTCTGGGATCGGTTTTCGAAGACAGGCGACTTGGGCGGGCAACCTGAGCCGCACGACTCCGTTGGCGTGCTGTGCTTGAAGCGGACGATTCCCGCGGGGCAGACGGCGAGCTTTGAGTTTTTACTGGGGTGGAGATTTGCAAATCGCACGCCGGACTGGATGGGGTGGGAAGCGCCGCAGGGCGAGGGCAAGACCATCGTCGGCAATTTCTATGCGACGCGGTTCAAGAGCGCGTGGGAGGCTGTGCAATACACCGCGGAAAATTTGCAGGATTTGGAAGCGCGCACGCGGATGTTTGCGAGTGCGATGCGGGACAGCACGCTGCCCGCGGCGGTGAAGGAGGCCGCGTGCGCCAACCTCTCCACGCTGGCGACAACAACTTGTTTCCGTACGGCCGATGGCGAGTTTCACGCATTTGAGGGCAGCGATGACACCGAGGGATGCTGCTTTGGCAACTGCACGCATGTGTGGAATTACGAGACGGCAACACCTTTCCTCTTTCCTTCGTTTGCAAGGTCGCTGCGCCGGAGTGCGTTTGGCTATTCGATGGACGACGCGGGCGCAATTCATTTTCGGCAGTTGCTGCCGGAGGGCAAGGGGCGCTCAGGATTCGCGGCGGCGGATGGGCAGATGGGACAGATCATTCATGGGTGGCTGGACTGGAAGATCTCCGGCGATGCGGCGCTGCTGAAGAGCACCTGGCCGCGCGCGAAGAAGGCGCTCGAGTTTGCCTGGGTTCCCGGCGGATGGGATGCAAATCGCGATGGCGTGATGGAAGGCGTGCAGCACAACACGTACGATGTGGAGTTCTACGGGCCGAATCCGATGTGCGGTATTTATTATCTTGGCGCGCTGCGTGCAGGCGAGGAGATGGCCCGTGCGGCCGGCGATGCGGATTCCGCGGAGACGTACCGGAAGCTGTTCGAGCAGGGAAGCAGTTGGATCGATGCGAACCTTTTCAACGGCGAGTTTTATGTGCAGAAGGTGCGGGGATTTCGCAAGGACGAGATTGCGAACAACCTGCGCAGCGACATGGGTTCGGAGAACACGGAGACGCCGGAGTACCAGGTGGGCGGCGGCTGCCTGGCCGATCAGCTGATTGGGCAATACCTGGCGGAAGTTGGAGGGATGGGGCCGCTCGTCTCGCCGGAAAACATTCGCAGGGCGCTGCGTTCGATTTACAAATACAACTACAAGCCAACGCTCGAGGATCACGATAACGTGGAGCGAACTTATGCGCTGAATGAAGAGGCTGCCGTGGTGGTTTGCGATTACGGCAAAGTGGAGCGTCCGCACATTCCATTTCCGTATTATGCGGAGGCGTGGACCGGGCAGGAGTATCTTGTCGCGGCGCTGATGATGAACTGGGGCATGGTGAAGGAAGGCGTGGAGTGCGTGGAGAACATTCGCGCGCGCTACGACGGCGAGAAGCGCAATCCGTGGGACGAGCCGGAGTGCGGCCACCACTACGCGCGCGCGATGTCGTCCTGGTCAACTGTCGTTGCACTGAGCGGCTTTCTCTATGATGGAGTGGCGGCGTCAGTGGTGGCTGTGCCGAAAACTCCGCGTGACAACTTCCGATGCTTCTGGTCGACGGGGACTGGATGGGGCATGTTTTCGCAGCGGACGCAGGGCGGACGCACGGTGTTTTCGATCAAGGTGCTCAACGGGAAACTTGCCTGCCGTTCCTGCGAGATTGCCGCGCCGGGCACAGAGGCGTCGGTCGAAAATTCGGGAAGGCTGGTGGAGAACCGGGTGGAGAGACAGGCGGAACGAATGATCGTCACACTGGCTCGGACATTGACCGTCTCCGCGAACGACGAGATCCGCATCGCGGTGCTCGCATGAACTCGAAGTCGCCTCGAAAAAGGCCATGGATTGTGATTGTCGGAGGATTTCTTGGCGCGGGCAAGACCAGCCTGATTCTGGCGGCGGCGCGGGAGCTCGAACTCCGGGGCTTGCGCTGCGCGGTGATCCTCAACGATCAGAGCGATGAACTGGTGGACACGCACCACGCCGATGCGCAAGGGCTGCTGGCGCGCGAAGTTACGGGCGGATGTTTTTGCTGCAAGTTTTCCAGGTTGATTGAAGTCATCGAGGATCTGCAGGCAACCTCTCCGGATGTGATTTTTGCCGAACCGGTGGGAAGTTGCACGGACATTTCAGCAACGG
>DATNHL010000315.1:0-19882 GCA_035604995.1 Occallatibacter sp. | reverse complement strand
TGTCTCTGCAGGCCGAAAAACCGGCCTACAGAGGCGAAACGAGAACGAAAACCAGCGGCCCGACAGGCCCGAAGCGCGAAAAAACCCGCCGCAAAGGGAAACAGGACGGGAAATAGGAGTTTTTCCGCAGCCTGTGAAGTCGTGCCGCAAGCGCAAGAAGATAGACGTGGGCTTTAGCCCCTGAGGGAATCGGAAGCCGGAGCAAAGGACTTATTCAGAGATTTCCTAAGCGGCTGAACTTTGGATGGAACGCAATGTTCTGACGAGCATCAGGATTATTGATCAGGAGAGGACACAATGTTAGATCGGTCAGCTGTTCAGCAAGCCGTGGACGCGGGCGCAGGAGTGCTCAGGCTGGAGCCTTCGTGGGTGCCTCGTTCCTTCATGATTCCCGGGCGAAGGCTGAAGCTTCATCCGGATGACTTGTACGCCTTTGGCGCGCACAGAGGTGGAATCAACGAGCGATGGTTCTCTTCAACCACCAAAGCCTCGAATGGTCCCGCGACCACGCCCGACGAGGGCCTCAGCTATGTCCATCCGGAGGCGGGCAGCAGATTCCTGCTCAAGGATGCGGTGGAATGCGCAGGGGATCTGCTGCTGGGCGCCGACGTGATGGAGCGCGAGGGGGGCTGGAACCTGCTGTGCAAGTTCTTCGACAACCTCGGCCCGATTCCGCATCACATGCATCAGAGCGATGAATTTGCCCGGAAGGTCGGACACAAGGGCAAGCCCGAAGCCTATTACTTTCCGCCGCAGTACAACCAGATCAGCAACAACTTTCCACACACCTACATGGGCCTCGAACCCGGGACCACCAGGGAAGATATACGGCGCTGCCTTGAGAATTGGAACCGCGGCGACAACGGGATTCTCTTCCATTCGCGCGCGTACCGTCTTGAACCGGGCAGCGGATGGCAGGTCGATCCGGGCATTCTGCATGCGCCCGGCTCGCTGGTGACGTATGAGCCCCAAGTCAACAGCGACGTGTTCGCCATGTTCCAGTCGGAAGTGGAAGGACGCATCGTCGATTGGAGCCTGATGACCAAGGACGTGCCGCCCGAGTTCCATCACGATCTCGATTACCTGATCAGCATGCTGGATTGGGACGCCAACGTGAATCCGGAGTTTGCCAGGAGCAACAAGAGGCACCCGGTACCGGTGCGGCCGATCGAGGAGATGGAGGAATCGGGTTACCGGGAGTTGTGGATTACTTACGGAGGCAAGTACTACTCCGCAAAGGAACTCACGGTCCTGCCCGGCCGCAGCGTAACCATGAAGGATGCGGCGGCCTATGGACTGATTCTCACCCAGGGGCACGGCACCTTCGGCGGGACTGCAGTTTGCACTCCGTCCATGATTCGCTTCGGGCAGCTGACCGAGGATGAGTTGTTTGTTACGGCCTCCGCGGCGAAGCAAGGCGTGCTGATCGAGAATCCGAGCGGCGCCGACCCGCTTGTCATTCTGAAGCACTTCGGGCCCGGCAATCCGGATGCGGAGCCGCTGCGCAAGGATCGGTGAAGAAGGGGACCCGCGGTGAGCGCCAGCAAACACAAATCGCCTGCACTTCACAATGCGATGTGGCCGGGCATCGTCGGCAAAGGCTCTGATTCCGAGCCTGCGATCGATCTCGATACCATGCTGAGCCTCACGGCTGCAGCCGAGGTGGCTGGGACGAAGTTCGACGGCGTCGATCTCTTTCTGTCGCTGCCACACACCGATATCGATTCGTCGGACGACGACCTCAAGCTGCTCGCCGATAAGCTGGCTGCGCACGGCCTCGTGGCCGGCTCGCTGGTGGCGCCGGTTTGGCCTCCCACCGGCGGCGGATCGGCGATGGGGTCGGAGGATGAGCGCGGCCGCTTTCTCACCCAGGTCCGCAAAGCGTGCGCCGTCGGCCGGAAGCTGCGTGATCTCGGCATTCGCAAATACGGCGTGGTCCGGATCGATTCTTCCGCAAGCCCCGCGGACTGGGCCGCGAATCCGGTTGAAAACACGCGGCGCATCGCGGAGACTTTTCGCGAAGCATGCACGATCGCCGAAGAATATGGCGAACGCCTTGCCGCGGAGGGCGAGATCTGCTGGGGCGGCATGCACGGCTGGAAACACATGGTGGAACTGCTGGAGTTGGTGGACCGCCCCGGGACGCTGGGCTTTCAGGCGGACATGGCGCACACCATGCTCTACACGCTGGGCTACAACTCCATCGAGAGCCGGCTGCTGCCCGCGGATTATGACTGGTCCGATCGCGGCGTACTGGTGGAGGCTCTGCGCCAGGTGGCCCATGCGTTGCGTCCATGGACGATCGACTTCCATGTTGCCCAGAACGACGGAACGGTCAAAGGCTCAGGCTCGCACGACAAGACTGGACGTCATTGCCCGCCGGACGATCCCAACGGGAAGATGAATATTGTTGAAGTTGCCGGGCTCTGGATGCGCAATGAGGATGGCGCACCCACGCGCGCCTTCGAGCATATCTGCTGGGACGGCTGCATGTTCCCGAACGCAACGATGACCGCGGCCGATACATGGGTGAAGATTCTGGCGACGATGATGCAGGTGCGCGACGCGCACGGTTGGGACTAAACCGGGGAGGCTCGAGCTTTGTCGAAGAAAGAACTGAATATCGGGATTGTCGGCTACGGCTTCATGGGGCGGACCCATTCGAATGCCTTTCTGCAGGCGCCGCGCTTTTTCGATCTCGCATACCGTCCGGTTCTCAAGGCGGTATGCGCGCGCAATGCGGATCGCGCAAAGGGATTCGCGGAGAACTGGGGTTACCAATCGGTGGAGACCGACTGGCGAGCTCTTGTGGCGCGCAAAGATATCGACGTGATCGATATTGCCAGCCCCAACGACACGCACGCCGAGATTGCCATTGCCGCCGCGAAGGCCGGAAAGATGGTCCTCTGCGAAAAGCCGCTGGGACGCACGGCGCAGGAGGCCTTGGCGATGGTCGATGCGGTCGAGTCGGCCCGTGTGCCGAACATGGTCTGGTACAACTACCGGCGCGTTCCCGCGGTGACCATGCTGAAGCAACTGCTGGATGAAGATCGATTCGGGCGGATCTTTCACTATCGCTCGCAGTTTCTGCAGGACTGGACCATCTCGCAGGACCTGCCGCAGGGCGGCGAAGGACTGTGGAGGCTGGACAGCGCGGTTTCCGGAAGCGGCGTCACGGGAGACCTGCTGGCCCACAACATCGATATGGCGCTTTGGCTCAACGGCCCGATTACGGAAGTCTCGGCGATGACGGAGACGTTTATCAAAGAACGCAAGCATGCACTCACGGGCCAGGTTCAGCCGGTCAGCATTGACGATGCCAGCGCCTTTCTGTGCCGTTTTGCGAATGGCTCGCTGGCCCTGTTCGAGGCTACGCGCTACGCCCGCGGACACAAGGCGCTGTTCACGCTGGAGATCAACGGCGAGCGCGCCTCGGCCTCTTGGGATCTTCACGACCTGCACCGGCTCAATTACTTCAACCATCGCGACGAGGGCCAACTGCGCGGCTGGAAGAGCATTCACATCACCGATGGGGATCATCCGTACATGAAGAACTGGTGGGTGCCGGGACTGCAGATTGGCTACGAGCACACGTTCATTCACCAGGCTGCCGACTTCATGCTTGCGCTCGATGCCGGCAAGACCGCAGCCCCTACTTTCCGGGACGGCCTGGCCACCGAGTACGTAACCGACGCCGTCTTGAAATCCGCAAAGACAAAACAGTGGGAAACGATACCCGTCGCTTGAGCGTCAGCCGCGGCTCGCTTCAGGAGGCAACATGGCATTCGAACTTGGTCAATGGAAACAGGCCGCGCGTGGATCGGCACTGGCTTCAGCGCTTGCAGCGGTGGCTTTGTTCACCTGCGCGGGCGCGGGAAATGCCGCCGCTCAACAGAAAGCACCCGCGCATCATCCTCCGCGGGAGTTCCACTTTGTGCAGCCGGAACCGATCAATTTTGACGATCATGACGGCTGGACGCAGATCTTCGACGGGAAGACTCTGAAGGACTGGGACGGAGACACGGATGTGTGGCACGTGGAGGATGGCGCGCTTGTAGGAGTGTCGAGTCCCGATCATCCTTCCGGCACCACCAACATCATCTGGCGCGGCGGCGAACCCGCGAACTTTGAATTGAAGCTGGAGATGAAGCTCGAGGGCAGCGGGGCCAATGGCGGCGTCCAGTATCGCAGCTATCATGTTGAGCCGAGGCTCGAGCCTCTGCCCGCGGATTTGACCCCGCAGCAGCGGACAAGAAGGCAGCAGGAGCAGGACCGCGACCGGAAACACGCGCCATGGAATGTTGGCGGATACCAGGCCGACTTCGACTTCAACAACCAATACACGGGGCAGCTCTACGAGCAAAGCTCACCGCGCGGCATCATTGCCTGGCGCAGCCAGGTTGTGGCCACGGAGGCGGGCAAAAAGCCAACACTGCTGGCCACGCTCGGAAGCTCCGATGACCTGAAGTCGGTGATCAAGCCCGGCGAGTGGAATCAAGTGGAGATCATCGCGGACGGAAGCACGCTGGTTCACATCGTCAACGGGCGCATCATGTCCGTTCTCGTCGATACGGATCCGAAGTTCAGCCGGGCAAAGGGACTGATCGCGGTTGAGATTGAAGGCCCCGGCAACGTCAAGATCTCGCATCGCAACATCTGGCTGAAGAAGCTTCCCTAATCAACAGCTGGCGCGCGCCAGCCCACGTGTAAAACGGCAATCGGCTGAGCCACCTTTATTCCCAGGGATACCGTCGTGACAGGAACTACGTTTGAAGGCCGTCAAGCGGCCATCCTGGAGAACGATCTTCTGCGCGTGACTGTGCTCCAGGAGGGCGGCCACATCGCCGAGGTCTTTGATAAGCGGGCCGGCATCAGTCCGCTCTGGATTCCGCACTGGACATCGATTGAACCGTCGGCCTTCAGCCACGATCGACACGCGCATTTCGGAGCTGGCGCGGATGCAAAACTGCTTGCGGGGATCATGGGCCATAATCTCTGCCTCGACCTGTTTGGAGGGCCATCGCACGAGGAAGCGCTGGCCGGACTCACCGTGCATGGAGAAGGCTCGGTCGATCGCTATGAGATCGCAGAATCTGCGCATGAGCTTCTGCTGCAACTGACGCTTCCGCTGGCTCGGCTCAAATTCTCGCGATCGATTCAACTGCACGCGCAGCATGTGCGGATTCATGAAGTCGTAGAGAACCTGAGCGCGACGGACCGCCCGCTCGCCTGGACGCAGCATGTGACGCTGAGCCCGCCGTTTCTCGATCCTGCGACGACTGAATTCCGGGCGTCACTCACGCGCTCGATCGTCTCGGAATCTGATCCGGGCTTCCATGCTTACCTGCGCCCAGGAGCTGAGTTTGAATGGCCAATGGCTCCTCGGTCCGATGGCGGGCAGGCAGACTTGCGTCAGATGCATAAGACCGCCCCAGCAAGCGGTTACACGGCACATCGAGTGGACTCGCAAACCGATCATGCCTTCTTCGTCGCATTCGCGCCCCAATTCCGGCTCGCATTTGGTTACATATGGAGGAGCTCGGATTTCCCCTGGCTGGGCATTTGGGAAGAGAATTGCAGCCGCCAGGTTTCCCCCTGGGACGCCCGGACAGTAACGCGCGGAATGGAATTTGGCGCCTCGCCCTTTCCTGAAACCAGACGAGAAATGATCGATCGCAATCGGCTCCTGGGTGCGCCTACTTACAAATGGATCCCTGCCCACGGGCGTCTGGAAGCTGAGTACTGGATTGCAAGTCAGATCGCGGATGTAGCGCCGGAATCGCTTGCCTGGCCTGGCAACTGAACGAGGCGGCTCTAAAAGACCAGATGGTCCTTGTTCGCATCGATCTTCTTCGTATCCACATTCGGAACTTTTTTCATATCCTCAAGCGACTTGAAGCCCTTGACCTTGTCCCGATAGGCAACGATGGCTCCTGCATCGTCCAGGCTGATATCGAGAATTGCAGCGATCTGTTTATCTGTCGCCATATTGACAAAAATCCTCTGTATCGTCGAGGGAGGAAAGTTTGCCGTCAGGTAGTCGGCTATGTCGCTGTAATCGTCGTCCGATCCTTTGGCGCCCAGGCGCGCCATCTTGGTGATTGTGTTCTCCCAGCCCGTCCGGTTCTGTCCGTAGGCCAGGATGATATTCGGTGAGTGGCATTTGACGCACACCCGCATGACTGCTTCTCTTCCGTCGCCGGGAGGGAATTCGGGGTGTAATGGAGACCCGTCGGTGGTAGCGCTCGGACCCGCTGCTTGACCCGCTGTTTTACGCGCGGAGACCCCTGTCCGCGTGAACATGGAGATGGCAACCAGACCCGCGCACATCGCCATGAGCGCCAGAGCGTGCAGGGCGCGATCCTCGATTCCCTTGTCCCAAGCCCGCCTCAATGCTGCTCCTTCATGGATTGAAAATGGCCTCCGGTCCCTGTCCGGCACCGGAATACACAGCTGTCTTCTTCGCAGCTCTCCGCTCGAATTGCCCCTGCGCTGCCCGTGAAGGCGGCAAGCGCTGAGACCGCCGCTATGCTGCTCAAGACACGTCGATCAGATTTGCTCGGATTTGTCGTCTTCAAGTCAGATTCTACGATCTTTTCCCCAATTCACCGACCGACACATCCGACCGTTGCATATTGCCTGATTGAGCTTCTTGATCCAGATGTTGCAGGCTGGAAAATTGTGGCTTCGTCCCCAAGATTCCAGTGCCTCTACGATCAAAATTCATGAATCTGGTCGAGTTACGATAACCTCCGCTCTAATCAAACGATCAACGGACTGGGAATCAGCACCACCATATCAGGGATCTGTCAGTCCCTAATATGGTGGTGATGACTCTGCCCGTCCAGATCTTTAGCAAGGGATCCCGCCCTCCTTGGATCGCGCCATTTCTGGATGTGCCAACTCGGTTCATCACCTAATTGGCTTGTTTCATGTCCGCCGGCACAGATTTCGGCGGCACGTAGCCAACTGATGGGGAATCAGCATGATCACAATCGGTTCTGTCGATTTTGGTGGAACAAAGATTGCCGTCGGGGCGGTTCAGGAAGACGGCAGGGTCGTGAAACGGGTTGAGTGTTGCACCGAGCCGGAAAAGGGATTTCACCATGCCCCCAGGACCATTGGGCACATCAAGCAGCTTATGGGTCGGGTATACCAATTCGCCATTCACAGGGATTTAATACCTGACACATGCAACCCGGTAAGGAAGGTGAAGTGCTCGACTGAGTCAGACTACACAGCGATAGCGATCACTCCTGCACAGGCACGTGCAATATTTGACCAGTTGCGGCCACCCGAGAATCTTCTGTTGCTTCTGGTCACTGTAACCGGACTCAGGTGCAGCGAAGCGCTGGGATTGAAATGGAGCGATATTGACCCCGAGGCTCAAGCCATCTTTGTCCGGAGGAGTTGGACCATGGACAGGGAAGGCCGCCCGGTGAGCCACCTCACATTCCCGCGTCCCGTTTCCGTACTATAATCCGTTGCAAATTCCAATCCCGGAAACTGCATGTTTCGCACTGAGTATTCGATTGGGTTCGGGTCAGTCCCCCTTAGACGATGAGAGAGGGGAGGCCGGAATCGGAATCCGGGCGTGTGCGGCTATGCGGTTTTTTGAGCAGGGCACCGGCGAGCCTGTCCGGAAGGGCAGCTCCGGGGTGCATTTTCATCGAGCGCGTAAGGCCGGCCGAGGCACGGGATTTGCCGCCGTGGCTGCCGCGGCGTTGTGCACGCTCCTCGGTTCCGTCCCGGTCTCTTCAGCAGCGCAAGCGCCAGCCGCCGTTGAAACACTCGTTCCCGCAGCAACCCGCCATGCCAGCCGTTCCACAGCCCAAGGGGCCAAAGCCCCGCCGCAACGGCTCAATCTGCCCCCTCGTGTCCTTGAGGCGCAGCGCTTCCTGGCCCGGCGCGGATGGCCGTCCGGTCGTTCCAACAACCGCCCCAGCTCCGCCCGCAAAGCCTGGGCCGCACGCTCGGCCGTGGCCGAGGCGCAGTCGCCGGCCACCGCAACCTGGCAGCCGCTTGGGCCGGACGCGGTCCTCACGCCAACCTACGGCCTGGTCACCGGCCGCGTGTCCACCCTCGCGCTCGACCCCTCCGACGCAACCGGCAACCATCTTTATATGGGAACCACCGGCGGCGGCGTGTGGGCGGCGCAAAACGCAGCCACAAGCAACGCCTCCCAGGTCGCTTTCTCGCCCCTTACGGACGCTGTGGGAGCGCTCAGCGGCGCTCAGGACGCCTCCATCAGCATCGGCGCCCTCACCATCCAGCCCGGCGGCACGGGCGTCATTCTGGCCGGCACCGGCGACCCCAACGACGCACTCGACTCCTACTACGGCGCCGGCATCCTGCGCTCGGCCGACGGCGGAAATTCCTGGACCCTCATCCCCTCCACCACGGACACCAAATGGAGTTTTGTCGGGGAGGGCTTTGCGGGCTTTGCCTGGAGCACCCTCAATCCGCAACTGGTGGTGGCCGCCGTCTCTCAGGCCTATGAAGCCACGCTGGTCAACGCCCAGACCCCTGGCCTCAGCTACGCCGGCCTTTACTACTCCAGCGACGCCGGCGTCACCTGGAGTCTGGCCACCATCACCGACGGCGCCGGTCAGGACGTCCAGGGCCCAACCGATCATTTTGCTCTTCCCAACGGCAATGCCGTTACCTCCGTGGTCTGGAATCCCGTCCGCGGGCTCTTCATCGCCGCCGTTCGCCTGCATGGCTACTACCAGTCCACCGACGGCATCACCTGGACGCGCATGTCCGCGCAGCCCGGCTCCGGCCTCACCGCCGCCGCCTGTCCCACAAATTCCGCGTCGGTCGGCTCCATCGACTGCCCCATCTTTCGCGGCTCGCTGGCCGTAAATCCCCAAACCGGAGACACGTTCGCCTGGACCGTCGATATTTACAACCAGGACCAGGGCCTGTGGCAGGACCAGTGCGCCATCGCCGGCGGAGCCTGCACCAATCAGACCATCTCCTTCTCCAAGCAATGGAACACCCAGGCCCTGGAGGCGAACACCAGCGATGGCCCGGCCACCATCGCCAACGGCGACTACAACCTGGCCCTGGCCGCCGTGCCCTTCTCGCTCGGCCAGGGTGAGGACACCTGGCTGCTGGCCGGCGGCAACGACCTGTGGAAGTGCAGCCTGGCCATGGGCTGCGTCTGGCGCAACACCACCAACGCCACCACCTGCATGAGCGCCCAGGTGGCGCCATTCCAGCATGCGCTAGCCTGGAATGCCGCCAATCCCCTCGATATTCTCGTCGGCAACGACGGCGGCCTGTGGCGCTCGCTGGACGCCATCGGCGAAACCGGCCAGGTCTGCGCCTCGACCGATGCCTCGCACCTCCAGAACCTCAATGGCGGCCTCGGTTCGCTGGCCGAAGTCGAGTCCATGGCCATGGCCGGCGTCTCGCCGTATAACTTGATGACCGGCCTCGGCGTCAACGGAACCGCCGGCCTGAAGACCGCCACCGCGCCCGTCGCCGACTGGCCGCAAATCCTCGGCGGCTACGGCGGCCCGGTGGCCGTCGATCCCAACAACTCCGAGAACTGGTATGTAAACGACCAGGCCGGTGTCTCCATCTACCTCTGCTCCGACCCCTCCTCCTGCACTCCCACCGCCTTCGGAACCAGCCCCGTGGTCGACGCTGCCGACGTGGGTGGCGATGGCTTCGTGATGACCTCCCCGGCCCCGTTCCTGGTAGACCGGCTGGACTCCACGCAGTTGCTCGTCGCCACCTGCCGCATCTGGCGCGGCCCCGCCAACGGCGCCGGCTGGACGAGCGCCAACGCCATCAGCCCCATTCTCGACAGCGGCGCCCTGAACGTCTCCTGCGCTGGCGATGCCCTCATCCGCGCCATCGCCGCCCTGCCTCTCTCGAAGAAACAGGAGCGCGTCTACGTGGGCATGTACGGCTCGGTCAACGGTGGCGTCGGCCTGCCCGGCCACTTCCTCGGCGCAACCATCGACGCGCAAAGCTCCTCCATGCCCGTCTGGCAGGACCTCACGCTGAATCCGGTCACCAACTCCCCCAACGCGCTCAACAAGTTCGGCCTGGACATCTCCAGCATCTTCATCGATCCCCACGACGCCACCGGCAACACCGTCTACGTCACGGTGGAGGGAATCTCCGGCACGGGGGAGCCGGTGCAAACCGTCTACGGCTCAACCGACGGAGGGACGCACTGGGCCAGCCTTACCGCCAACCTTCCCCCCGCTCCGGCCAACAGTGTCGTGGTTGACCCGCAGAGCGCCGCCACGGTCTACGTCGCCACCGATGCCGGGGTCTTTTTCACCACCCAGGTTTCTACCTGCTCGAACTCCCCATCCTCCTGCTGGTCGGTCTTTGGCACCGGACTCCCGGCTGCGCCGGTGGTGGCTCTCAGCGCCTCTCCCGCAACCGCCCCCGCGCAGGTGCTCACAGCCGGCACCTATGGCCGCGGCGTGTGGCAAACCCCGCTGTGGACCGCGGGCGAAAGCCTGACCACGGCCGCCGTCAGTCCGGCTTCACTCACCTTTCCCGGCCAGGTCTTCGGCACCGCCAGCGCGGCCCAGCCCGTCACCCTCACCAACACCGGCAGCCTGCCCCTCACGCCCACCTCCATCGCCATGAGCGGCGACTTCAGCGAGACCGACAACTGCCAGAACGCCACCATTGCCGCAGGCGCCGCCTGCACCATCCAGGTCACCTTTACCCCCACCGCCACCGGCAGCCGCACAGGCCAGATGACTATCAGCGCCAACGTCTACGGCGGCCAGTTGACGGTGGCGCTGAGCGGCACGGGCGCCCCCGCCGGAACCGTCACCCTGACTCCAGCCGCAATCAGCTTCGATCCCGAGCCGGGCCAAAGTTCCACATCGCCGCCAGTCCAGGTGGGATCGACCTCCGGCCTCTTTCAGGTGCAGGCAGGCAACAGCGGCTCGGCGGCGATTCCCGTCACCAGCGTCTCCATCACTCCGCCCTTTGCCATTACCTCGAACGCCTGCGGCACAACGTCGCTGGCGGCCAATGCGGCTTGCCAGCTGCAGCTGACCTTCACTCCCACGCAGGAAGGAGCCGTGGCCGGAACGCTCATCTTCGTCGATGGTGCGGGCAGCCAGACCGTTTTGCTCAGCGGCTTTGGCTATTCCGCCCCGGTCGATCTGCTCAACCCCACCTCGCTCACGTTCCCGGCAACGCCGCTCAACCAGCTCTCCACCGCGCTGCCGGTTTTCCTTACCAACACCGGCGACCTGCCCCTCAACTCGATCGCCGCTTCCTCGACCGGGCCCTTCCAGACCTCCAGCACCTGCGGAGCCCAGCTCACCGCCCACTCGGCCTGCACCGTCAGCGTGGTCTTTGCCCCCACCCAACTCGGCAGCCAGAGCGGCGTACTCACCGTCGCCGACGCACTTACCACGCAAACGGTCCAACTCTTCGGCACGAGCGTTCAGCCGGCGGCCTTGTCCGTCAGCCCCACCAGCCTCAGCTTCCCCAGCCAGACCGTGGGTGTCGCCAGCGCGCCCTTGAGCCTCACCATCACCAACAGCGGCGCTGTTCCGGCGGCGAACGTTGGCTTCCAGATTACCGGCGCCGCTGCCGCCAGCTTCTCGACCGGCGCCACCACCTGCGGAGCCACCCTGGCCGGATACTCCAGTTGCACCGTGCAAGTCGTCTTTACCCCAGTGGTCGCCGGCGCCAGCTCGGCCGCGCTCACCATCACCTCGTCCACCGCAGGCGTCACGCCGGTGACGGTGCGTCTTTCTGGTTCATCGACGGTTCCTTCCGGACTTAACGTCAGTCCCTCCCAGCTGACCTTCGTGCCAACCATCGTTGGCTCAACCAGCGCCGCGCAAACTGTCACTGTCAGCAACACAAGCAGCGCTCCAGCCAGCGCGCTCTCGCTTGCCGTCACCGCCGGGTTCGCCCTCGCGCAGAACACCTGCCCAGCCAGCCTCGCCGCGGGCTCAACCTGCACGGTTGGCGTGGTCTTTACGCCCACTGCGACGGGCGTTGCCACCGGCTCGCTCACCGTCACGTCCTCAACCATCGCCAACACGGCTACGGTGTCGCTCAGCGGGACCGGCGCGGCAGCGGTGGCCATCCAGGTCGCGCCGGCCACCATCAAATTCCCCACCACCGGCGTCGGTCTCGCCAGCAGCCCCACCACGGTCACCGTCACCAACACAGGAACCATCACGACCTTCAACAATCTCACCCTGGCGGTTCCAGCCGGCTTCCAGCTGGTCAACAACACCTGCGCCGCCGCGCTTGGGCCGGGTTTGAGCTGCACCGCCGGCGTGGAGTTTGCCCCCACCGACGGCGGCGCGCAATCCGGCTCCCTCTCGGTCACCACCTCCACGCTGGCCACCAGCGTCACGGTCCCGCTCAGTGGCATGGGTTTCGACTTCACCGTCACCGTCTCCGGCTCCGGCACCCAATCCGTCGCGGCCGGCCAATCCGCCACTTACACGCTGGCGTTGACGCCGCTCGACGGCTCCTCGGGAGCCTTTACCTTCGCCTGCGACGCGCTTCCCACCGATGCCCTTTGCGTCTTCAGCCCATCCAACGAAGCCCTCAACGCCGGTGCCACAGGCAACTTCACGGTGCAGATGTCGACGGGGAGTTCCACCGCCTCCGCCCGCCCGCAAAATCCAGTCCCGTTGAGCGCCCTTCCCCTCCTCTGCGGTTTACAGCTTCTGCCATTCTGCTGGAGGCGCCGCCGCAAGCTCTTCCACACCACCCTTCTGTTCGCGCTCCTCGCCATTCTGGCTGGCAGCATCGCCAGCTGCACCAGTTCCGGCGGCGGAACGGGCGGTGGTGGCTCAGGCGGCGGTTCCGGAGGCGCCGGCCTCACCCCAGCGGGAACCTACTCGATTCCCGTCACCGTCACCTCCACAGGCGTCTCTCACAGCGCCACCGTCACGCTCACCGTGGACTGAGGCATTCTGCTCGCGAGTGCAAGGCCCGGGTGTCCCATCCCTGTCCCGTCGTTGTTCTTGCAGCAAGGGTCGGAAAGCACGATCCCCTCGGCCCGCCTCCACGCCGGAAACGCCGTATACTCTATCTTCGGGCTGTTCCCGCGTACACCCGGGGCGACCGCCCTCTCAAAAAGCCCAAGGATGGGGATGACCAAAGCATGACTGCCAAAGTAACCGTAGAAGACGTCGAGCGCGTAGCCGAACTGGCCCACCTGGAGCTGACGCCCCAGGAGACGGGGGCCATGCTCCACGACCTCAACGCCATTCTCGATTACGTCGCCGAGCTCAACGAACTGGACACCGCGGGCATCGTTCCGCTGGCGCAGGTCACCGAACTGCTGCACGCCCCATGTGGCGGGCTACGCCGGGACGCCGTGCTCCCATCGCTCGATCGCGCCAAGGTCCTCGCCGCCGCTCCGGAAACCAACGGGGTCTTCTTCAAAGTGCCCAAGGTGATTGAGCGGTAAAGCGGAGGCCCAAATGGACGATCTTTTCGACATATCGCCAGAGATGGAATTGAGTCGTCTTCAAGCGCATCTCGATAACGCCGAGAAGCATGCAAGAGAGATGAATGAACATGCCGTCGAGGGGAGCATAGAAATTGGTAAGGAGAAGACGCAATACTTCGAGAAGATTGCGTTGGCGAGCGGTGGCACTATTGCTCTGGTTGTTTCGTTCGTTGGTTCGCATACGGGGAAACTGCAACCCTGGTGGCTGCTCCGTGCCGCTCTGGTCGCCCTCTTGCTATCAATGTTTGCCGGGATGTATCGGAACTGGAAGTACCCGTTCTATATGTATGCAAGCTATCTCTTAGAACATCTCAAAGCCATGCAGGAAACGGGCAGATGGAGGGCGGAAATTGTTCGCAAATTCGGATCAACCTCTCTTAGCTCGGATGATGGGAAGCCGGTAGATGTTGAGCAGTCCTTAACAGACCTCAAAGAGGTTGAGGCGATCCTCGAAGGAAAGGTTGCTGAGTGCAAGAAAAATCAGACGTCGGCAATCAGATTGGTGGGAAAGGCGGAAATCGCCGCCCTAGTTTTCATAGCCAGTGCCATGGTTCTACTATTGGCTCTCGCTTGGATGAATTTCTAACCGTTACAAAGAAACTGTGCCGAAGAGCGGAGCCATGACGGCCGAAACCTTTGTTGAAAAGCCCAAAACCCTGGCCGAGTTGCGCTCCGGCATTGCCGAGGGCCGCACCAGCGCCGCCAGCCTGGCCGCCGGGTACTACGAGCGCATCGAGCTGATCAATTCCCGGCTGAACGTCTACCTCAGCCTGACCAAACAGCGCGCCCTCGCCCAGGCCGACCGCATTGACTCCCTGGCCGCCAAGGGCGATCCGTTGCCCCCGCTGGCCGGCATTCCTGTCGGCATCAAAGACGTTCTGGTCATGCAGGGCGCCCCTGCGACAGCGGGCTCGAAGATTCTTCAGGGCTACCGTCCTCCCTACGACGCCACCGCCGTCTCGAAGCTCGAAGCCGCCGGTGCGGTCCTGCTCGGCAAGCTGAACTGCGACGAGTTCGCGATGGGCTCTTCCAACGAAAACTCCGCCTACGGCCCCGTCCGCAACCCCGTCGACACCGAGCGCGTTCCCGGCGGCTCCAGCGGCGGCTCCGCGGCTGCGGTAGCGGCCAACCTGGCCGTGGCCACGCTCGGAACCGACACCGGCGGCTCCATCCGCCAGCCCGCCAGCTTTTGCGGCGTCGTCGGCGTGCTGCCTACCTGGAGCCGCGTCTCCCGCTACGGCCTCATCGCCTTTGCTTCCTCGCTCGACCGCGTCGGCCCCTTCGCCGCCAACGTCCGCGACGCCGCCACCCTCCTCGGCGTCATCGCCGGCTACGATCCCAAGGACGCCACCAGCTCCGCCGCGCCCGTGCCCGACTACGCCGCCGAGAGCGACAAGCCCGCCGAAGGCCTTCGCATCGGCGTCCCCGCCGAGTACTTCGCCGAGGGCCTCGACCCGGAAGTCCGCGCCGCCATCGAGTCCGGCATCGCCGCCCTCAAGGCTGCCGGCTGCACCGTCAAACCCGTCTCGCTCCCCTCAACCAAATACGCCGTCCCTGTCTATTACCTGGTCGCCACCGCCGAAGCCAGCGCCAACCTCGCCCGCTTCGACGGCGTCCGCTACGGCTACCGCTCTCCCGAATCCGAAAACCTCTCCGCCATGTACAGCCACTCCCGCGACCAGGGCTTCGGCGCCGAGGTCAAGCGCCGCATTCTGCTCGGCACTTACGCCCTCTCCGCCGGTTACTACGACGCCTACTACGGCAAGGCCCAGCAGGTCCGCCGCCTGCTCGCCGAAGAGTTCCTCCGCGCCTTCGCCGAGGTTGACGCCATCGTCACGCCCACCGCGCCCATGCCGGCCTTCAAGCTCGGAGAAAAAACCGGCGACCCGCTGGCCATGTATTTGGCCGACATCTACACCGTCACCGCCAGCCTAGCCGGCATCTGCGGCGTCACCGTCCCCTGCGGCGCAACAGCCGCTGGTTTACCAGTGGGCATGCAGGTCCTCGCCGCCCATTTGAATGAAGGAACCGCCTTCCGCGTCGCTCGCGCCGTGGAAGCCGCGCAGAGTTAAACTTTTCAACGGGCGCAGGGGATCGCAAAATCCCGCGCCCACAAATTTGCAGCACTTTTGCGCGGGCCAATGCTCGCCCACGCTTCCCCCATCGATTTGCGCCAACTCAAGAGGAGCTGGCAGCATGAGAATCCATGGGCCCATCGCACTTCTAGTCACAGCCGCGGCGCTCGTCGCCGCGTCGCCGCTTCTTTCCGCAGCCCCCCGCAAGACGCACACGGTGGCCTTGAGCGCGGCCCGCAAGGTCCCCTACACCAAGGCCGGCGACCCCGCCGGAGCCGCCCCCGGCGAGGACTCCCTCAAAATCCGCGCCCTCATTGTCGACGGCGTCGTCAAGGAGTGGACCACCGGCGACGCCCACGACGTCACCGACCGCAGCTTTGCCGTCCGCCGCGTCATCCGCCTCAACGACGCCCTGCCCACCGATAAGCCCGCCCCCTCCGACCGTCAGGGCCACTGGGTTTGGCAGCGCGGCCCCTGGCTCCTCGTCGACCGCGTCACCGGCCACATCCTGGCCCTCAAGCTGCCCGACTACGACCCCGGCGTCAGCCAGGTCAGCTGGTTCCGCGACTACGCCGCCTATTGCGGCCTCACCCCCAGCGGCAAAAGTCTTTATGCCGTCGTAGCGCAGGTCGCCGCGCGCAAGGCGGTCCTGGCCAAAAGGCTTGCAGCCTTCGACCCGGAAAGCCACCCCGACCCCGTCTGCGTCCCGGCCGAGTGGCAGCGCGAGCCGCTCCGAATCACCTTTCATGCCGCCGGCAAGGACGCCGTCAGCTTCGACATCGTCCCCGGCTCCGCCGTCCTCGTTGAAGACTCCGCCGACGAGCCCGAAACCCCCACCACCGACGCCAAGCCGAAGTAGCGGCCCGCCGGTTTACCATGGAACTCACCCGCTCACCCCGCACTGCGGGCGAGCCCGCGAGCAACCCATGGAATCTCTCGACGATCTCCTCGTCAAAGCCGAAGCCGCGCACGGCCACCTCTGCGCCGGCCAGATCCTCGGCGTGCGCATGGCCCTGCTGGGACTCGATCGCCTCGGCATCGCCGATCCCCGCGGCGCAGACCGAAAGCGCGTCGTCACCTATGTTGAGATTGACCGCTGCGCCACCGACGCCATCGCCCTCGTCACCGGCTGCCGTCTGGGCAAGCGCGCCCTCAAGTTCCGCGACTGGGGCAAGATGGCCGCCACCTTTGTCGATCTCGCCTCCGGCCGCGGCGTGCGCATTGTGGCCCTCGAAGACTCGCGCGAACTCGCCCGCCAGCTCTATCCACACGTCGAGCCCAAGAGCCGCCAGCAGATGCTCGCCTACCGCGAACTCTCCGACGCCCAGCTCTTCCGCGAGCAGCCCGTGCACGTCGTCGTCGATGCCGCGGAGCTACCCGGAACCAAAGGCGAGCGCGTGATCTGTCCCCGGTGTGGCGAGGGCGTCAACTTTGGCCGCTTCGTCGAAGTCGAAGGCCAACGCCTCTGCCTCAGTTGCGCCGACCCAACACTGCGTTACTGGCAATCCGAAGCATAACTCACTCAAGCCTCCTCAATAGCTATTCAGGCTTAAAAAATAGCTCAACTTATTAAACCCTTATGGAACATCTATTCGATCCTTAGCGGTCCTGTTGTCTTCTGGTTATGCAACGCATTCAGCTCTCGCGCTCAGGCAGCACGCGCGCAGTGCAATTCGGAAAGCGAAGCAGGAGCGTCTCCATGCGCAGCCTTCTCGTCGAACTTGCCTATCTCATCCCAACATCGCTGGCCGTCAGCTTCATGCTCTGGGTGCTCTGGAACTTCTTCCTGCAAAGCCTCAGGCGCCCGCACCGCAGGCGGTAGTTACCTCTTCGTGACTCAGCGCCCAGCCTTCAACCCATCGATATAACTTCGCCACAGCCCCGCCAGAGCATCCCATTGCTCGGTCGATGGAGCTTCCTGTGTAGCTTCCGTGCGAGTTACAAAGTAGAGCGAAGGAATCCCGATCGAAGGCTGCGCCTGCATGTAACTCCACCAGTCCTTCAGCGTCGTTGAAGAAGCATTGTCCGTGTCCACAAGCGGCCAGCCGCTGATATACGCAATCCGCGCGCGCAGCCGCAGCACATCGGCCACGTTACGCGTCGCGTACCAGATGTCGTTCAGCCGGATCAGGTCGGAAGACTCGCGAAACAGCGCATTCGTCGTCTGCGTCTCCACCATCGCATCCGGCTTCCATTTATGCGCTTCGCTATAAAGAATCCACTGGAACCGGCGCACAAATTCGATCCCTGTCGCCGTCCCGGTCAGCGGCAGTCCCGGCGCGGCCGGCGCGCCCACCCAATCCTCCTTGAACCCGTCGATGCCGATCTCGTCGACCAGGCGCCGTATGCGCGGACGCAGATAGGTCTCATACTCTTGGCTGCCCACATCGGCAATCACGCACTTACCTTGCGCCTTCACGCACAGCGCCTCGGGCAGCCCATCCGTCTCCGCCACCGGAACCCACAGCAGCACATGCCGTCCCTTGGCGTGCTGCGCCGCTACAAAGCCCTTCAAGTCCGGCCATTTCTTCTCGTCCACCTCGAAGGTCCCATACCCCTGCTGCCACTTGTCGTCGATCACCACCGTGCCCACCGGCAGCTTCCGGTCGTCCAGCACCGCCAGCCACTTCTCATAGTTCGCCTGCGTGGCAAACGTGTTCGGCGCAATCCCCTGCGGCACTGTCTCCGTAGTCTGCTCCGCCCAGCCGCAAAAGACAGGCAGGTGGTGCCACGCCACCTCCTTCGCCGCGGTCGGCGTCGAGAACCCGCTCCTGTCCAGCCAGGCGGTATAGCTCGCCAGCGCGTCCAGCGGAGCATAGGAAAAAGTCAACGCCATCACCGGCGAAACAAACTCCCCGTCAATCGCCTTGTAGCCCATGTAGTCCACAAAGAACGCAGCCCCCGCGTATCGCGAGCCCGTATATTCGAGGGCAGGGAACTGGTACTCGCCCGGCTTCGTCCCAATCCCGATTCCCGTCCACGTTTTGTCCAAATGGAAGGTCAGAAACAGCGGCGGCGGCGCAAACAGCCCCGTCATCCGCTCCGGCCTGAAGTCCTGGTCGGACTGCGCCTCGCGCCCCACGCTGAAGCCCAGAATCTGCGGCATGGCGATGTTGAACTCAAACTGGTTGGCGTGGTTGGGGCTGGGCGAGAAATAGCGGTCCGCATAGATCGTCGCGTCCCACGCGCGCCCCTCGGTCGTGCCATTGTCCCACCGATTCGAAACTCCATTCGACAGAAAATAACTCCGCCCCAGCCGTCCCTTCCCGCTGGCAAACTGTTGAAACTCGATGTGATCGGGGAAGAAGCGCCAGGTAAACCGCCGATTGGTCCACAGCGAGCTTTTGGCCGTCGCGTCCAGCTCCCATGCCCCGCCGCCCGTCTCGCGCAGCCGGAACGCAATCCCGGAAAGATGCTCTTCCTCGGTCATCGAAGCCAGGCCCGCCACCACCGGCAGCTCAAAAACGGCCTCGTGGTCGCGCTCCACCGTCAACCGCGGCGGGTTCCCCGGCGTCACAACCACCGAGTACTGCGGCATGGCTATCAATTGGTTGTTCTGGCCGGTATCGGCCGCCTGGCCCATTCCGTGCAATGGAAGAACAAGGCAAACCGCGGCAGCAGGCAGCCAGCAACGAACAGAAAAGGACATAAAAAACTCCTCCACGACTCGCAGGGGCCATCCTATGTGCCGCGCATCCCGCCTGTCCATCCGCCGCCGCGGTGCAATTTTTGCCACTCTTGAGCGCCATGGCAGTGACGCGCCGCCTTGACACGCGACAGTCTGCGCGTTTCTTATCGTATTCAGGCATTCTTCTGGAATCCTGGCGGGGAACGCACAAGCTGCATCGTGCGGCCTCTGAAATTGGGTTGCCGGGTCGGATTCCAGCGGAAAGCTGTGTCGAACAGGAAGCAGACGGCAGTTGGGTCACTGGCCGGCAGGCGGACGCGGGGCTGGGTTTCAGCCGGCGCACGCTGCGGCAGGCGGCGAGTCCATCGCAGGATTTGGCGCAAGGCCGGGCCTAAGCCTCGGCCGGGCGCAGCAACGGCCCGGATCAAGCCAGGTCCATTCCCGGAGACAAATTTCGTCGGGCTGCCGGTTTCAAGCCGGGTTTGCCTGTGCCCTGAACGGTCGGCGACTCTGCGGCCCGGGGTGAGCAAAGGATGAGTGTGGCAACGAGTTTCGCATTGTTCGCAGGTGCGCCGGGCGGGGCGGGAAGCAGTCTGCCCATGCTTCTGCCGCTGCTATTGATCCCGGTCCTCTACCTGGTCATGATCCGTCCCCAGCAGAAGCGCCTGAAGCAGTGGCAGGAGATGCTCGCCAGCATCAAGA
>DATNHL010000314.1:0-4941 GCA_035604995.1 Occallatibacter sp. | reverse complement strand
CGTGTACAGCTCGGGATTGATCGGCTCGTTCGGCGGAGGCCGGGGGCGCGGGGCTGCAGCGGGCGCGGCGCCGGCCGCCGCACCGGCGCCGCCGCCCGGTCCCACCTGGGAGGAGCAACACAAGGCGGAGTTGGACAATGCCGTGGCCAAGAAGGGGCTGAAGCTGTTCTGGTTCAGCACGGGATCGGACGACGGGTTGATCACCACTACCAAGGCGACGGTGGAAATGCTCCAGAAGCACGGGTTCAAACCGGTGTTTCAGGAAAGCACCGGCGCGCATACCTGGATCAACTGGCGGAACTATCTGAACGAGTTCGCGCCGCAGTTGTTCCAGTAGCGTTCGAACTCACCTGACCCAGGGGGTACCGGGACCGGGAGAACGAAGAGAAATCGTACTCGTGTGAATGCGGATTTCCTGGCCGGGGCGCGGACGGTGGCGGAGTTCGCGCCGCAGGCTGCCGGTGAAAAGGGCGGAGCACGCTGACGCTAGAAACCAAAAAAGCCAGGACTGCTCTTGGCACAAATTGACACGATATGCCACACATGCTACTCCTCAAGTATGGCCAATCGCACAACGGTCAATATATCTCTTACGCCTGAGCTTGATGCGTTCCTTAAGAGCCGCGTGAAGTCGGGCCGCTATCAGACCACCAGCGAAGTTGTGCGTGAGGCTCTTCGGCGCTTTCAGCTTCAGGAAAAAGAACAGGACGAAGGGCTTCAGAGACTTAAAGCCAAGCTTCAGCGTGGCGCTGCCCAAGCTGAGCGCGGAGAATTGCTCGATGGCGACCAGGTTTTCGAAGAATTGCGTGAACTAATCGAGGAACGCAGACGCGTTAAGAAGAAGGCCGTCCGTTCGTGAAGCGGCGCTTCGTTCTCACGCCGGAGGCAAAGTCCGACCTGCGCGATATTCTTCTGGACATCGCCGAAGACAGTCCCGATACCGCTGAGCGAATCGTTCGAGGGTCATGAAGCCTTTCAGCGCTTGGGCCAGTCTCCCGGAATTGGTCACTATCACGAAGAGCTTTTGGACCGGCGCTATCGCTTTTGGAACTTCTACTCCTACGTTGTCTGCTACGTCTGGCAGCGTAAGCCGATTCAGATTATCGCCGTCGTGCACGGCGCTCGGGACCTTGCGGCATTTCTTAGCTCGAGGCTTGGTTCGCAGTAGCCGGCGCCTCCGGAGGGACTGACAACTCCACCGCGACCACGCCCGAAGCCAGCGCACAATAGCGACGCACTGACGGTGCGGCACAGTTTGCTTGGGGAAAAATACGAGTAACCCGCCGAAAACCGGCGGGGCCGGCGTTTTGTTCTTTTGGGAACTGACATCGGCCCACCGGTTCGCGCCACTTCAACACCATGCAATACTGCAACCGGCCTGCCAACCAGGGAGTTGCCCGCAAAACCCCCTGAGGCGCCACGAGTTTCTGTGAAGTTCCTCGCCTTTGGGCGCATGGGAAGGCGCAGCATTTACACAGGCGTGTACAATCGGCTTACCTCAATTGCAATGCTGCTTCTTCGTACAAAAGTTCCAGCGACTTGATGGACGAGGTTTTGCCCTTGTACGGGAAGTAGAGGAACCCGGCTACCGGGCGGCGGTGCGGTCCCTCGGGAAGCGCCGTCTGGATGACCAGTTCTTCAGCCGTGACGCGCGGCTCGGAATCGATGCCGCTGGGATTCTCGGCCGGTGACGGCAAGGGAGAAGGTCTCGGAGGGCCGCCGGGAACCTGCGGCGGCAGCGGACGGCCGAGGATCACGCCGCCATTCCCCAAGCCGCCTACGCCTTCGAGGCGTGGGCCGCTCCGCCACTCGGGATGTTGGAGGGTGGCGGCTACCAGTTGCGGGGTGGCCGGAGCGAGGATCTGCTTCTTACCGTTGATGCGCAGGGCAAACGAACCGTCTTTCAAGTCGAGGGCCTGACCATTGGGAGGATAGAGCGCGACCTCCACCACCAGGAAATCCCTGGCGATATAGGTCTGCCCCTGGCCGGAGAAGCTGTGGACCATAAACTCCGCGCCGATGGAGACATCCTTCGAGCGGCCATGCACTTCGTAGTCCTCCGGCTTGGCCTTGGGATCGGCGCCACCCTGAGCGAGCGCGGCAGCGGCGCAGCACAACAGAAAAATCCAGCGCACGCCCCATCATAGCGCCGACGTAGCACAGCGCGGCTCCGCCCGAAGCTTTCAGCGGTCAGCTTCCGATTTGTGACAAATTCGCCCGTTGGGCATCGTGGATGTCCTTCAGCAAGCCGGAAGTTCCGGAGGTTTAATGGCTGAGCGCTGACGGCTGATCGCCGATCGCAAACCCGAGAATCTTCGCGCACCGCGAAGATTCTCGGGTTTTGTAATACAGGCATTCCTGCCGGTGTTAGGCAGCGGAGGCTGCGCCACGGCGGCTGGGAAGTTTCTTGCGTGGGTCCCAAGGCCACGGAGGGCCGGATCCACAAGTGGTATGCTGATCGCTCGGGAGGTTTCGAGGATGACGCGACGCGATTATCTGCAATTGGCCGCAGCCGCGGCGGCGCTCACAGGGACGGCCAGTGCCGCGGGCGACGCCAGCGACCGCGAGCGGCGCATGAAATGGTGGCACGAGGCGCGCTTCGGCATGTTCATCCACTGGGGCCTGTACAGCGTTCTGGGCCGCCACGAGTGGGCCATGGAGAACGAAGGCATTCCGGTGGCCGAGTACGAGCAGCTTGCCAAGCGGTTCAAACCCAAGCCCAATGCGGCGCGCGATTGGGCGCGGCTGGCCAAACAGGCAGGGCAGAAATACATGGTGATGACCACCAAGCACCACGAGGGCTTCTGCCATTTCGATTCCAGGCTGACCAGCTATTGCGCGCCGAAGCAGGGCCCCGGCCGCGACCTGGTGAAGGAATACGTGGAGGCCGCGCGCGGCGAGGGCCTGCGGGTGGGCTTCTACTACTCGCTGATGGATTGGCACCATCCGGACGGCGCGCGCTGCGCCAACGACGAGGCAGCGCGCCGGCGCTTCGTGGACTACATCCACGGGCAGATTCGCGAGCTGCTCACGAACTACGGGAAGATCGACATTCTGTGGTACGACGTGGCATGGCCGCTGGACGCCAAAGGTTGGGAGTCGGAAAAAATGAACCAGATGGTGTTCCAGCTCCAACCCGACATCATCGTCAACAACCGCAACAAGCTGGACGGCGACTTCGCCACTCCCGAGCAGACCATCACGGCGTCGGATCGCGCCTGGGAGTCCTGCATGACGATGAACGACAGTTGGGGCTACAACCGCGCCGACGACCACTGGAAGGATCCCAAGACGGTGGTGCGCAACCTGATCACCTGCGCGCGCGACACGGGCAATTATCTGCTCAACATCGGACCCACGGCGGATGGCTCGATTCCCGAGGAGTCCGTGCGCATCATGACGGCCGTGGGCAAGTGGATGGAGCGCAACGGCAAGTCCATTTACCAGACGGAGAAGTGCCAGCCGCGGCGCTCGGCCTATGCCAGCTTCACGCGCAGCGGCAACACGCTGTACATGCACAACTACTTCTGGCCGGGAGAGACCGCCACCATCGGCGGAATGACGACCAAGGTGAAATCGGCGAAGCTGCTGGCGAGCGGGAGGGCAGTGAAATTCGCGCAGGACCGGTTCCGCGTGCGCTTCACGGGACTGCCGGAAAAACCGCCCGACGACCCGGTGACCACGATCGCGATAGAATGCGACGGGGAGCCCAGGCAGGACATGGATTTCGTGCGCAAGGAACGGCCGCGATTGAGAGCGTAGACGTTTTGAGGCCGGAACCCTCTTCGTAAAAGGGAGCGATTGAGTCGCCGGGAAGCCAAAACGGAACCGACGGATTCTGCAGCGGAACCTCGACATGGCGACCGCCCCGCGGGCCTGCCCGCGATTGCCTCGCTGCTCTTCCTGGCGGTCTACTTTGGCGCTTCCTCGTACAAAGGCCTGATTTCGTATTTTACCCAGGACGACGGCGGCAACCTGCTCAACATGCACAAATACTGGGAGCAGTCCCTGGGCGATGTGCTGGCGTCCGCTCTCCGCGTGATCACGGGAGCCTACCGGCCGCTGGGAGGTGTTTACTATTTCGTGCTTTACCGGCTCGCCGGATTCAATCCTTTGCCGTTTCGCGCCGTGTGTCTCGCCCTGATGCTGGCGAACCTCTTCCTGGCTTTCTGGCTCCTCGGCCGCCTGTCGGGCTCGCTGGGGGCGGCGTTGTTCGGAGCCGTATTAATGGTCCATCATCCCGCGGTGCTGGAACTGGTGTACCGCAGCGACACCATTTACGAGATCCTCTGCTTTCTGTTCTATTTCTCGGCGGTGGGATGCTATCTGGTCTGGCGCCAGGCGGCCCAGCAGGCGGGCAGGGATACGATCACCTGGCGTCAACTGGCAGGATTGCTGGCCCTCACCGCCTGTGCCCTGGACTCCAAGGAGATGGCGATGACGCTGCCGGGAGCGTTGTTGCTGGTCGAGCTGATTTATTTCCCGCCGAAATCCTGGTCCTGGAGAGAAGCCGCCGGATTTCTGGCGCGCCAGGGGCGGCCCGCGCTGATTACCGCCGCCCTGGTCGTACCCACGATCGCGGTCAAGGTGCTGACCCCCAATCCGCTCAGCGACGATCCGCGCTATGCCGCCCATTCGCTGGGAGCCACCGTGGAAGGCATGCGCGCTTATCAGAATTTCCTGCTGTATGGCCGCCTTTTCGACGGACGGCTCTCCACGGCGGAGTTGGCGGCTCTGTGGGCCGGCATGGCGGCGGCGGCCATCGCGCTGCGCTCGCGCCCCATGAAATTCGGCCTGTGCTTCCTGGCCGGAAGTCTCCTGCCCGTGTGCCTCATCACCCCGCGAAACGGCTACATGCTCTACATACCCCTGGTGGGCTGGGCTCTCTATACAGGATCTTTGTTGGAGCGGCTCGCCAGAGGTCTCGGTGGTCGGTTATCG
>DATNHL010000313.1:0-4280 GCA_035604995.1 Occallatibacter sp. | reverse complement strand
GGGCCGCGGGAACCTTCGGACTATAACCCGGAGCTCTCCCGCCGTGCCCGCGGCGTCGAGTTGTGGGCCGGACTGCGTTCCCTCGGTCGCGAGGGCATGGCCTCCATTGTGGAGCGCACCTCAAGCCATGCGCGGCGGTTTGCCACGGGGCTGAAGGCGGCGGGGTTCGAAGTGCTGAACGAGGTGGTCATCAACCAGGTGCTGGCTTCGTTCGGCAGCCCCGAGAAAACCTTGCGGACCATTGCACGCCTGCAGGCCGAGGGAACCTGCTGGTGCGGGTCTACGGTGTGGCAGGGGCGCACGGCGATGCGCATCAGCGTGTCGAGCTGGGCGACGACGACGGACGATGTGGACCGGAGCCTGGCGGCGATGGTGAAGGCGGCGGCTGCGGAATAGGGGGCCGGGCTTCGCGTTCGTTTGCTGCTTGACATCGGCCGCCCGCTCGCCGAGGCTGATATGCAAGCTCAAGTTACTTCCATGCAAATGCGATGCTGCCGCAGCCGTCGGACGTTGGCCTTGGCGGTGCGGGGGAAGTGAGGAACGAAATGGACCCGCGCGACGAAATGGAACCCGGCCAGTTGGATGTGCTGGAGCAGGCATTCTGCGAACAACTGATGGCTTGCCTGGATGAGTGTGCGCGTGGGCGCAAGGGGCTGTTTTCCGACGTGGCGCTGCTCAGCGACGAGGGCGAGGAGAGCCTGTGGCCGGAGGCGGCGCGGTTGCGGGAGCTTGCCGTGGCACTGCAAGGCGTGTTTGCCCAGCAGGAGCGCCGGAACGCGCTGTGCGACGAGTTCCTTGACCTGTGCTCGATGCACGGCGAGAGCCATCCGGGAGAACGCAAGCTGGCGCGCCAGTTCCTGGAGCGGATTGAGCGGGGCGAGGTGGGAGTCCAGCCGAGCGAGGAGAGAAAGCTTTGGTCATAGTGCATGCATTTCTGGCGCTGCTGGCGGGCTTTGCCACGATGACTCTCCTGGTGATGGCGGTGACGGCATTGCTGACTCGCATGACTCCCGAATGGGTGGGCGCGGAGGGCAAGCCGAAGCCCGGCTACGCTTTCGTCAACCTCGGCTACTCGTTTCTGGCGGCAGCGGCGGGAGGGTACGTTGCGGCGTGGGTAGCGGTGGGCAATCCGTTGATCCTGGTGCTGGTGCTGGGGATTGTGGTGCTGGCCATGGGGGCGCTGAGCGCGCTGCAGGCGCGCGGAACACAGCCCGTCTGGTATGCCCTCTCGCTGCTGGCGCTCATGCCGGCGGGCGTGCTGGCCGGCGGACTGGTGCGGCTGCGGGTGCTGGGGATCCTGTAGGGCAGCTTGGCCGTTGCGGGTGGGGACCTGGGAATCCCAGGTCTCAGAATCGAAACCTCGGGCACCCTGCTGCGTGGCAGCCGGAGAACCGCGACGGTTTTCTGTGCAACTCGCTTACCAGCGCAGCCCAAAGGTCACCGGGATCAGCCCGGTTGTCCCCAGGCCGTTGGTTTCGGTGATGGCCGGGGTGTGGATATAGACGTAGCGCGCCTCGCCGAAGAGCTTCATCTTGCCGTCGCCGTAGACCCCGCCCAGCCGGTGGGTAAACCCCAGCCCGAGGTTGAAGCCGCCCTGGTTGGACGAAAAGCTGTTGGTCGTCACGTTCACCGGGTAGCCGTAGAAGTCGCAGCACACCTGAACCGTAAAGTTGGTGGACTTGTAGTAGTAGCCTCCCCCGCCGGTCAGGTAGGCGCTGTTGACCTTGTTGGGGAAGAGGTCGATCACGGGATCGACGGTGACCGAAACGATGTGCGCATTTCCGCCCTGCCCGCCCCCTGCCGCGACAAATGCGCCGGGCAGCTTGTTGTCCATGAACTGGAATTCTCCTAGCAGCGAAAACCACTTGTTGAAGTTCAGTCCGGCGCCGGCGGTAATGTTGCCGCCCCAGGTGATGTAGGGCGTGTCGTTGCCGACGGGGGCGTTGAAACCGCCTCCGAGCTCGATCGCAATGCGGTTGACGCTGAAAGCCCCATGCTTCTCGCCGCCGCTTTTGCCGGCGCCTGAGCCGAGAGCGGCAGCCGCATCGTGCAGGGCCGTTGCGCCGGACAGGTAGTCATCGGCCACAAGCTGGAAAGCGCTGGAACTCGATTCGCCGGCAGCGAATTGCTGGTTTGCGTTAGAGGAGTGTGAGGACTGGGCGCCTGCGAAAACCGCCGCGAAGATCACTGCGCCTGCAAGGAAACAGACACGTCGCATGAGCGACATCCAACGGGGGAATGACATGTCGGTACCTCATTCTTCGAATTGAATTAAGTGCATCCGGGAATCATGCCCCGGGCAAAAGATTAGACACCGGTTTTTGGGGAAAGTTACGGTGGGAGGTTTGTTCAGATGTGGGAAGTCAATAGAATTGCTACAAAATTAGTCTTCGGCACTATGCTATATTGGTGTCACTGGCACAGGAGGTGGGATAAATGAGAGCTCTGGAACTGCAAGAGAGTGGGAGGGCCCAGGAGCAAATCAGGGTAGTGGAAAAAATGCGGGTTCGGACGCGGGTAGGAGAGAAGGGGCGTATTGTGATTCCTGCCCCGATGCGGGAGGCGCTCGGGATTGTGGACGGCGACATGCTTGATCTGGTTGTGGTCGATGGCGAACTGCGCCTTGCGACGATGCGCGAACGTCTGCGGCGAGCGCAGGAGCGAGTAAGAAAGTACGTGGCGGCCGGGGTCAGCCTTGCCGACGAGTTGAGCGCGGAGCGGCGTGAGGCGGCAAAGCATGAGTGAAGTTGTGTTCGATGCCTCTGCGATTCTCGTATTGTTGCTCCATGAGCGGGGTGAAGACAAGCTGGCAGGAGATCTTCTGTCCCGCTCTGTCGCAAGCACGGTGAACCTCGCCGAAGTGCAATCGAAGCTCGCTAAGCGCGGGGGCCACCCCGACGAAGCCTGGGAGGACGCTCTCTCTGCCGTCAATTCAGTGGAACCCTACACCGGTGAACATGCGAAGATCGCCGGGAGCCTGATTACGGCAACCGGGCAGTATGGTTTGTCGCTGGGCGATCGCTCCTGCCTGGCGCTGGCGATTGCGCTCAAGGCTCCGGTGTATACGACGGAGCAGGCCTGGAGAAACCTGAAGGTTGGAGTGCCGATTCATGTGATCCGGTGAGGCGAATTGCGGGTTATGAGCGATCAGCCCTGGATGTCGAACTGCTCCGGATGCAGCGTCGGATCGCTCTTGACGAGGATGTTCTTTCCCACCAGTTCCTCGAATTCGTTCAGCCAGCTGGCGTTGTTTGATTTTAGGACCTTGACGGTTTCGGGGTTCACGCGGAGCAGCACATCTGCGCCTTCGAAGTGCTTCTTCATCTTGCGCAGCTCGATGAAGATTTCGTTGCAAACGGTGGTTGGGCTCTTGACCATGCCGGTGGCCTGGCAGGTGGGGCAGGGCACGCTCAACGTCCGCTCCAGCGATTGCTTGACGCGCTTGCGGGTAATGGCGACCAGTCCGAAATCGTTGAACTGCAGAACCTTTGTCGGGGCGCGGTCGCTCTTGAGAGCTTCTTCCAGTGCGCCCATCACCTTGAAGCGGTTCTTGCGCTCGTCCATGTCGATAAAGTCAATCACGATGATCCCGCCCAGGTCGCGCAGGCGAATCTGGCGAACGATCTCCGGGACCGCATCCAGGTTGGTCTTGAGGATGGTGTCCTCTAGGCGCGCCGACTTGCCGACGTATTTGCCGGTGTTGATGTCGATGGCCACCAGCGCCTCAGTCTGGTTGATGACGATGGAGCCGCCCGACTTGAGCCAGACCTTGGAGCGGAGGGCCTTCGAGATTTCGTCCTGGATGCCGAAGTGTTCGAAGAGCGGCACTTCCTTGGTGTAAAGCTTGACGCGCCGCACCAGCGAGGGCGAGAAGCGGTTGAGGAAGCGCACGATGCGCTCGTAGTCGTCCTGCGAGTCGACCCAGATAGAGGAGAAGTTGGCGCTCACCTGGTCGCGCAGGATGCGCTCGATGAGCGACAGATCGTGATAGATGAGAGCGGGCGACTTGGACGACTCGGAGCGCTGCTTGATCTCGTCCCAGAGGTGAATGAGGAAGCGAAGGTCGGCGCGGAGTTCTTCTTCCGACGCGCCCTCGGCGGCGGTCCGCACGATGAATCCGCCCGAAGCCTCGCCGCGCTCGCTGACCAGAATCCGCTTCAAGCGATGGCGCTCTTCGTCTGAAGAGATTTTGCGGCTCACACCCACGTGACTGACCGTCGGCATGAAGACCAGAAAGCGGCCCGGCAACGCGATGTGACTCGTGATGCGCGCGCCCTTCT
>DATNHL010000312.1:0-2686 GCA_035604995.1 Occallatibacter sp. | reverse complement strand
CGGCGGGGAAAGCGGTTTAGCAACTCAGCTCCGCTTACGCGGAACAAGCGGGCTGCGCAGGACTATTGCTGGACTGGCTGTGCGGTTGGCGCCTGAGGCGCGGCGGGTGCGCCTTGTGGCTGGGCTGGTGGCGCCATCGGCCTGGTCGGTGGCGTCAGCGCAAATCCCTTGCGGACCAGGGCGAACCCTTGCTGCGGCAGCTCGGCCTGCAGAAGCTGGTTCTCGGGGCCGGAGAAGAGATCGGTTTTGCCGCCGGCGATGGTGGCCACGAGGTGATGAACCGTAACAGGCTTGCCGTCGAGGGTTCCCTGCTCGTCGGCGTAGGTGGCCAGCACGACGGGGTTGATGGTGCCGGCCTGGTCGCCGGCCTGCTTGGGGATGATGGCCCAGAGGTCGCGGTTGTTGTGGGCGACGGCGAGGGCCAACAGGGTTTCCAGAGCGCCCGGGTCGAAGTCGGGAAGAAAGACCGCGGCGCGATGCAGGTCCAGCCGCGCGGTGGAGCTTTTGCCGTTGGCCGAAACGTTGAGCAGCAACTGCGCGGCGTCCGGCGCGGCGGTCAGGTTCACGGCGGAGCTGTTGACGGTGGCGCTGACCTGCACGTGCCGCAGGTGGTTGGCGGCCGAAAGGGTCTCGGTCTTTGAGAGCGAGTAGTTGAGGCCCTGCATGGCGATGCGCACCATGGAGGTGGAACTGTAGCCGTGCGGCGTGGCCGTGAAGTTGAATTCGGCTGTGCCCACCGGCTTGCCGTGCTGAGCGACGACAAAGCTGCCGGCCTGGGCGGCGGCAGAGAGAACACCAAGGCAGGCCGAGGGGGCCAAAACAGCAAAGGAGCGCAGAAACGTACGCATTGTCACGTTCAGTTAGACACCGAAAGCTGGGAAAGAGTTGCGGCGGGTGGGGCTGTGCACCTGCGAGCGACGGGGATTGCCGTGGATCCGTTGGCGGCTGTTTCCACGAACAGGAAGCCATCCCAGCTCAAGGAGCATTGATAGAAGGCAAAGCGTTGCGCAAGCTCCCTCCAATCCGCTTTCATTCTGCGCGCTTGATTCCCATCCAAAACCTGGTGTATATTTCCGGACTATGAGTGCCCCTCCCCAGCCCTCTGTCCAGGCGATGGAAATCCACGCCATTCTCTCCGACTTCAAGAAATTCCAGATTTCGAACTGGAATCAAAGCGAACGCGATTTCAAGGGCTCGGGGGTGTGCATGGGCATGTGCCTGGATTGGCTCCGGCGCATCTACAGCCCCACCCGAAGGGCCAAATCGAAGTTCGGCGCGCCCGGCCGATCCGCGATGTACAACGAAGACGAAGAAGTATCGGCGTGGAAGGTCTGGAAGGACCCCAAGACCAAGACGCGTTTTGACAAACAGATTGCGACCCAGGAAACCCATAGAAAGGTCTCCAAGCTCAACCTGACAAACATGGCGGATGACCTAATCATGCCGGAGCTGAATCGGCGGCTTCTTCTTGACGTCCGCAGCCGCTTCGGCAAATCGCCCAAAGATCTGCCGTCGCTCGAGGATTCCGACCTGCAAGCCGCGTTCGGCGCCGGCCTGGACGGAGCTCAAAGCTGGATCGAGGAGCACACAAGTGCCCTGTTCGCGGCGATTCGCATCGAGAAGATGCCTGAACTGATCGCGTCTGCGCACAGTTCCTTCCAGATGCAGTGGATGTTGGATAATCCCAAGAAGAAGTCGAATTACGACAAGATAAAAATCGATAACTCCAGCACCGGCCGGCACATTGTTCAGGACGAACCCATCGCCGGCGAGTTCATCTGGAAGACCTATATCCTGCCTAATCTCACCAGCATGAAAGATAAGGGAAGCGCCATTCTTAGTTCCGGCAAGGTGGACGGCGGTGGCCACGATGTGGCGTTTCACGCTCTCGCCGGAAGGTCCTACTTTTACGAGCCCAACTTTGGCGAATACCACTTCGACCGCGCCGAGGATTTGGAGGGGCTGTTTTGCCGCTTGTGGAACTGCGTGTACAGGGCTCGCGGGTACAACTGGGCCTTCTGGGCTAACTACGTAGGAGGGTGACCTTTCAGAATCGCGGCGCAGCCTGCACGTTCAGCCTTGCACTTGCGGCCCAGACACTCCCCGAACCATCGTTGGATCTGCAGTCACCGCGTTGATTCACGACTTCCAGGCTCCTTTCAAGCTCTCTCCCGCGTAAACGGGCTGGAGTATTTGCGCCGATGAACGGCGTCAACCTCCGGTTCACCATTGGCCCGAGAATGGGCTGTGGCGAGCGCGCGTCAGCGAGGGAAGCAGCTCTGGTTGCGGCGTGGGGGAGTTTGCTTGTGCCTGAAGTGGAAGAGCAGCGGAATTCCTTCCCGACCGGCAGCAGTTGCAGTTGCTCGAACCGCGGGGTCAATTCGGGTGGATCGGATGAATAAGAGCTATCGATAAGGCATGCATATCCCACTTCGCCGACTCGCTCTCCTCGCGAATCGGCGAAGTGGGGTATTTTGATTTTCGCGGGCTCACAGTCTGATCCCTGACCCCTGACCCCTGCTTTTCAGCCCTTGGCCACGGCGAAGCGCTTGTTCACCTCGTGCCAATTCACCACGTTCCACCATGCAGCCAGGTAGTCGGGGCGGCGGTTCTGGTATTTCAGGTAATAGGCGTGCTCCCAGACGTCGTTGCCAAGGATGGGATAGAGGCCATGAGTCAGCGGCGA
>DATNHL010000311.1:0-2799 GCA_035604995.1 Occallatibacter sp. | reverse complement strand
TTTCGCCGTGGCCTTACGGTGCATATGGGACTTCGGATGGACGGGACACGGAACCCCGGCTCCCATCGCTCCGCCCAAGCGGCTGGTGGTGGTGGGGTTCTATCGCTATGTGCGGAATCCGATGTATGTCGGTTTCTTCGTAGGGTGGGCCGGGCTATGGGTGGTCTTCGGCCGGGCAACCCTGGTGGCGATCACGGCGGTGGCCGCGGTGATGGCGGGTGTAGCTCTGTTCGTCCGGCTGTATGAGGAGCCAACCCTGCTGAGGATGTTCGGCGCGGATTACGAGGAATATTGCCGGAACGTTCCGCGATGGGTTCCCCGGATACATCCGTGGAAGAAGTGAAGCCGCGCCGAGGAATCTATTTGCCGCCGTGCAAATCTTTCCACGCTGTGTCAGCCATTCCACGATGGCCTCTGGGTAACTCTCGCATTTTCCGCAGCTTTAAGACGATTTTTCAAGCTGCTTGGCGAATTCCCGAGCGCTGGCCCGTCGGTTGCTGCATCGTTCCATGAGAAGAGGTTTCCCATGGAAGAAGAAAAGGTTTCCCAAGCAGTATCGCATTCGGAATCACATTCGCAGTTCGGGCTGTGGGGCGTTGTGTTGGTAGTCCTGGCGTGCGTCACGATCGGCAGTCTGGCCTTCGTCGCGCACGAGCGCGGAGCGGTCAAGCAGATGTCCGCCCAGAACGCGGCCATGAGCACGGCTCTCGACCAGACCCGCTCTCAGTTGCAGGACGTCATCACCAGGCTCAACCAACTGAGTGAGGCGCAGCAGACGGCGCGGGTGTCCAGCCCGCATCGCGGGACAACGCGCGTGGTGCGCCGCGACGATCCGCGCTGGAAGCAGGTGCAGGGCCAACTCGCCGAGCACCGGAAAGCCATCGATTCCACGCAATCCGACCTGACCGGCGCCAAGACCGAGCTTTCGGGATCGATCGCCCGCACCCACGAGGAAGTGGTGGCGCTCGCCCGGAAGGGTGAACGCAACTACTACGAGTTTGACCTGAAGAAATCGAAGCAGTTCCAGCGCGAAGGACCCATCAGCGTGAGCCTGCGCAAGGCCAACACCAGGCACGTTTATGCCGACCTGGAGTTGCGGGTGGACGACGCCCAGCTTACCAAGAAACACGTCAACATGTTCGAGCCGGTGATGCTCTACGCCTCGGAGAGCAAGCAGCCGGTGGAGCTGGTGATCAATCAGGTCAGCAAGGACCGCATCCACGGCTACATCAGCACCGCCAAGTACAAGGCCAGCGACCTGCCGGCCCTGAGCAGCCTGACCGATAGCTCGGCCGACAATCCCGGCGGCGCCGCGGCAGTCGCCAATTCATCCCCCAGCACGCCGCAACTGCGCAACCGCGCACAGCGATAGCTCAAGACCGGTGGGCGGCGGCGGTGGCCGCCTGCCGAGTTTCACGCCGAACGTTTGCTGAGCCTCCTCTGCCAGCATGGGCTGGCATAAGAATGCACAGGTCCTTCTCTCGCCCTCACCTCGCGTGTGCTCGGCTCGGGCGGCTCAGGATGACACTACGGGACGAAAACCTAGTTTGGACAAACCTGCAGCATGCTGCGTCTTGCCTGATTTTCGAGGAATGGTATTTCTTACGCCGACAGGCGCTGTTTCCAGCTCTGCAGCCAGCGGCCGAAGAACGGCGATCCCGAGGCCACCATGTCGTGCACGGCGTCCACGAACTGGTCCGGGGGCACGCTCTTGGAGAGGAAGGTGTCGGCCGAGCGCAGGGCGGCGGCCGGGACGCGGTCCTGCGCCGAGAGCAGCATGATGGGCACGTCGGGCTTGAGCTGCTTCATGCGCGCGGCCACCACGTCGCCCATCATTTCTGGCATACGGTAGTCCAGGATCACGGCGTCGACGTCCACCGCTTCCAGCAGGTCTAGGCTCTCGCGCCCGCTGGTGGTCACCAGTACGTCATAGCCGTGCTGCCGCAGCAGAAACTCGCGCCCGGTGAGAACGTTCACCTCATCGTCTACACAGAGGATAGTCGGTTTCCGCATAAATGGCCCCCCAATCTTGCCCCTGGTAGAGCACGGGCTTTGCCAACGGAAACCCGTTTGTGGACTGCAACTTAGCGATGTTTGTGAAAATGTAGGATGTAATTCCTACGCGCCGCGTGAATCCGCCGCCTTGGCCGCAACCGCCTCTTTCTTCCCAGCCTTGCCGCAGCATGTCCCTTCGGGGATGGGGGAGCCGTGCGGGCAGGTCCGGGGATGGCCGAGGAACGAGCAGATGCGCTCGGTGGCCTCCGGCGAGAGGATGTGCTCGAACTTGCACGCCTGCTGTTCGATTTCGGTCTCGTTGTCCATGTTGAGCGTCTCGGTGAACAGGCGCTCGGCCAGGCGGTGGCGGCGGATGATGTCTTCGGCCTTGCGGCGTCCACGCTCGGTGAAGTCCACCAGCAGATTGCCGTCGCCCAGGTTCTGTATGGTGGGACGCATCGCCTCGTGACAGCGGTTGAGCACCGCCTTGTGGTCGTGCACCTGCGCCGGGTGCGGGGTCAGGGCGATCAGGCCCAGCTCGGTCATCTTTTCCACGGCAATGGCTACGGGCAGCGCGCCGTCCACTTCCATGCGGCCGACTTCGGCCAGTTCGCCGTTCTCGTGCAGGATCCAAATCTCTTCCAGGATTTCGTCGAACTGCATCTCGTTGGCGAGGGAGAAGATCTCCTGGTTGGCGATGCGGCCGTGGTGCAGGTCCACGCGGCGGTCGGCGAGCCGCGCCACCACCGGATCGTGCGTGACCATCACGATGGTGCGGCCCTGCTGGTGGAACTCGCGCAGCAG